>NZ_CP024307.1:3595000-3967005 GCF_002944405.1 Sinorhizobium fredii | reverse complement strand
ATGCGCCAGGCCGGCCGCTATCTGCCGGAATACCGGGCGACACGCGCGAAAGCCGGGAGCTTCCTCGATCTCTGTTATTCGCCGGATCTCGCCGTCGAGGTGACGCTGCAACCGATCCGGCGCTATGCCTTCGACGCTGCGATCCTCTTCTCCGATATTCTCGTCATTCCCGACGCGCTGCACCGAAACGTCCGTTTCGAAGAGGGCCATGGACCGCGGATGGATCCGATCGACACCGACGGCATAGCAAGCCTCAAGGCCGATCAGGTCTTGAACCATCTGGCTCCCGTCTTTGAAACCGTCTCTCGGCTCCGGCGGGAATTGCCTCAGGAGACGACGCTGCTCGGCTTCTGCGGGGCCCCGTGGACGGTTGCGACCTATATGATCGCCGGCCGCGGCACGCCGGACCAGGCGCCGGCGCGGCTCTTTGCCTACCGTGATCCGAAGGCCTTCGAGCAGCTTCTGGCGTTCCTTGCCGATATCTCGGCCGACTATCTCGTCGAGCAGATCGATGCCGGCGCCGATGCGGTGCAGGTCTTCGATTCCTGGGCAGGCGTGCTCGGCGAGGACGAGTTCGCCCGCTTTGCCGTGGAGCCGGTGCGGCGGATGATATCATCGGTGCGGGCCCGCCGGCCTTCCGCGAAAATCATCGCCTTTGCAAAGGGTGCGGGCCTGCTGCTCAAGGACTATCGCCGCTTGACCGGGGCGGACGCGATCGGCCTCGACTGGACGGTGCCGCTGTCCTTTGCCGCAGAATTGCAGAGGGACGGACCGGTCCAGGGCAATCTCGATCCGATGCGGGTCGTTGCCGGCGGGTCGGCCATGGAAAACGGCATCGACCGCATTCTCGATGCGCTCGGCAACGGGCCGTTGATCTTCAATCTCGGCCACGGCATCACGCCGGAGGCGGACCCGGAGAACGTCGCGGCCCTGGTGGCGCGCGTTCGTGGGATCAGGGGATGATCGAGCGGCAAACCGATAGCGCGCTCGGAAGGCGGGCGCGGCTACGCGCGATCGCCGCCCTTTTGATCTTCGTCGCGCTGCTGGCGGCGCTCTTCATCGGGCAGCCGGACGATCTGTATCTCTGGATCAAGGCGTTCCACATCATCGCAGTGATCTCCTGGATGGCGGCGCTGCTCTATATGCCGCGGCTCTTCATCTATCACACCGACGCCGTGCCGGGGTCGGCGCAGTCCGAGACCTTCAAGACGATGGAGCGGCGGCTTCTGAAGGTCATCATGAACCCGGCGATGATGATCGCCTGGCTGCTCGGCCTCTATCTCGCCTGGAGCGTCTACGGGTTTAGCGGCGGCTGGCTTCACGCGAAGCTTTTCTGCGTCTTTCTGCTGACGCTGGTGCATATGCATTTTAGCCGGGCGGTCTCCGACTTTGAGCGAGACGTGAATCGAAGGACCGCCCGCTACTGGAGGCTGATGAACGAGGCTCCGACGCTGTTGATGATCGTCATCGTTATCCTCGCCGTCGTGAAACCATTCTGAATTCAAACGATTCGCAGCTGCAATAGTTGCCGCTAAATTGCTGCGCCCCCTTGCGGCGTTCCACGTGAATCGCTATTTTCGCGCATCTCCTTCATCCCCAAGGCCTGTGACGAAGTTTAGAGCCTGCCCCCTTCCCCTCGCAGCTCCCTTACGAAAATCACGCCTCTCCCATTCCCCTACAAGACATGGACTCTTCATGGCTGAAATGAAGCTTCAAGACCTCAAGAACAAGACGCCGACGGATCTCCTGGCCTTTGCCGAAGAGCTCGAGGTCGAGAACGCCAGCACCATGCGCAAGCAGGAGCTGATGTTCGCCATCCTCAAAAATCTGGCCACGCAAGAAATAGAAATCATCGGGGAAGGCGTTGTCGAGGTCCTTCAGGACGGCTTTGGCTTTCTTCGGTCGGCAAATGCAAATTACCTGCCCGGTCCGGATGACATCTACATTTCGCCGTCGCAGATTCGCCGCTTCTCGTTGAAGACGGGCGATACGGTCGAGGGGCCGATCCGCGGACCGAAGGAAGGCGAGCGCTACTTCGCGCTGCTCAAGGTCAACACGATCAATTTCGACGATCCGGAGAAGATCCGCCATAAGGTCCACTTCGACAACCTGACGCCGCTCTACCCGAATGAGCGCTTCAAGATGGAACTGGAAGTACCGACCTCCAAGGACCTGTCTGCCCGGGTCATCGACTTGGTGGCGCCGCTCGGCAAGGGCCAGCGCGGCCTGATCGTCGCGCCGCCGCGTACCGGTAAGACGGTTCTCCTGCAGAACATCGCCCATTCGATCACCGCCAATCACCCGGAATGCTATCTGATCGTTCTCCTGATCGACGAGCGGCCGGAAGAAGTGACCGACATGCAGCGCTCGGTGAAGGGCGAAGTCGTCTCCTCGACGTTCGACGAACCGGCGACGCGCCACGTGCAGGTGGCCGAGATGGTGATCGAAAAGGCCAAGCGCCTCGTTGAGCACGGCCGCGATGTGGTCATTCTGCTCGATTCGATTACGCGCCTCGGACGTGCCTACAACACCGTCGTTCCGTCATCAGGCAAGGTGCTCACCGGCGGTGTCGACGCCAATGCGCTGCAGCGGCCAAAGCGCTTCTTCGGCGCGGCCCGCAACATCGAGGAAGGCGGCTCGCTGACGATTATCGCGACGGCGCTGATCGACACGGGCAGCCGCATGGACGAAGTCATCTTTGAAGAGTTCAAGGGCACCGGCAACTCGGAAATCGTCCTTGACCGCAAGGTCGCCGACAAGCGTATCTTCCCGGCCATGGATATCCTGAAGTCCGGCACGCGCAAGGAAGACCTGCTGGTGCCGCGCCAGGACCTGCAGAAGATCTTTGTGTTGCGTCGCATTCTCGCGCCGATGGGCACGACCGACGCGATCGAGTTCCTGATCGACAAACTCAAGCAGACGAAGACCAACGGCGACTTCTTCGATTCGATGAACACCTGATCGGGTCTGCGGCGACTCTTGTGGCAAGGCGGGACTCGCGAGTCCCGCCTTTTTCTATGAGGGGCAGCGAGCCGATCTGACGTTGGCAACCCAAGATGACCTTCGGCTTCCGTGCACGGCGGTGATTCACGTGAAACAATGCCGACGTTGCGCCGGACTCCGAGGGCCCACCATACTTGCATTCCGGCGCCCAGACATGCATAAGTCTGCGCCGTTCCCTGTGCCGACAGCTGCGTCTGTTTCGGGCGCAAGGAGAGAGAGTTAGCTCCTCGATACAGACGGAAGACGCCGCCGGCGCACAGGTTTGACCTGTGTGCTCACCAAATCGAACAAGCCGATGCAGCTCACGGACACTATCTACGCGCTCTCCAGCGGCGCCCTGCCCGCCGGGATTGCTGTCATTCGCATCAGCGGACCGGCGACGGCCGGTGCGATCGTGCAGCTTTGCGGCGCTCTGCCAAAACCGCGCTCCGCCTCGCTCCGAACGATTCGGAATCGAAACGGTGAGATGCTCGATAGCGGGCTGTTGATCTATTTTCCCGGACCGTCGTCGTTCACGGGGGAGGATTGCTGCGAGCTGCAGCTCCATGGCGGGCGAGCCGTCGTGCACGCCGTCCTCGAGGCGCTTGGCGAGTTCGATGGATTGCGGCACGCAGACGCTGGCGAATTCTCGCGGCGCGCTTTTCAGAACGGCAAGTTGGACCTCGTCGAGGTCGAGGGACTGGCCGACCTGATTTCGGCCGAAACCGAAATGCAGCGTCGCCTGGCGATCGAACAGGCGAGCGGCGGTCAATCGGCTCTTTACCACGGCTGGGCGCGACGCCTGACCCATGCACGCGCGATGATCGAGGCGGAACTCGACTTTGCCGATGAAGAGGATGTCCCGGGCTCCGTCAGCGACACGATCTGGAGGGATGTGGAGAAGCTTCAGGCAGAGATCGACGCCCATACCGGAAAGGCCGGGCTGGCCGAGATCATTCGCGATGGCCTTAAGATCGTCATTGCCGGCGCGCCGAATGCCGGCAAGTCGAGCCTTCTCAATACGCTGGCGAAGCGGGACATTGCCATCGTGACGGAGATCGCCGGCACGACTCGTGACGTCATCTCGGTCGACCTTTCCTTAGCCGGATTCTCGGTGAAACTATTCGACACGGCCGGGCTGCGGGAGACGGACGAGATCGTCGAGCGTGAAGGCATCCGCCGGGCAAGGGAAGTCATCGGACACGCCGATTTGATCCTCTTGCTATCGGAAAAACCGGACGGCTTTGTTTTGAACGAGCCGATTGCTGATGAAGCTCCGATCATTCGGGTTGCTACCAAGTTCGACCGAAACGCAACGATTTGGCGGGCGGGTCAGGCGGATGTGTTTCTGTCGACGAAGACCGGCGACGGCATCGGCGAGTTGCTGAAAAAAATCACGGCGCACCTGCCGGATCTCGCCGGGCGGACGTCACTTGCAATCCCGTCAAGAAAGCGTCATGTGGATTGCCTGAAACAGGCCAGCGTCGCGCTGGCGCGCGCCTTGGTCACCGAGGGCGCAGATCTCCAAGCTGAGCAGCTGCGCGTCGCCGGCGACGCACTTGGACGGATTACTGGTCGGGTGGATGTCGAGAACCTGCTCGACGTGATATTCTCGGAGTTCTGCATCGGCAAGTGAGATGGCGTGCGATTGAAGCGGGTCGCAAGCTCGTTTCACGTGAAACCTTCTTGACAGGATACGGCGATTAACAATCAACACCCGAGCGCGGGAGTGTCTATGACGAGCTATGATGTCATCGTAATTGGCGGAGGTCATGCCGGCTGCGAAGCCGCTTCGGCGGCGGCGCGGCTTGGCGCGCAGACGGCTCTGGTTACCCACAAAATCGAGACGATCGGGGTGATGTCCTGTAACCCGGCGATCGGCGGCCTCGGCAAGGGGCACTTGGTTCGGGAGATCGACGCCCTCGACGGACTGATGGGACGCGTCGCCGATGCCGCCGGCATCCAGTTCCGGCTCCTCAATCGGCGCAAGGGGCCTGCGGTCCGGGGACCGCGCACACAGGCGGATCGCCGGCTCTATCGCGAAGCGATGCAGCGGGAGATCGGCGCTATTGAAAATCTCACGGTCATCGAAGGTGACGCCTTTGACCTTCTGACCGATGGCGACGCCGTCACCGGCGTGATCATGAAGGATGGCAGGGCCCTTAGGGCCGCCTCGGTGGTACTGACCACGGGGACTTTCCTCAAGGGGCTGATTCATATTGGCGATCGCAAGGTTCCGGCTGGCCGCGTCGGCGAAGAGCCGTCGCTCGGCTTATCGGAGACGCTCTCCCGCTCCGGCCTGACGCTCGGACGGTTGAAGACCGGCACACCCGCGCGGCTGGACGGCCGGACGATCGACTGGGACCGCGTCGGCCGGCAGGGGCCGGACGAGCAGCCGGTGCCCTTCTCCTTCATGACCGACACGATCGTCAATCGCCAAATCGATTGCGGCGTAACCCGGACGACGGACGCCACCCACAAAATCATTGCCGACAACATTCACCGTTCGGCGATGTATTCCGGTCAGATCGAGGGAGTCGGCCCGCGCTACTGCCCGTCGATCGAAGATAAGATCGTCCGCTTCGGCGAACGGGACGGTCACCAGATCTTCCTCGAACCCGAAGGGCTGGACGATGACACCGTCTATCCCAACGGCATATCGACCTCGTTGCCGGAGGAAGTCCAGGAGGCCTTTATCCGCACCATTCCTGGCCTCGAGGATGTGGTGATTCTTCAGCCCGGCTACGCCATCGAGTATGATCACGTGGATCCGCGCGAGCTCAAGTTGTCGTTGGCGGTTCGAAAAATGCCTGGGCTGTTCTTGGCTGGTCAAATCAATGGCACGACCGGCTATGAAGAGGCTGGAGCGCAGGGCCTGGTCGCCGGGCTCAACGCCGCGCTGGCAGCGACGGGCCGGGAGCCCTTCATCTTCAGCCGGACAGACTCCTATATTGGCGTGATGGTCGACGATTTGACCTCGCGCGGAATTAGCGAGCCCTATCGGATGTTCACCTCGCGGGCGGAGTATCGCCTGTCACTTAGGGCCGACAATGCCGACATGCGTTTGACCCCGGTCGGCATCGAGCTCGGTTGCGTCGGGGAGGCGCGCCGGGCCCGCTTTGCATCGTGGAGGGGTGCCTATGAGAACGGCCGCACGCTCCTGCAATCGCTGTCGATCACACCGACCGAGGGCAAGCGGTTTGGCCTCAAGCTCAACCAGGACGGCCAGCGGCGTTCAGCCTTCGAAATCCTTTCCTACCCGGACCAGACGATCCAGGGGCTGAAACCGCTGTGGCCGCAGCTCGAAGGAATTGATCGGCGCGTCACCGAAGCGCTCGCGATCGATGCTGCTTATGCCGTCTACATGGAGCGCCAGGCGGCAGACATCGCCGGTGTTCGGCGGGAAGAGAGCGCATCGATTCCGGACGACTTTGACTATAGCGACTTGCCGGGGCTCTCCAACGAGCTGAAGCAAAAACTGGCGCAGCAGCGGCCGTGCAATTTGGCGCAGGCGATGAAGGTCGATGGCATGACCCCCGCGGCCGTGTCGCTGCTGCTGTCCTGGCTGCGGCGGCAGGAGCGCGGTGCGTTGGCTGCGAGGCGTGCGGCGCAATGAAAGCGAGTCCTGCCGAGCGCATGAAAGCGCTGCGTGTTTCACGTGAAACGCACGAAAAGCTGGAGCATTTCGCCGGGCTTTTTCAGAAGTGGGCGAAGTCGATCAACCTTGTGGCACCGTCTACGCTTGAGGATCTGTGGCAGCGCCATATACTAGACAGTCTGCAGATCTTTCAGCTGTCTCCCTCGCCCAAGGTCTGGGTAGATCTTGGCAGCGGCGGCGGTTTCCCAGGCGTTATCACTGCCATCTGTCTCTCCGAATTTTCAGATGGATGGGTCCATCTCGTCGAAAGCAACAACAAGAAGGCTGCATTTTTGCGCGTTGCTCTCAACGAAACAGGGGCCCGCGGATCGGTTCATCCGATTCGAATCGAGCAAGCCGCTTCCGCTATCCCGCGCTGTGACGCGATTTCGGCCCGTGCGCTCGCCGATTTGTCGCAATTGCTTGACTATTGCGCGCCGTGGATGCTTCAGAACGACGCGAAAACCGTCGCCTTCTTTCACAAAGGCCGGGATTATCAAACGGAAGTTGATAAAGCGGTTAGCCGCTTTCAATTCGATCTGGTAAAACATGCAAGTGTCGTCGAGCCGGATTCGGTTGTGCTCGAGATTGCAAATCTTTCACGTCGGACGAAGTGATAGGCGAGCGAAGCATGTTTGGCCCAAGAAATCGGATCATCACCATTGCCAATCAGAAAGGCGGCGTCGGCAAGACGACCACCGCAATCAACCTGGCGACAGCGCTGGCGGCGATCGGCGAAAGGGTCCTGATCGTCGATCTCGATCCTCAGGGGAACGCCAGCACCGGACTGGGCATCCAGCGGCGCGATAGGCATTTGTCATCCTACGAGCTGATGATGGGGAGCCACTCGATCGGCGAGATTGCCCAGGAGACAGCGGTGCCGAACTTGGCCATCGTCCCGTCGACCATGGATCTACTCGGCGTCGAAATGGAGATTTCTCGCGAGTCCGATCGGGTTTTCCGCCTGCGCAAGGCGCTCGCCGCGCCCGAGGCACTCACCTATTCCTACGTTCTCGTGGATTGCCCGCCCTCCTTTAACCTGCTGACGATGAATGCCATGGCGGCGGCGCATTCGGTGCTTGTACCGCTTCAGTGCGAGTTCTTCGCGCTCGAGGGTCTGAGCCAGCTGCTGGAGACGGTCGATCAGGTCCGTCGCACCGTCAACCCGAGCCTGGATATTCAGGGCATCGTGCTGACAATGTTCGACTCGCGCAACAATCTCGCCCAGCAGGTCGTCAGCGATGTCAGGACACACCTGGGCGAGAAGGTCTATCACACGTTGATTCCCAGGAACGTCCGTGTTTCGGAGGCGCCATCCTACGGCAAGCCGGCCATTCTCTATGATCTCAAATGCGCCGGTAGTCAGGCCTATCTGCAGCTGGCCTCGGAAGTCATCCAGCGTGAGCGGCAGCGCAAAGCTGCGTGATTGTTTCGGTTTCGTAATCATCGGGTGTAGTATGAACGACGACAGCTCCAAGAGACGCCTTGGCCGCGGCTTGGCCGCCTTGATCGGCGAGATGGATCAGCCGTTGCAAAGCGGAACGGCGCCGACGAGCCCGGTCAATGCCGACCGGCGTGTTCCAATTGAATTCGTCTCGCGCAACCCGCGCAACCCGCGACGGCAATTCGACGAGGCGGAACTGCAGGATCTGGCAAGTTCGATCCGCCAACATGGCATTGTTCAACCAGTCGTCGTCCGCACCGTCGGTCATGAACGCTACGAAATTATTGCGGGCGAGCGCCGTTGGCGCGCCGCTCAGCTTGCCGGCTTCACCGAGATTCCGGTGATCGTGCGCGACGTCGACGATCGGACGGCGCTGGAAATTGCCATCGTCGAAAACGTCCAGCGCTCCGATCTCAACCCGCTGGAAGAGGCGCTCGGTTACGAACAGCTGATTGCCGAGCACGGCTACACCCAGAACGACCTCGGCGACATCATCGGCAAGAGCCGCAGCCATGTCGCCAACAGCCTGCGGCTGCTAAAATTGCCGGAGCCGGTGCGCGACATGCTTTCCGACGGCAGCCTCTCTGCCGGCCACGCCCGCGCCCTGGTGCCGACCTCCGATCCGGTGGCGCTGGCGCGCTCGATCGTTGCCAAGGGGCTCTCGGTACGCGACGCGGAGCGCCTCGCGCAGAACGACATCAAGGCCCAGAACGATCCCAACTTCGCCAAGGGGCGGCATCGCGAGGAAAAGGACGCCGACACGCTGGCGCTGGAACGGACGCTTTCGGACAGCCTGGGGCTGGAAGTTACCGTCAGCCACAAGGCCTCCGGCGGACACCTTCGGATCGCCTACAAGACGCTCGATCAGCTCGAGGAGATCTGCCGGCTGCTTGAACGGCGCTGAAGATCGCGCTCCTGTCGCCGGAGAGCAGTTGACCAGCGAGTGCCTACGCCGGACCATTCTCGTCCGAGCGGCACAATTTCCTGCAGTGACGTGGCGGCAACTCCGTTGCGCTCTATTGAAGAAAGCGCTCGGTTCGCATGGAGCTGAGGCTACAACCGCGGCGGTGGCCTTCAGCGCCGTGCCGATTGAATAGCAATTGCCAGCAGGTTTTGCAGCACGAGGCTTTCCTCGAGGCTCTGCCGGGCACGGCTCTGATAGATGGTCGCCTGCAGGCGGCCGAGTTCGCGCCGGATCGCAGGCGCGGTCCAATGTTTCAGCGCCGCCTCGACGATCGGCTTGCGCCGGAAATGCAGGCCGCGGCCGAGGCTTGCGACCACCTGGCTCGCCTGTTGCCGGTTCGCGTCCATTTCGGCGCGCATTACGTCCAGTTGCTGAAACTGCCGGAGGCAGGCCTGCAGCACCAGGAAGGGCGGCGTTTTCGACGTGGTGATCTTTTTCATGGCGTGCAGCAGCGCATCGATGTCACCCTGGAGCACCGCATCCACCGCGTCATCGACAGAAATGGCGCTGGCATCACCGACGATGGCGAGGACATCCTCCTCGTCGACAATATCCTTGCCGCGGCAGTAGAGCGCGAGCTTGCGCAGCTCGTTGCGCGAGGCGATACGATCGCCGCCGAGCGCTTCAACAAGATGCTCGCGCGCCGCCGGGCTTATGCGCAAACCCGCCTCGGCGAGTTCCTTGTCGATCAGGGCGTGCAGGCCGCGCGCATCATCGCTGTAGCAGGCGACCGAGGCGACGGCCCGCGAGGATTCGCCGATCTTCCTGAGCGCTGCCCCCTTCTTGAGATCGCCGGCCTCGATGATGAGCGTGCTGCCGGCGGGGGGGCTGTCGGCGAGGACTTGCAGCGCCTCGGCGACCGCCTTCTCGCCCGAGGCGCCGCGGATCCAGACGAGTTTCTCACCGCCGAAGAGACCGATGGCATTGACCTCGTCCAGTATCCGGCCGGCCCCCTGCTGCAGCTCCGACGCGTCAAGCTTCACGAGGGCAAACGGATCGTCGAGAGCAACGCCGGAGCGGCCGGCAAGCTGCCCGGCGCGCTCCGAGACAAGGCCGCGATCGGGGCCGTAGAGCAGGAAAAGGCGGTAGTTCGACGCGCCTTTGTTCAAGAAGCTGTCGAATTCGTGCGACTTGACCTCGCTCATCCGACTAACCGGTCCTCAGCGGCCAAGGGCGGCGGCGATATCGGCCCTGATGAGTTCCGCCAGTTCCTTTGCGGCGCGGCTTTCGGCGTCACGCACGGCGCGCACCTTGGCGAATTCCTGTTCCGGGAAGTCGGCGAGCGCAACCGCCGAGCGATAGCCGGCCTTCACCGTCTCGCCTGTCGCCGTCCGCGTCAGATTGTAGTCCGCCTTGACGACGATGCGGCCGGCGGCTGCGCGGTCCTCGGCATCGTCGTAAAGCACGCCCATCGTCCGGTGCGAGACGTTGAGGGCGAGATGGTATTGCGGGTTGACGGGCTCGCCCCGACCGCCGGCGGCCAGGAAGATCAAGGCATTGCGCACTTCCTGTTCGACGCGGTCGTCGGCTTCCGAGATCTCGACGGAGCCAAGGGCCGCGGACGTGGCGCCGGTCGGGCCGTCCGAATAGAGCGGACGCACCTGGCAACCGCCCAGTACCGCTAGCAGCAAGGTGCCGGCAAGCACGCCAAAGGAGCGGGAACGAAGGCCAGCTTTCTCAGACAACGACATTGACGATCCTTTGGGGCACGACGATGATTTTTTTCGGTTTGCCGCCGTTGAGCGCCGCCTGGACGGCGTCAAGCGCGAGGACGGCGCTTTCGATCGCACTCTGATCTGCGTCGCGCGCGATTGTCAAATCGGCGCGTTTCTTGCCGTTGATCTGCACCGGCAAGGTGATTTCGTTCTCAACGACGAGTGCCGGGTCGAAGGCCGGCCATGGGCGTTCGGCGATCAGCCCTTCGCCGCCGATCTCGCGCCAGCACTCTTCCGCCAGATGCGGCATCATCGGTGCAATCAGGTCGATCAGGATCGTCGTTGCATCCTTGACCGCAGCGGTAACGGACCCGTCGGCCTTGCCGGCGGCGACTTGCGTCAGCGGTGCGGCAAGAGCGTTGACGAGTTCGTAGATGCGGGCGACAGCCTTGTTGAAGGCAAGCTTGTCGTAGTCGGCTTCGACGGCGCGGAGCGTACGATGGGCGGTCTGAGAAATCGCCAACCCCTCGCCTTCCTTAGCCGGCAAAGCATTTACGCCGCGCAGGCCTTCCGCGGCTTCTCCCACCAGCCGCCAGACGCGCTGTACGAAGCGGTGAGCGCCTTCGACGCCCGCCTCGGACCAGATCACGTCGCGGTCCGGCGGCGAATCGGAGAGCACGAAGAAGCGTGCCGTGTCGGCGCCGTAGGAAGCGATGATGTCGTCGGGATCGACGACGTTCTTCTTGGATTTCGACATCTTCTCGATCGAGCCGATGGCGACTTCCTCCCCCGTCTCGATCAAGACCGCACGGCGGCGGCCGTCGATTTCCTCGATGCGGATTTCGGCCGGCGTGACCCACTCGCGCTGCGCACCCTCGCCGCGGCTATAGGTCTCGTGCACGACCATGCCTTGTGTGAACAGACCCTTGAACGGTTCGTCCAGCGCCACGTGGTCGGTCGCCTTCATCGCCCGGGTGAAGAAGCGCGAATAGAGCAGGTGCAGGATGGCGTGCTCGATGCCGCCGATATACTGGTCGACCGGCAGCCAGTGATTGGCGACCTTCGGATCGGTCGGCTTGTCCTCCCAGGGCGCGGTGAAGCGCGTGAAGTACCAGGAGGAATCGACGAAAGTGTCCATCGTGTCAGTTTCCCGACGGGCATCCTTGCCGCATTCAGGGCAGGCGACATGCCGCCAGGTCGGGTGCCGGTCGAGCGGGTTGCCCGGCTTGTCGAAGGTGACGTCCGGCGGCAGTGTGACCGGCAGATCCGCCTTCGGCACCGGAACGACGCCGCAAGCCTCGCAATGGATGACCGGGATCGGGCAGCCCCAATAACGCTGCCGGGAGATACCCCAGTCGCGCAGGCGGAAATTCACCTTGCGCTCCGCACGCGGCGCGCCGTTCAGCGTCTCATTTTCGAGCTTCGAGGCGACCGCCTCGAAGGCCTCTTCCGTGGAGAGACCATCCAGGAAGCGCGAATTGATCATCACGCCGTCACCGACATAGGCTTCGTCGCCGATCGTGAAGGAAGCGGCATCGGCATCCTTCGGCATCACCACCGGCACGACCGGCAGGCCGTAGGCGCGGGCGAAATCCAGGTCGCGCTGGTCGCCGGAAGGGCAGCCGAAGATGGCGCCCGTGCCATAGTCCATCAGCACGAAATTGGCGACATAGACGGGCAGTTCCCAGTTCGGATCGAACGGGTGGCGGGCGCGAATGCCGGTGTCGATGCCCTTTTTCTCGGCCGTTTCGAGGGCGGCGATCGAGGTGCCGGCGCGCCGGCATTCCTCGCAGAAGGCGTCGACCGCGGCATCCCTGGCGGCGGCTTCCCTGGCAAGCGGGTGGTCGGCCGAAATCGCCAGGAAGGAGGCGCCGAAGAGCGTGTCCGGCCGCGTCGTGTAGACGGTCAGTTCGCTGCTCTCGCGGGGAACGGTCTCAGGATCGAGTTCCCACCGGAGCAACAGCCCCTCGGAGCGACCGATCCAGTTCTTCTGCATCAGCCGCACCTTTTCCGGCCACTGATCCAGCGTGTCGAGCGAGTCGAGCAGGTCCTGGCTGAAATCGGTGATACGGAAGAACCATTGGGTCAGCTCGCGCTGCTCGACCAGCGCGCCGGAGCGCCAGCCGCGACCGTCGATCACCTGCTCGTTGGCGAGCACGGTGTTGTCGATCGGATCCCAGTTGACCTTCGACTGCTTGCGGTAGACCAGACCTTTTTCCAGGAAGTCGAGGAACAGGTATTGCTGGCGCTGGTAATAGGCCGGATCGCAGGTGGCGAATTCGCGGCTCCAGTCGAGCGACAGGCCCATGACCTTGAGCTGCGCCTTCATCGCCGCGATGTTCTGATAGGTCCAGCCGGCCGGATGCACGCCGCGCTCCATGGCGGCGTTCTCGGCGGGCATGCCGAAGGCGTCCCAGCCCATCGGATGCAGCACGTTGAAGCCGCGGGCGCGCTTGTAGCGGGCGACGACGTCGCCCATCGTGTAGTTGCGCACATGCCCCATATGGATCCGTCCGGACGGATAGGGGAACATCTCGAGCACGTAGTATTTTTCACGCGGATCGTCGTTCCTCGTCTCGAAGACCTTGCGCGCATCCCATTCCTGCTGCCAGCGCGGTTCGGCGTCACGCGGATTATATCGTTCGGTAGCCATGTCTCTGTCGATGTTCCGGAAAATCTGCGGGGCTAAGGCGCCCTTGTGATAGTTGGCCTGACCTTCATCATGAAACCGCCTGACCGTCAAGTTTTGAAGGCCGGGCGCGCCGTACTTTGGCGGAATTGGCCGACCTCGGCTTGGCCGGGCTTGGCAAGCACGGCAAGTTTCAATAATTCGGCTTGCAAGCCTCGAATGGCAAGGAGCACAAGCATGGACGTAGAGGAACGACTGAACGATGTCTTGAGCCGGATTCGCATGAGCGAAAAGGCGGCGAAACGGGCTGAAGGCGTCGTCATGCTCGTCGCCGTCTCGAAGACCTTCGAGGCGGACGCGATCCGGCCGGCGATTGCCGCAGGGCAGCGTGTGTTCGGCGAGAACCGCGTCCAGGAAGCGCAGGGCAAGTGGCCGGAGTTGAAGGCCGAGACGCCCGATATCGAGCTCCACCTGATCGGTCCGCTGCAATCCAACAAGGCGGCCGACGCCGTCGCCCTTTTCGATGTGATCGAGACGATCGATCGCGAGAAGATCGCCCGCGCCGTCGCCGCCGAGATGGAGCGACAGGGCCGCAGACCCCGGCTTTATGTGCAGGTCAATACCGGGCTTGAACCGCAGAAGGCTGGAATAGCGCCGGAGGACACAGTTGCCTTCGTCGACCTCTGCCGCGCGGAGCTCGGTCTCGACGTAGAAGGGCTGATGTGCATCCCGCCCATCGACGAAAATCCGGGTCCGCATTTCGCCTTGCTTGCCAAGCTCGCCGCCAGATGCGGCCTTACCCGCCTGTCCATGGGCATGTCCGGCGATTTCGAAACGGCCATCAGCTTCGGCGCCACCAGCGTGCGGGTCGGATCGGCGATTTTCGGTACGCGCTGATTTTCTTGAATCTTGAGGTGAAGCTCGGAACCCGCTGTTCCGCTCCATTACTCTTTCGTCGGGCTTCATCTTTCGCTCCACAGGCCTATCCTTCAGGACCGAGGAGCCGGGCCAATCCGTCCGGAAGTCAGTGGAGGAGAACGGAAATGGCGAGCCGCTATTCCGACGTGTATGCCGCATGGAAAGCCGATCCGAGTGGGTTCTGGTCCGAGGCCGCAGAGGCAATCGACTGGTTCGAAAGGCCCCGCCGCATCTTCGACGCCGAACTCGGAACGTACGGTCACTGGTTTCCGGATGGCGTAACCAACACCTGCTACAACTGTCTCGACCGCCACGTGAAGGCCGGTCGTGCCGAACAGACGGCCTTCATCTATGACAGTCCCGTCACCGGGCGGATCGAGAAGATCTCCTATGCGGCGCTGCTCGCCGACGTCAAGGCGATGGCCGCCGTCTATGGCAAGCTCGGCATCGTCAAGGGCGACCGGATCATCATCTATATGCCGATGATCCCGGAGGCCGCGATCGCCATGCTGGCGGCGGCGCGGATCGGCGCCGTGCACTCGGTCGTCTTCGGCGGTTTCGCCGCCAACGAACTCGCCGTGCGAATCGACGATTGCCAGGCCAAGCTCGTCGTGTCGGCAAGCTGCGGGCTGGAACCCGGCCGCACCGTCTCCTACAAGCCGCTGCTCGATCAGGCGATCGAGATCGCCAGCAACAAGCCCGCCCATTGCCTGATCTTCCAGCGCGAGATGCTTGCCGCCGATATGGTACCCGGCCGCGATATCGATTTCGCCGCCGCCCTTGCAGCGGCGAAGCGGGCCGGCGAGGAAGCGCCCTGTGCGGCGGTCGCATCCACCGATCCGCTCTATGTCCTCTACACGTCCGGAACCACCGGCCAGCCGAAGGGCGTGGTGCGCGACAATGGCGGCCACATGGTCGCCCTCAAATGGTCGATGGAAAACTTCTTCGGCGTCCTGCCCGGCGAGGTGTTCTGGGCGGCGTCCGACATCGGCTGGGTGGTCGGGCACTCCTATATCGTCTACGGACCGCTCCTCAATGGCAGCACCTCGGTGCTTTTCGAAGGCAAGCCGGTGGGGACGCCCGATCCAGGCACCTATTGGCGGATCATTGCCGAGCACGGCGTAGCGGTCATGTTCACCGCCCCGACGGCGCTCAGAGCGATCCGCAAGGAGGATCCGGAAGCCTCCCACGCTGCCCGTCATGACCTGTCGCGCTTCCGGGCGCTTTATCTTGCGGGAGAGCGAGCCGATCCGGACACGATCCGCTGGGCCGAGCGGGCGCTCGGCGTTCCGGTCATAGATCACTGGTGGCAGACGGAGACCGGCTGGCCGGTTGCCGGCAATCCGCTCGGCCTCGGCCTGCTGCCGGTGAAATACGGATCGCCCGCTGTTCCCCTCCCTGGCTATGACGTGCAGGTCCTTGACGATGCCGGCCATCCGGTCAGGGCCGGCACGCTCGGCAATGTAGTCGTCAAGCTGCCGCTCCCGCCCGGATGCCTGCCGACCCTCTGGAAGGCCGACGACCGCTTTCGGTCCGCCTATCTCGAGGAATATCCCGGCTACTACAAGACGGCCGACGCCGGCTACATCGACGAGGAGGGCTATGTCTTCATCATGGCCCGTACCGATGACATCATCAATGTCGCCGGTCACCGGCTTTCGACAGGCGCCATGGAGGAGGTCTGCGCCAGCCATCCGGATGTTGCCGAATGTGCGGTGATCGGCATCGCCGATCCGATGAAGGGGCAGGTTCCGGCCGGCTTCCTAGTGATCAACGCGAATGTTTCCCGTGAGACGGCGGAGATCGAGAAGGAAGTGATCGCCCTCGTCCGCGAGCGCATCGGCCCGGTCGCCGCCTTCCGAACCGCGATCTGCGTCAAGCGGCTACCGAAGACCCGGTCGGGCAAGATCCTGCGCGCGACGATCCAGAAGATCGCCGACCGGCAGCCCTGGAAGATGCCGGCCACGATCGACGACCCCGCGATTCTCGAAGAGATCACCGAAGCGCTGCATGCCAAGGGAATCGGCGTCTGACGCGGGACATCAGCCGGCCTGCAGTTCGACCACGCCTTTGAACCAGGCGCAGAAGATGGATGCGGCCTTCTGGCGCGCAGTCCTGCAGATCAGGAAATAGCTCTCCTCTTCGAGGATGGACGTCTCGGAAAGTACGATCAGGTCGCCATTGGCGATCTCGCGCCGGCATACCTCGACCGGACAGAGGGCAACGCCGTGGCCGGCGATGGCGGCCGTCGCGAGCAGATTGAAATCCTGAAAGACCGGGCCTTTCGCTGGTCCCGGCGGAGTTATGCCGGCTCGGGCGAACCATTGCTGCCAATGGGCGGTCGTCTCGTCGTGCAGGAGATGCGCCGCTGCGATCTGCTGTGCATTGTCGAGTCCACCCCTCCGTTCAAGATAGCGCGGACTGGCCACCGGCCGGTTGACGCGGGAAAAAAGCCGCTCGCAAGTGACGCTATCCGACGTATCGGCGCCCAGCGTAATCAGCACATCGCAGCCGGTTTCGCGCAGGCGTTGCGCAGCCGTGGCATAGATCACCTTGACGGTAATGTCGGGATGGGCGGCCAGGAAACCGCCGAGCGCCGGGATCAGCCAGCGCGTCGCGATCGAGGGAATGCAGCCGACGGTGATTCCCGATTTCGTTCTGAGCTTCAAGGCTTCCGCTTCGGCGGCAATCCGTTCGAAGCTGGCCGAGAGGGCTTCCGCGAGCCGTTCGGCTTCGGTCGCGAGCCGGACGCCGCGCTTTTCACGCAGGAACAGCGGGCGGCCGAACCACTCTTCCAACTGCCGCATCTGATGGCTCACGGCGGCATGGGTGACATGCAACTCGTCGGCGGCCCGCGAGAAGCTCGCAAGTCGGGCGGCGGCTTCGAAGACGCGAAGTGCGCCTAGGGGAGGCAGCATATGTAAATTCTCCTCAACTATCCGATGAGGAATCGTCGTTTGTACGAACCGGTACTCCGGGGAATAAAGGACTTCAAGGTGACCGACGAGAGCCGGTTCTCCCTGATTTGTCAAACGCTCTTACACATTGGAGAACAGCATGTTCGTGCGCAGCCTGCAAGATGTCGAAACCACCGATCACTTCGTTGAGTGGGGAAGCGGTACCAGCCACCGCCTGCTGACGGAAAGGGACGGGATGGGATTTACCGTCTGCCACACGGTGGTGCGGGCGAAAACCGTGTCGCTGCTCCAATACCGCAACCATCTCGAAGCCTGCTATTGCATCGCCGGAGAGGGTGAGGTGGAGGACATGGAAGGCAATGTCTTTCCCATCCGACAGGGCGACATCTATGTGCTCGACAAACATGACAGGCACTATCTGCGTGGCGGTAGCGACAAGGACCTGATCCTCGTCAGCATCTTCAATCCGCCGCTCAAGGGCACCGAACGCCACAACCTCGATGGTTCGACCGGCTCGGCTTATTAAGTGGGCAAATTACGCCCTTACCCTTGCAATTAAAGCCAACAAAAAACCCGGACCTGCGGCCCGGGTTCTGCATTTCATCACCGGTGACGAGGCGATCAGTAGTTGTCGTCTTCCTCTTCGTCCTTACGGTCCGACTTCAGAGACTTCAGCTTGGCGAAGACGGCGTCGGCGTCGATTTCCTTCTCTTCCTCGCGATCGAAGCTGTAGTCGATCTTCTCGGTTTCCCGTGCCGACTCGAGCGTGGCGCCCAACTCGGCTGCCGTCGGCAACGGGCGGCCCTTGGCGGCGCGCTCGACTTCCAGGTCGAGATCGATCTGCGAGCAGAGGCCGAGGGTGACCGGATCCATCGGCGTCAAGTTGGCCGAGTTCCAATGGGTGCGCTCGCGAATCTGTTCGATCGTCGACTTTGTCGTGCCGACGAGGCGTGAGATCTGTGCGTCCTTCAGTTCCGGATGGTTGCGGACCAGCCAGAGAATGGCGTTCGGACGGTCCTGCCGCTTCGAAACCGGGGTGTAGCGCGGGCCCTTGCGCTTCGAATCCGGCACGCGGACCTTCGGCTCGGAGAGCTTGAGCTTATGGTTCGGATTTCCCTCGCCGCGGGCGATCTCGTCGCGCGAAAGCTGACCGGTGGCAATCGGATCGAGGCCCTTGATGCCCTGCGCCGATTCACCGTCGGCTATCGCTTTGACTTCGAGCGGGTGCAGCTTGCAGAACTGCGCGATCTGGTCGAACGACAGCGCGGTGTTGTCAACGAGCCAGACGGCCGTTGCCTTGGGCATAAGCAATTGCTGAGCCATGGATATAGTCCTTTCGTCCGTCCGCGCCGGTGTCGCGGGCCGTGGAGTCTACCACTGATTTCCGGGAATTGAGCGTTCTATATCGTTGTTGTCTCGAAATTGCAATTCTTCACTTCCGAATGTGCTTTTGTCTAATTGCGGCCAAGCTTTGACCTGCTATGAATCGTCCGAACGGGCGGTGGGAGTGCCGCCGCGAGCGGTGGAATCCCGCTCCGACTTCGAAAAACGATCCTGCTGGCGGTCTGGGCAGACCCGGCCCCAAGCATCGTGATCCAGCAGCAATGCGCAGGGAGGAAAACATGGACGTCAAGACCCATCCGGTCCTGGAAGCGGCCAAGAATCGCACGCTCATCGACAACGCGACCTATCTGAAATGGTATGAGCAGAGCATTGCCGATCCGGAGACGTTCTGGGGCGAGCATGGCAAGCGGATCGACTGGTTCCAGCCCTATACCAAGGTCAAGAATACGTCCTTCGAGGGCGACGTTTCGATCAAGTGGTTCGAAGACGGCCTCACCAACGTCTCCTACAATTGCATCGATCGCCATCTGAAGACGCATGGCGACAAGACGGCGATCATCTGGGAAGGCGACAATCCATACCTCGACAAGAAGATCACCTATAACGAGCTTTACGACAGGGTTTGCCGTCTTGCCAACGTGCTGAAGAAGCATGGCGTCCAAAAAGGCGACCGCGTCACCATCTACATGCCCATGATCCCGGAAGCGGCCTTTGCGATGCTCGCCTGCACCCGCATCGGCGCCATCCACTCGGTCGTTTTCGGCGGCTTCTCGCCGGAGGCGCTCGCCGGCCGCATCGTCGACTGCGAATCGACCTTCGTCATCACCTGCGACGAGGGCTTGCGCGGCGGCAAGCCGGTGCCGCTCAAGGAAAACACCGACAAGGCGATCGACATCGCTGCCCGCCAGCATGTCATGGTCAACAAGGTGCTGGTGGTGCGCCGCACTGGCGGCAAGGTCGGCTGGGCGCCGGGCCGCGATCTCTGGTACCACCAGGAAACCGCAACCGCCGAGCCACATTGCCCGCCGGAGAAGATGAGCGCCGAAGAGCCGCTGTTCATCCTCTATACGTCCGGCTCCACCGGCAAGCCCAAGGGGGTGCTGCACACGACCGGCGGCTATCTCGTCTATGCCTCGATGACCCACCAATATGTCTTCGATTATCACGACGGCGATATCTACTGGTGCACGGCCGATGTCGGCTGGGTAACCGGCCATTCCTATATCGTCTACGGGCCGCTCGCCAACGCCGCGACGACGCTGATGTTCGAGGGCGTGCCGAACTTCCCGGATGCCGGCCGCTTCTGGGAGGTCGTCGACAAGCACAAGGTCAACATCTTCTATACGGCACCGACGGCGATCCGCTCGCTGATGGGCGCCGGCGACGATTTCGTCAAACGCTCGTCGCGCTCGTCGTTGCGCCTGCTCGGAACCGTCGGCGAACCGATCAATCCGGAAGCCTGGGAATGGTACTACCATGTTGTCGGCGAGGAGCGTTCGCCGATCGTCGACACCTGGTGGCAGACGGAGACCGGCGGCATCCTGATCACGCCGCTGCCGGGCGCCACCGATCTGAAGCCCGGCTCGGCGACACGGCCCTTCTTCGGCGTCAAGCCGCAGATCGTCGACAATGAGGGCAAGGTGATCGACGGACCGGCGGACGGCAATCTCTGCATCATCGACAGCTGGCCGGGGCAGATGCGCACCGTCTATGGCGACCACGAGCGCTTCATCCAGACCTATTTCTCGACCTACAAGGGCAAATACTTCACCGGCGACGGCTGCCGCCGCGACGAGGACGGCTATTACTGGATCACCGGCCGCGTCGATGACGTCTTGAACGTCTCCGGCCACCGCCTCGGGACGGCCGAGGTCGAATCGGCGCTCGTCTCGCATCACCTCGTCTCGGAAGCCGCGGTTGTCGGCTATCCGCACCCGATCAAGGGCCAGGGCATCTATTGCTACGTGTCGCTGATGGCGGGCGAGGCCGGCAGCGACGAACTGCGCCAGGAACTGGTCAAGCATGTCCGCTCGGAGATCGGGCCGATCGCCACGCCGGACAAGATTCAGTTCGCGCCCGGCCTGCCGAAAACGCGCTCGGGCAAGATCATGCGCCGGATTCTCCGCAAGATCGCCGAGGACGATTTCGGCTCGCTCGGCGATACCTCGACGCTCGCCGACCCGGCGGTTGTCGACGACCTGATCGCCAATCGGCAGAACCGGGCGTGAGGTGAGTTTAAGGTTGATTGAGCCTTTTGCCCCTCACCCTAGCCCTCTTCCCGCTCGCGAAGAGAGGGGACTAAGGCCGTGCCCCATCCTCCTTCTCCCCGCTTGCGGGAGAAGGTCGCGGCAGCGGGATGAGGGGCGTTACGCCACTGCACCAGCCGAATTCCCAGCGTAATGTGCCGCAGGGTCGAGCGAGTTGTGCTCGGGAAAGCATCATCGATTCGCTGTCGAAACGATAATCGCCTTAGAAATCGATCGCCCGGCCCTTGATTTCCCAATCGCCGAAACGGGACGGATCCAGCCCGCCGCGGCCGCCGATTTCTGCCGGCGCTTCCTTTTTCTCCTCGGTGCGGCGTCGCTCGTCCGCTTCCTGGAGCGCGCGGAGGGCCGCGGGTGACAGCGGCCGCTTGGGCCGATCGGGTGAATTGTCGTTGTCGTTCTGCATGTGCGAGTCGGATCAGCCTTAGGATATTGAAGAACGGGGGCCTCGTCCCCATCATATAAGTCGCTTCCGTCGAAGCGGGAACCCTGATTCACGTGAAACGTTTGAGCAGTTCGGGGCAGCCTGCTCCGAGGTTGAACGAAAACGACCTGAGTGCCTGGAGTCTGATCCATGAACCTCGTGCGCACCGCAATGCTGCTTGCCTTCATGACCGTCCTGTTCATGGCTGTCGGCTATGTCATTGGCGGCAGGGGCGGCATGATGATCGCCCTGGTCATGGCCGCGGGCATGAACTTCTTCTCCTACTGGAATTCCGACCGCATGGTGCTCAGGATGTATCGGGCCCAGGAGGTCGACGAGCGCAGTGCGCCGGAATATTACGGCATCGTGCGCGACCTGGCGCAGAATGCCGGTCTGCCGATGCCGCGCGTCTACGTCATCGATAGCCCGCAGCCGAACGCCTTCGCCACCGGCCGCAACCCGCAGAATGCCGCGGTCGCCGCCTCCACCGGCCTGCTGCAGTCGCTCTCCTATGAGGAGGTGGCCGGCGTCATGGCGCATGAGCTCGCGCATATCCAATACCGCGACACTTTGACGATGACCCTGACGGCGACGCTCGCCGGTGCCATTTCGATGCTCGGCAATTTCGCCTTCTTCTTCGGCGGCAACCGCGAGAACAACAATCCTCTCGGGTTTATCGGTGTCCTGATCGCGATGATCGTCGCTCCGCTAGCGGCCATGCTGGTGCAGATGGCGATCAGCCGCACGCGCGAATACTCCGCCGACCGGCGCGGCGCCGAGATCTGCGGCAATCCTCTCTGGCTCGCCTCGGCGCTCCGGAAGATCGCCGGCGCTGCCCATGTCATTCACAACCAGGACGCGGAGCGCAATCCGGCGACGGCGCACATGTTCATCATTAATCCGCTTTCGGGCGAGCGCATGGACAACCTCTTCTCGACGCATCCGAACACCGAAAACCGCGTCGCCGCGCTCGAGCGGATGGCAGGCGAGATGTCGGCGGGCTCGACGCCGCCGGCTCGCCCTGATAATTCGGTGCGCAAATCGCGCTCTGTCCCGAGAACCGGCTGGGGTCGCGGTGGTTCCGAACCGCCGAAAGGCCCCTGGTCCTGATGCCCGAAGACAGACAAAACGATTCGCATCCGAAACGAGCCCGCCGAAGCAAGCCGTTCCAGAAGCCCGGTCAGCGGCCCGATGCTGCCGGCGCCGTTTTTAAGCCGGGGCTGAAAAGCCGCCAGGCGGCCGCCAAGATCCTGGCGGCGGTGATCGACCGCAAGACGCCGCTCGACGGCATGCTCGACCAGGAGCACGGCAATCCGGCCTATCGCGAGCTCAACGATGCCGACCGGGCGCTGGTGCGCGCCATCCTCAATTCGGCGCTCCGGCACCTGCCGCGGGTCCGCGCTGCGATCGACTCGCTGATCCAGACCCCCCTGCCGGATGGCGCCCGCGCGCTCGAACACGTGCTGACGGTCGCAGCAGCGCAGATCCTTTATCTCGACATCCCGGATCATTCCGCCGTCGACCTTGCCGTCGAGCAGGCGCAGGCCGATCCGCGGAATCGCCGCTTCGCCAGCCTCGTCAACGCGGTGCTCCGGCGGCTTTCGCGCGAGAAGGAGGCGATCCTCGAGACGGTGAATGCCGTGCCGGCCATTCCGGCCTGGTTCTATGAGCGCCTGGTCGCTCATTACGGCGAAGCCCAGGCGGAAGGCATCTCGGAAGCGCAACTCGTTCCAGCGGCGATCGACCTGACGGTAAAGTCCGACGCCGCCGGGTGGGCCGGGCGCCTTGGCGGCATGGTGCTGCCGACCGGCTCCGTTCGGCTCGGTGAGTTTTCCGGGGCGATCCCGTCCTTGCAGGGCTTTGCGGAAGGCACGTGGTGGGTGCAGGATGCCGCCGCCTCGATCCCGGCGCGCCTCTTCGACGATCTTTCCGGCAAGACGGTGGTCGATCTCTGCGCGGCACCAGGCGGCAAGACGGCCCAACTCGTTCTTGCCGGGGCGCAGGTGACGGCGCTCGACCAGTCGTCCAGCCGGTTGCGGCGGCTGAAGGCCAATCTCGAACGGCTCGGCCTCGTAGCCCGGACGAAAGAGATCGACATGGCGAATTTCCGCCCGGAGGAGCTCTTCGATGCCGCCCTTCTCGATGCCCCTTGCTCGTCTACCGGCACCACCCGGCGTCACCCGGATGTGCTCTGGACGAAAGGGCCGGAGGATGTGGAAAAGCTCGCCCGCCTCCAGGAGCGGCTGCTGCGGCATGCGTTGAGGCTCGTTAAGCCCGGCGGCATCGTGGTCTTTTCCAATTGCTCGCTGGACCCGCGCGAAGGCGAAGAGGTCGTTGAACGCGTTCTAGGCGACGGACTTTGCGAGCGCGTGCCCATCGCCCCGTCCGATTGGCCGGGGCTCGAGGCGGCGATCACCGCGCTCGGCGAGTTCCGCACGACACCGGCGATGCTGCCGCTCGAGCCCCCCTTTTCCGGCGGGCTCGACGGCTTCTACGCGGCTGTGCTGCGCCGATCCCTGGGCAGCGACGATTGACGCTTCAGAACCGTCTGCCTATCAATGGCGGCAAATTGATAGAAATTTAATCTTCCTTCCGGCACCATTCCGGCCCATGAAAGCGATTCTGGCGCAATCCCGACAGGTGCTCATCAAGCGCTTCGAAGGTTCCGTCGCGGCCATCAACAAACCTGCAGGCGCCGATGCTGTTTTCCGCTAGACGAAGGCTGCTTTACCTGTATCTGCGCGAAGGCTGGCGCCGCCTTGCGCGGCGGATTTCGCTTGGGCGGCTGGCGGCCCTGCGTTTTTCCAGGTCAACCCCGGACAGGCTTATCGTCGCGCCGACCGATCTCAGAGCCATCGACCCCTTTGTAGCGGAGGAAATCCTTCAGGGCCGCTATCCGCTCGCCGGCCGGGTGCTCGACACCGAAGGTGAATCGCCGTTCGAGATCGATCTGCCGTCGCACGAATTTGCCAATCGGCTGCATGCCTTCGACTGGCTGCGCCACATGCGCGCCGTCCGCGATGAAGCGGGCTTTGCGAGGCTCCGTCAGATCGTCGACGACTGGATGGGCACGCATGGCCGCAACATCGGCGGCATCTCCTGGGAAGCGGATGTGATCGCGCAGCGGGTCATCGCCTGGCTGTCGCATTCGCCGGTGGTGCTGCGCAACGCAGAGCATGGCTTCTATCGCCGCTTCCTGAAAAGCCTCACCTATCAGGTCCGCTATCTTCGCCACGTCGCCGGAACGGTACCGGAGGGCGAGGCGCGGCTCAGGGTTCGCATCGCGCTGGCAATGGCGTCCGTGTCAATGCCGGTCTCGCCTTCGGTGCTGCGCCGGGCGGCGCGCGGTCTGGACCTCGAACTCGACCGGCAGATCCTCGCGGATGGCGGCCACTTCTCCCGCAATCCCCGCGCCGGACTCGAACTGCTGCTCGACCTGCTGCCGTTGCGCCAGACCTATGTCAATCTCGGTCACGACGTGCCGTCGCGGCTGATTTCCGGCATCGACCGGATGTACCCGGCGCTTCGGTTCTTCCGGCATCAGAGCGGCGAACTGGCGCTCTTCAACGGCGCAACCTCGGTGCCGGCACACGAGCTTGCTTCGGTGCTGCGCTACGACGAGACCGCGGGCGAGCCGTTCCGGTCGCTGCCGCACATCAGTTTCGAGCGGCTCTCGCTCGGCGAGACGGTGGTCATCGTAGATACGGGCCGACCCCTGTCGGTCGATCTGTCGCGCAGCGCCCATGCCGGCTGCCTCTCCTTCGAGATGTCGTCGGGGCGAAACCGCCTCATCGTCAATTCCGGCGCGCCGAAGTTCGCCGGCGAACGATTCCGGCAGATGGCCCGCGCCACCGCCGCCCACTCGACGGTGACGGTGAACGACACCTCCTCCTCGCGCTTTTCGCAATCGCGCTTTCTCGGCGCAATCATGGTGAGCGGCGTATCGCAGGTCGAGACGGAGCGAAACGACGAGCCGGGCCGAATCGAATCCGTCAAGGCGAGCCATAACGGCTATCTCGCCGCCTTCGGCCTCATCCACGAGCGCGACGTCGGCATTCTGAACGGCGGCCGGCTGATCCGCGGGCGCGACCGGCTTTCGCGGGAAAACGGCAGCGATCCGGAGGCGTCCGACAGCGCGATGGCTGTCGCCCGTTTTCACATCCATCCGGCGATCGGGCTGCGGCAAAGCAGCAAGAGCGAGATCTATCTGAGCGCGCCGGACGGCGAGGCCTGGCTCTTTGCCTGCCGGGATGGAGACCTGGCGATCGAGGAGGACGTCTTCTTCGCCGATCCGTCCGGCGTGCGCGCCTCGTCGCAGATCACCGTGACCTTCGCGGTTGCGGCCCAGCCGGAAATCCAGTGGACGCTGACCCGCGAGGGGTAGGACCAAGCCTATTTTCAACCTCCGCGGCTGCGAAGGTTCCTTCCGTCGGCAAGCTGTGCTAACGGGCAGCCATTCCAATCGCCGGCACCCCTCTTTCCAAGCGTCCGGCGCTGCCAAAGGAGCATGGTTGATGGCTGTCGCCTCCAAGAAAATCCCGGCTCCGGACGAGGTCCGGATCCAAACCGCCCTCCTCTCCGTCTCCGACAAGGCGGGTATCGTCGACCTCGCCCGCGCCCTCAATGAAAAGGGCGTAAGGCTGGTCTCGACCGGCGGCACGCACAAGGCGCTGGCGGGGGCCGGCCTTCCGGTCAGCGACGTTTCCGAATTGACCGGCTTTCCGGAAGTCATGGATGGCCGCGTCAAGACGCTTCATCCCGGCGTCCACGGCGGCCTGCTCGCCATCCGCGACGACGCGGACCACAAGGCGGCGATGGACGCGCATGGGATAACCGCGATCGATCTCGTCGTCATCAATCTCTATCCGTTCGAGGAAGTCCGCGCCGAGGGCGGCGACTATCCGACCACGGTTGAGAATATCGACATCGGCGGACCGGCGATGATCCGCGCATCGGCCAAGAACCATGCCTATGTGACGATCGTCACCGACCCGTCCGACTATTCGGCGCTGCTCGAGGAAATCGCCGACGGCACGACGCGCTACGCCTTCCGGCAGAAAATGGCCGCCAAGGCCTATGCCAGGACGGCTGCCTATGACGCGGCGATCTCAAACTGGTTCGCCGAGGCGCTCGATTTCGCCATGCCGCGCCATCGGGTCATCGGCGGCGTGCTCAAGGAAGAGATGCGCTACGGCGAGAACCCGCATCAGAAGGCGGGCTTCTACGTCACTGGCGAGAAGCGGCCGGGGGTCGCGACCGCGACGCTGCTGCAGGGCAAGCAGCTTTCCTACAACAACATCAACGACACGGACGCCGCCTTCGAGCTGGTGGCGGAGTTCCTGCCGGAAAAGGCGCCGGCCTGCGCGATCATCAAGCATGCCAATCCCTGTGGCGTCGCCACCGCGCCGTCGCTCGCCGAAGCCTATCGCCGGGCGCTCGCCTGTGATTCGACCTCGGCCTTTGGCGGCATCATCGCGCTCAACCAGCAGCTCGACGCCGAAACGGCCGAAGAGATCGTCAAGCTTTTCACCGAGGTGATCATCGCGCCGTCGGTCAGCGACGAGGCCAAGGCGATCATCGCCCGCAAGCGGAACCTCAGGCTGCTGGCGGCAGGCGGCTTGCCGGATCCGCGCACGCCCGGGCTGACCGCCAAGACGGTCGCCGGCGGGTTGCTCATTCAGACGCGCGACAACGGCATGGTCGAGGACCTCGAACTCAAGGTCGTCACCAAGCGCGCGCCGTCAGCGCAGGAGCTCGACGACATGAAGTTCGCCTTCAAGGTGGCGAAGCACGTCAAGTCGAACGCCGTCGTCTATGCGAAGGACGGCCAGACGGCCGGGATCGGCGCCGGCCAGATGAGCCGCGTCGATTCGGCTCGAATCGCCGCCATCAAGGCCGAGGAAGCGGCCAAGGCGCTCGGCCTTGCGGCGCCGCTGACGTGCGGTTCGGCGGTCGCTTCGGAGGCCTTTCTGCCTTTCGCCGACGGTCTGCGGTCGGCGATCGCCGCCGGCGCCACCGCCGTCATCCAGCCGGGTGGCTCGATGCGCGACGACGAGGTCATTGCCGCCGCCAACGAGCACAATGTCGCGATGGTGTTTACCGGGATGCGGCACTTCCGGCATTGAGCGGTTAGGCGCGTTCCGTCATGTCAGTGGCGCACACCTGTGGGTGCTGAGTCTCTTCTCGTTCGTCATCCTCGGGCTTGACCCGAGGATCTAGGCGCAGGCCATGAAGCACCAGCAGCGCGGCGCCGAAATGCAGCGCTCACTGAACTTTGGCGGCCCATGAATGGATCCTCGGGTCAAGCCCGAGGATGACGATGGAGTGGGATGCGGGCGGCATAAAGCCGCTCGCGCCTCACCTCGTCGCAGCCCGAAAGGTCAGCGCATACCTCTTCCCGAGCGCAACGCGAATCTCGCCCGTGCGCCCGTTTATCCCGGCCGGCGGGCCGGATAGGGCGTGCGCAACAGCAGCATGAGGCCGACGGCGAGGAAGGCGACCAGCGCCATCATGCCGATTCGCGCCGAACCGGTCGCTACGGTGATCGTCGCAACCGAGGCAGGCGCCAGGAACGAGGTGGCGCGGCCGGACAGCGCGTAGAGCCCGAAATAGCGCCCGGCCTCGTCGGGTGAGACGCTGCGGGCGAGATAGGATCGCGACGAGGCCTGGACCGGACCGAAGGCGATGCCGACCAGCAGGCCGTAGAGGATATAGGCCTTCTCGGCGGCGGTGCCGAATAAGCCGCTAGAGTCCGCCGTCGGCAGCGGGACCAGCCCGAACAGTGTGAAACTGGGACCCGTCGAGACGATGCCGAGCGTCGCAATGGTCAGGCAAACGAGGCTGGCGACGACGATGGTCTTCGAGCCGAGCCGCGTGTCCAGCCGGCTCGCATAGAGGCAGCCGCCGATCGCGACGACGTTGAGGATGATGCCGTAGAGGCCGAGTTCCATCGTCTGCCAGCCGAACATGCCGGCAGCGAAGGTGCCGCCGAGCGCCAGCAGACCGTTGACGCCATCCTGGAAAATCATGCGGGCGATCAGGAAGCGCAGGATCCCTGCCCTCTCTTTCAGTTCCCCGAGCGTGCCCTTGAGTTCCGTGAGGCCGCGAGCCGTCGCCTCCTTCAGAGACGTCGTCGCCTTGCCCGCATCCGGGGTGAAGAGGAACATCGGCAGGATGAAGACGAGGTACCAGAGCGCCGAGATCGGGCCGGTGATGCGGGCGTCCTCGCCCTTGGCCGGGTCGAGCCCGAAAAGCGGATCGAGCCCGAGCGCCGTCTTGCCGGTAGCCGGATTCCCGGCGAGCAGCGCAACGACGCCGATCAGCACGATCATGCCCCCGAGATAGCCCATTCCCCAGGCGATGTTGGAGATTCTACCGACGTGCTTCTCGCTGACCAGGAGGGGCATCATCGAATCGTTGAAGACGATCGAAAACTCGGCGGCGACCGTTGCGAGCGCCAGGAAGAGCGCCGGGTAGATCAGCGGCGAACCAGGCACCGCGAACCAGAGCATGGCGAGCGAGGCGATCTTGATGGCGGCAAAAAAGCCGATCCACGGCTTGCGGGGTCCGGTCGCATCGGCGATGGCACCGAGGACCGGCGACAGCACGGCGATGACGATACCGGAGACCGTCAGCGTATAGCCCCAGATCGCCTGGCCGGCGGTGTGATCCGTCGTTAGCCGGGAAACGAAATAGGGCGCAAAGATGAAGGTGGTGATGACGGTGAAGAAAGGTTGGGCGGCCCAGTCGAACAGCATCCAGCCGGCAATGCCGAGGCGCGTGGTTTTCGGCTGTTGCTGCGCCTGTGCGGCTGCGATGTCCAATCTCCCCTCCCGGAACCGACCCCTGCGCCCTTCAGCAGAGCGCAGGGTCAAAGCGTTGAAAACACGCTCGAACCGGGAACGGAATCAATCCTCCTGGCCAGCGGCCCCGACGGACTGTGTCATTTCGCCCTGCCGCGTGCAAGATCGCTGAGGAGACCTGCGGCGACCGTGATCTTGGCCAGCGTCGTCTCGCCCTTTTCGGTCAGCAGCTTCAACTGGTCGCCGGCGCGCGACACGCGCTCACGATCCTGTTCCTGCCAGGCGAGAACCGGATTGCGTTCCTTCTTCTGTTCAACGAGGGCGGCGACGGTGATGTCGCGCCGTGCGGTGGCGATGTCGGCAACGGCCCGTGTCAGCGCCATCGCCTCGAACTGTTCGGTGGCCGGTACCCGGTCGGCCGCCGCCAGCAGCCGGTTGACCCGGAACGTCTCGGTCACGGCGAAGTAGCCCTGAGCCGTGCGGTTGAGCGGCTCGCCGGTAACCGTGGCGATCTGCATGATCTCGGGGATCAGGGTCATCAGCGACAGTTCGGTGATCTCTTCGGCAAGCTTGGCCGGCACGCCGCTTTCGATAAAGCCCGCCGCCTTCAGGCGCGCCTCCTCGGCGCTTCCGCTCGAAATCGCCGCACGCATCGTGCCGCGCAGCTTCTGCAGCCCCTCGCGCAGCCGCTGAACGGCGTCGGCAACGGGGCCTTCGGACGCTCGGGTGCGCAAAGCCCGCTCGGCGACCAGCGCGAAGATGCGGCCGACTTCCTGGTAGAGCCGGTTCTGCACCTGGCCGCTGACCCTGTTGTCGAGCGCATCGATCTCGCTATAGATCCGCGGCAGGTCGAAGCCGTCGAGCGCCAGCACTGCGGCCTTGACGACATCGGCGGAAAGGAAGCCGGTCGCATCCGTGAGCGTCGAGACGAAAGCGGGGCCGCCGCGATTGATCGTCTCGTTGGCGAGCACCGTCGCTATGATCTCGCGGCGCAGCCGGTGACCGTGGATGTCCCCGGCATAGGGCTTGCGCATCTTCGCCGGGAAGTAGCGTTCGAGGGTCGCGGTGAAATAGGGGTCGTCCGGCAGCTCGCTCTGGATCAGCTCTTCGAACAGCACCAGCTTCGCATAGGAGAGCAGCACGCCGATTTCCGGGCGGGTCAGCGGCTTGCCCGCCTGGTAGCGTTCGGCCATCGCCAGTTCCGTCGGCAGGGTTTCCACCTTGCGGTTGAGGTGCCCGTCGGTCTCGAGCCGCGCCATCAGCCGCGCCAGCGGCGTGCGGTTGCCGAGGCCCTGCAATTCGGTGAGCGAGATCGCCAACGACTGCTGATAGTTGTTGCGCAGCACGAGATGCCCGACCTCTTCGGTCATCGCGGCGAGCAGCGTGTTGCGCTTCGGCCGGGTCAGCCGGCCGTCGCGCATCGCCGAGGCGAGTGCGATCTTGATATTGACCTCAACGTCGGAGGAATTGACGCCGGCCGAATTGTCGATCGCATCGGAATTGCAGCGCCCGCCGGCAAGCGAGAAGCCGATGCGTCCCCTCTGGGTAACGCCGAGATTGGCGCCTTCGCCGATGACCCGCGCGCGCACCTCTTCCGCCGTGACGCGGATCGGATCGTTGGCGCGGTCGCCGACCTCGGCGTCCGTTTCGTTGCTGCCGCGCACATAGGTGCCGATGCCGCCGAACCACAACAGGTCGACCTGGCTCTTCAGGATGGCGTTCATGATCTCGAACGGCGTCGCCTTCTGCTTGTCTATGCCAATCGCCGCCATTGCCTCCGGCGTCAGAGTCACCAGCTTCTCGGCGCGCGAGATGATCATTGCTCCCGGCGAAAGCGTCTTGCGGTCATAGTCCTGCCAGCTCGAACGCGGCAGCGCGAACATGCGCTTGCGCTCGGCAAAGGAGAGATCGGTATCCGGATTCGGATCGATGAAGATGTCGCGGTGGTCGAAGGCGGCGATCAGCCGGATCTTCTCCGAAAGCAACATGCCGTTGCCGAAGACGTCTCCCGACATGTCGCCGACGCCGGCGACCGTGAAGGGCGTCGTCTGGATGTCGATGTCCATCTCGCGGAAATGCCGCTTGACGGCTTCCCAGGCGCCGCGCGCCGTGATGCCCATCTTCTTGTGGTCGTAACCTGCCGAGCCGCCGGAAGCGAAGGCGTCGTCGAGCCAGAAGCCGGCCTCCTGCGCCAGCCCGTTCGCCGTGTCCGAGAAGGTCGCGGTACCCTTGTCGGCCGCGACGACGAAATAGGGGTCGTCGCCGTCTAGCCGAAGCGTGTCCTTCGGCGGCACGACCTCTTGGCCGACGATGTTGTCGGTCACCGAGAGCAGCGTGCGAATATAGGTCTTGTAGGCTTCGGTTCCGGCCTTGAAGACCTGGTCGCGGCTGCCGCCAATGGGGAGCTGCTTCGGATAGAAGCCGCCCTTGGCGCCGACCGGAACGATGACGGCGTTCTTGACCTGCTGCGCCTTGACGAGGCCGAGCACCTCGGTCCGATAGTCCTGAGCCCGGTCGGACCAGCGCAGCCCGCCGCGCGCCACCTTGCCGAAGCGCAGGTGCACGCCTTCGACTTCGGTGCCGTAGACGAAGATTTCGCGGAAGGGTCGCGGTTCCGGCAGGCCTTCGAGCTGTTTCGGATCAAGCTTGAAGGCGAGCACGGCGCGCGGCCTGCCCTCGGCATCCTGCTGGAAATAATTGGTCCGGAGCGTCGACTGGATGACGTTGACGTAGCGGCGCAGGATCCGGTCCTCGTCGAGGCTCGGCACGGCAGCGAGCGCCTCCTCGATCGTCGCAAGCAGCACGCTCTCTTTCTTCGAGCGCGCCTTGGCGTCCACCTTCGGATCGAGCCGCATCGAGAACAGCCGGAAGATATCGGCGGCGATCGCCGGATATTTGTTCAGCGTATCGGCGATGTAGCCTTGCGAATAGGTAATTCCCGCCTGGCGCAAATAGCGCGAATAGGCGCGCAGCACCGTCACTTCACGGGCGGTGAGCCCGGCGAGCAGCACCAGCCGGTTGAAGTTGTCATCCTCGATCGTGCCGTTCCAGGCCGCAAGGAAGGCTTCCTCCAGGGCGGCGCCGGTCTTGGCGAGATTGACCGAGTGGCCGTCGCGGTGAATGAGCTCCATGTCGTGCAGCACGACCTCGCGCGGCTCCTGCCCGGGGGCACGCACGCCGATATCGTGGGTCTGCTCGCTGATGACGCGGAAGCCGAGATTTTCGAGGAGCGGCACGCGGCGGGACAGCGAGACCGGCGTCTCGGCGTGGAAGATCTTTAGTTCCAGCGCGTCGGGGCTCTCCCGGTCCCGGTGATAGAAGGAGATGCGGATCGGATCGTCCGCCTTGCAGGCGGCTATCCCGGTGAGATCCGCATAGGCCTCGGCCGGCGTAAAGGCGGCCTGATAGGCTTCGCCGACCACGAGCTCGACACCGTCGTTGCGGGCGAACAGGTTGAAGCGGTCGGTCCAGCGGGTGACGATGGCGCGGACGGCTTCCTCGAGCTTCGCCTGCGGGACGCGCGGCGTCCTGCCGCCCGAGCGCCCGATGATGAAATGGACGCGCGCCAGGCCTCCTTCCGGGAAGGCGGGGTAATAGGCGGAGACGCGGCCGTCATAGGCGGTCTTCAGGTAGTCGCCGATCTTTTCGCGGACAGCCGAATCATATTGCTCGCGCGGCACGAAGACGATGACCGAGACGAAGCGGTCGAAGTGGTCGATGCGCGGCAGCACGCGCACCCGCGGCCGGTCGCCAAGCTCGTTGATCTGCTCCGAGAAGGCGGCGAGCAGGCCGATGTCGATCTGGAAGAGATCGTCGCGCGGATAGGCTTCGAGCGTATTGGCCAGCATCTTGCCGGAGTGACTCTGCGGATCGTAGCCGAAGTGATCGATGATCTTCTCGATCTTGTGCCGCAACAGTGGAATTTCCGCCGCCTGCCTCGTATAGGCGGTCGAGGTGAAGAGGCCGACGATGCGCAGCTCGCCAACGACGTTGCCATCGGCGTCGAAGCGCTTGACGCCTATATAATCCATATAGGCCCGGCGGTGGACGACCGACTTCACATTGGCCTTGGTAACGATCAGGAAGTCGGGACCTTCGAGGAAGGCCAGGATCTCCGGCGTCGTCAGAACCGCATCCTTGCCCTGCCTGAGAACGCGGACCTCGGGATTGGAGAGGATGCCGAGGCCGCGCCCCCTGCCGCGCTCGACGCTCGCTTTCTCGCCCTTTCCGGAATAGGTGTATTCGCGCATTCCGAGGAAGGTGAAATTATTGTCCCTTAGCCAGCGAAGGAAGGCGAGGGCCTCGTCGCGGTCGCTCTTCTTGCGGGAGGCGCTGTAATCTTCCAGTTCCCGCATGGCCTGATCGAGGAGAGCGGTCATCGCCGGCCAGTCGTGTACCGCCTGATGAACCTGCTCCAGCACGTCGCTGATGCGCTTGCTCAGCGACCGCTCCTCGAGCGGCGTCAGTTTGCTCAGATGGATCTGGATGTGGCTGATGCGGTGGGCGGGGTCGCTTCCCTCGTCCGGGTCGAACAATTTGGCGGGCTGGCCCGGCTCCCTAACCAGAATGGGGTGGATCGCCAGGTGGATGTCGCGATGGGTGCTCGTCACCTCGCCCATGACGGAGTCGTAGAGGAAAGGCATGTTGCGTTCGGTGACGGCGATGATCGAGACTTCCGTTCCATCCGGCGCCACGCCCGGCACCGTCTCGACCGACACCTGCGGTCTGCCGCCGTCCCAGCGGGCCAGTTCCTTGCGCGCATGGGCGGCGGTCAGCGCCAGCATGTCCGGCGAATAAAGATCAAGGTCGTCGTTGCTCGCGCCGCTGAAGAGGATTTCCGGCGGCAGAGTTTCGGCACCGATCTTGGTCACTGCCGCACGGGCCGCATCGATGTGACGGTCCCGTTTCGGATTATGCTTCACGCCCATGAACTCGCTCCCCCAAAAATGATAGTTGACCCTATCAGAACCATGGTCAATGGCGATGGTTTTTTAAACGAATTTGGGCGAAATCGAGCCGGTTTTTGAAGAAATTCACGCCGAGTCCACCTAAATCCATTTAAATCCGGGGTGATTTCGCAAAAATTTCCAGAAAAACGATGAAAACGAACAAAACCCCGCAAGGCTTCAAAATCGTCCCGAGCGACTGCCTGTTGACAAGGCGGCGACAGTCGGGCGATCACGCTTCGAATCGAAGGATGGTCTTGCCCCGATGTCCGAAATGCACGCCGCGCCAGGCGCCGTCATCGTCATCTCCAGCCACGTGGTTCGCGGCACCGTCGGCAATCGCGCCGCCGTGTTCGCGCTGGAGACGCTCGGGCATCGTGTGTGGGCGCTGCCAACCATCATTCTTCCCTGGCATCCCGGTCATGGCCGTTCGACGCGGGTGGTGATGCCGGACGCGGATTTTCGGTCCGTCATCGACGATCTCGCCAGCGCCCGCTGGGCGGGCGAGGTGCGCGCCGTCCTCTCCGGCTACCTGGGTTCGCCTGCTCAGGCCGAGGGCGTCGCCCGGCTGGTGACGGTGCTCAGGGGCCGCAATCCAGACCTTTTCTACGCCTGCGACCCGGTGATCGGCGATGTGAACGGCCTTTACGTGCCGGTCGAGATTGCCGCCGCCATCCGCGACCGGCTGCTGCCGCTGGCGACGCTCGCGACGCCGAACCGATTCGAGCTTGCCTGGCTTGCGGGCGCAGCACTCGAGACCAATGCGACGATTCTCGACGCAGCACTTGGTCTTGGGCCGCCGCAGGTGCTGGTGACTTCGGCGATCCCCATGATGAGCGGCGGCACCGGCAATCTCTATCTCTCCGGCCGCCATGCGCTGCTTGCTGAGCATCGGCTGATCGACGACCCGCCGAACGGCACCGGAGACCTGCTTTCGGCCGTTTTCCTGGCCCGACTTCTTCAGGGGCTTTCCGAGGAGCGGGCGCTGCAGATGGCCACCGCCAGCGTGTTCGAGATCATCGCGCGCAGCCGCAAGCGCGGCGCCGACGAATTGACGCTCGAGCAGGATGCTTCGAGCCTGGCGACGCCGATGGCGATGGTGCAGATGCGCCGGCTGTTGCATCCGAGCCAGGTGCGGCCGAAATAAAGAAACTGCTCATAATGGATTGATCTGACGATCGCAGCGAGGTAACCGATGGATATGCAGCGTTTCCCGGAACATCTTCTGAACGGCTATCGCAACTTCATGAGCGGCCGGTTCAGCGAACAGCAGCAACGCTACAAGACACTAGCAGAAACGGGGCAGAAGCCGCGGACGATGCTCATCGCCTGCTGCGATTCGCGTGCGGCCCCCGAAACGATCTTCGACTGCGGCCCGGGCGAGCTCTTCGTCATCCGAAACGTTGCCAATCTGATGCCGCCCTATGAGCCGGACGGGCACTATCACTCAACCTCGGCGGCCCTGGAATTCGCGGTCCAGTCGCTGCGTGTCAGCGATATCGTCGTCATGGGTCACGGCCGCTGCGGCGGCATCAAGGCGGCCCTCGATCCGGATGCGGAACCGCTCTCGCCCGGCGATTTCATCGGCCGCTGGATGAATCTCTTGAAGCCCGCCGCGGAGCAGATCCAGAGCAACGAGGTGATGACGCCGGCCGAACGCCAGCGCGCGCTCGAGCGCGTATCCATCCGCAATTCGATCGCCAATCTCCGGACTTTTCCTTGCGTGCAGGTCCTCGAGGCGAAGGGAAAACTGCAGCTTCACGGCGCCTGGTTCGACATTTCGACCGGCGAGCTCTGGGTGATGGACGCGAAGACCGGCGATTTCACCCGCCCGGGAACGTGACGCGACACTGACAGACATATGGGTTCGCCCATCATCCGGTCTGCCGCCAGTCCCTTCCCGCAGGCGGGGAGAAGGGACTGGCGGAACGGCCGATGCCTGTTCAGAAATCTGCTTGAGCGATCCGCAGAACAGCACCGCGATCCTTCAGGAAAGGGGCGCAGAGGTTGCAGCAAAGTCCCTTCTCCCCGCAAGCGGGGAGAAGGTGCCGGCAGGCGGATGAGGGCAATTCAAGCGTGGCTGTTTCTGATCAGTCGCCGTCGATCTCGGCGCCGATGATGGCGATCGCCTGCTGGTAGACGCTTGCGGCGTTCCAGCCCTGGATCGCCGCGTAGTTCACCTGGCCCGGCTGGTAGCCGCCACCCGGCTGCCAGCCGTGGCCGCGCAGGAAGTTTGCGGTCGAGGCCAGCGCGTCGGCTTTCGAGCGCACCATGTCGATATGGCCGTTGCCGTCGCCATCCACGCCGAATTTCAAGACGTTCAGCGGCAGGAACTGCGTCTGACCGATTTCGCCATGGGCAGCGCCGCGGGCGGTGGGGCTCAGATCGCCCCGTTCGACGAGCTGAAGCGCGGCATAGAGCTGGTCGGTGAAATAGGCAGAGCGGCGGCAATCATAGGCGAGCGTCGAGACGGCGGAGAGCGTGTGCTCCTTGCCCATGAAGGAGCCGAAGCCGGTCTCCATGCCCCAGATGGCGATCAGCGGGCCGGCCGGCACGCCGTAGCGCTGCTGGATGCTTTCGAAAAGCGCGGCGTTCTGGGCGCGCATTTTCCGGCCGCGCGAGATGATCGCCTGGCCGCCGCGCTTCTGCATGAACTGGTCGAGCGACAGCTTGAAGCTTTTCTGGCCGCGGTCGGCACGGATCGTCGCCCGGCTGTAGGAAACATTGGCGAGAGCCTGATCGAGCACCGATGGCCTGATGCCGTTGCCGGCCGCCTCGCGCTTGAACTCGGCGACCCAGGCGGAAAAGCCCCCGGCGCCGTTGCCGCATTGCGCCGCAGAAGCGGCCGCGGGAAGAAATGCCGTTGAGATGAGGGCTGCAAGCCCCGTTACTGCGCACCTTGCCATGTGCATGGTATACCCCGTCAAAGCCCGAATGGTTGACTTGAAAGCCCGCCCCGCCCGGGCTCTCTCGTTTGCTCTCGTCCCCCGGCGATGTTTCACGTGAATCCACCGCCCCGAAGGCGAAACCCCGCAAGGTCGATGTCGCCGAGCGGGGCTTCGGATTATGCGTGATCGCCGCCTGATCAAGCCGCCTGCTTGCGCGGCTTGATCAGGCCGCGATTGACAAGCAGTTCGGCAATCTGAACGGCATTCAGCGCCGCACCCTTGCGCAGGTTGTCGGAGACCACCCACATGTTGAGACCGTTTTCGACGGTCGCGTCCTCGCGGATGCGCGAAATATAGGTCGCGTCTTCGCCGGCGCATTCATAGGGCGTTACGTAGCCGCCGTTCTCATGCTTGTCGACGACGAGGCAACCCGGCGCCTCGCGCAGGATCTCGCGCGCCTCGTCGGCGGTGATCTCGTTCTCGAATTCGATATTGACCGATTCCGAATGGCCGATGAACACCGGCACGCGCACCGCGGTGCAGGTCACCTTGATTTTCGGATCGAGCATCTTCTTGGTCTCGGCGAGAACCTTCCACTCTTCCTTGGTGTAGCCGTCCTCCATGAAGACGTCGATATGCGGAATGACGTTGAAGGCGATGCGCTTGGTGAACTTCTTGCTCTCGATCGGGTCGGCGACGAAGACCGCGCGCGTCTGGTTGAAGAGCTCGTCCATGCCGTCCTTGCCGGCGCCGGAGACCGACTGGTAGGTGGAGACGACGACGCGCTTGATCTTCGCGTGGTCGTGCAGCGGCTTTAGGGCGACGACGAGCTGAGCCGTCGAGCAATTCGGATTGGCGATGATGTTTTTCTTGGTGAAGCCGGAAACTGCGTCGGCGTTCACTTCCGGCACGATCAGCGGCACTTCGGCGTCGTAGCGCCAGGCCGACGAATTGTCGATGACGACGCAGCCCTGCTGGCCGATCTTCGGCGAGTACTTGAGCGATACCGCGCCACCGGCCGACATCAGGCAAATATCCGTGTCGGAGAAGTCATAGGTTTCGAGGTTGGAGACCTTCAGCGTCTTGTCACCGTAGGACACTTCAGTTCCGATGGAGCGCGAGGAGGCGAGCGCCACAACCTCGTCCGCAGGAAATCCCCGTTCGGAGAGGATGTTCAGCATCTCCCGGCCCACATTGCCGGTGGCGCCTGCGACTGCAATCTTGAAACCCATGTTCTAAGCTCTCTTTCTGTCTCTCCTCATCTGGTGGAGGCGGAGCCGCGCGGATCGTCCGCGAGGGTCCTGTCCCCGGCCGTGCCGGGGAGAGAGCGGAGGGCCAGAGACGTCAGACGGTTTTCGTCGTCGTTTTGGCCGTTGTTTTGCTTGCGAGCGAGAAAGCGCACGCCTGCCCGGCATGGGCCGGCACGTGCAGCGCAGCGATGGACGAATTGTTCGGTCGCATCTCGTTTCCTCGTTCGCCGCTGCTCTTACCGGCTTTTCCACAAGAGTCAAGCCGCCGGAGCCTCTGCGCCCCTCGAATTGCTCGGCCGGCCAACCGATCCCGACCGTCATGGTCCCTCTCCCCGTCGTCACGCCGCGTGCGGGCGAGGGTTAGGGTGAGGGGCAAATCCGCGCCCGATCGCCACATTAGACGAAAGTCATAGGACGAAAGCATCCCTGCCTGGGGAAGGGCTTTTCTGACATCCTCTCGACTCAGGCGCACCGCGTTCCGGACCTCGGGGAGGAGCCGGATCGATCGAACGGGCGCTCAAGGAATGCCTTTTGAAGTGGAGGATCATCAAATGGCAAATGTCGCAACAGCGGACGGCGTCAAGAAAGCCGGCCCTATGACCGCCGAGGAGAAGAAGGTCATCTTCGCCTCGTCGCTCGGTACCGTCTTCGAATGGTATGATTTCTATCTTTATGGATCGCTCGCCGTCTATATCGGCGCGACCTTCTTCAGCCAGTATCCGGAGACGACCCGCAACATCTTCGCGCTGCTTGCCTTTGCCGCAGGCTTCCTGGTGCGCCCCTTCGGCGCGCTCGTCTTCGGCCGGATCGGGGACCTTGTCGGCCGCAAGTATACGTTCCTCGTCACGATCCTGATCATGGGTCTGTCGACCTTCCTGGTCGGCGTTCTGCCCGGTGCCGCTTCGATCGGTATAGCCGCGCCGATCATCCTGATCGTCCTGCGCCTGCTGCAGGGTCTGGCGCTCGGTGGTGAGTATGGCGGCGCCGCAACCTATGTTGCCGAACATGCGCCGCATGGCCGTCGCGGCTATTTCACCTCGTGGATTCAGACGACGGCGACGCTCGGCCTGTTCCTGTCGCTGGTGGTGATCCTGTTCGTGCAGTTCATACTCGGCAAGGAGGCCTTCGCCGCGTGGGGCTGGCGCATACCCTTCCTGCTGTCCTGCGTGCTTCTTGGCGTCTCCGTCTGGATTCGGCTGAAGATGAACGAATCGCCGGCCTTCAAGAAGATGAAGGAAGAGGGCAAGGGTTCGAAGGCGCCGCTGACGGAGGCCTTCGGCCAGTGGCGGAATGCCAAGGTCGCGCTGCTGGCGCTCTTCGGTGCCGTCGTCGGTCAGGCCGTCGTCTGGTATTCCGGCCAGTTCTACGCCTTGTTTTTCCTGCAGAGCATCCTGAAGATCGACGGCCAGTCGGCGAACCTGATGGTTGCCGCCTCGCTCGTGCTCGGCACCGGCTTCTTCGTCTTCTTCGGCTGGCTTTCCGACAAGATCGGCCGCAAGCCGATCATCATGGCCGGCCTGCTGCTCGCCATGCTGACCTACTTCCCGCTGTTCAAAACCTTGACCTGGGCCGGAAACCCGGCTTTGGCCGAGGCACAGCAGAGTGTTCGCGCCACCGTCGCCGCCGCACCCGGGGACTGCAAATTTCAGTTCAACCCGACCGGCACGGCGAAGTTCACGACTTCGTGCGACATCGCAACGGCCTTCCTGACAAAGAACTCGGTGCCTTATGACGTGGTGACCACGGCGGCCGCGGGGACGCCGGCGACCGTGAAGGTCGGCGAGACGACGATCACCAGCTATGACGCGGTCGCCGCCGGCGACAAGGCGAAAGCCGAGGATGCTGCGTTCAGCAAGCAGGTCAACATGGCGCTGCAAGCCTCCGGCTACCCGCTGGTGCGTGGTGCCGCAAAGGTGCCAGAATCGAAGCTCGACGCTTTCGTCGCGGCCAATCCGGAGCTCGCCCTCGACGCGGCTGCGATCCGCGCCGGCGACAAGACCATGGTTCCGGCCGACAAGCTGACTGCCGACAAACTGCTGACCAAGGAAGAAGTCGGCAGCGCGACCGAAATGGCGGTCTATTCGATCGACAAAGGAGGCGCATTCACGATGGTGGCCGATCCGGCTCGCGTCAACTGGACGGTGATCATTGCCGTGCTGACCGTCCTCGTCATCTATGTGACGATGGTCTACGGACCGATCGCCGCTCTGCTCGTCGAACTCTTCCCGACCCGCATCCGCTACACCGGCATGTCGCTGCCCTATCACATCGGCAACGGCTGGTTCGGCGGCCTGCTTCCGGCAACGGCCTTCGCCATGAGCGCGGCAAAGGGCGATATCTACTATGGTCTCTGGTACCCGATCGTCTTCGCCGGCATCACCCTGGTGATCGGCCTGCTGTTCCTGCCGGAAACCAAGGACCGCAACATCGACGCGATGGACTGAGCCGCAAATAAGGCAGCCTTTCCTCGATATCCAATAAGCTCTCCTGACTCCGGCGCGGCCTCCGCGCCGGCTTTTTATTTGAGCCGAGAACGCGCGGTCTTCGGTGCCGGCCAGCCGCCGGCGTCGAGCCGGAAGAGCCAGTCCCGGCGGGCGAAGAGAAAGGCGACCATCATTGCGGTCCAGAGGCCGAGCAGCAGGCCGGCCGCCACATCGCTCGGATAGTGGGCGCCGACGACGACGCGCGACACGCCGATCAGCAGCGCCAAGATCAGAAAGAGCGGCCGCAGCCTCGGCGTCAGCATGGCGAAGGCACCGAAGAAGGCGCCGGCGGCCGTCGAGTGGCCCGATGGAAAACTCTCGAAAGCGCCGCTGCCGGTAAAGGGCGTCAGGCTGTAGGCCCCGTATTCGGCGAAGAGCTCCGGGCGGGCGCGGCCGATCAGCAGCTTCAACCCGTGCACCAGCACGCTTGCCGTGCCGATCGTCAGCAGGAAGTAGGCCCCGAGGCGGCGTGCCGTGCGGGCCCGCTGCCGGACGGTGTTGCGTCGCGACGATCGCCTGACGATGAAGGCGATCAGGAGCAGGGTCGCGGAGGTATAGATCATCCAGGCGAAGGTGCCGAAATCGGTGATTGCCCGGTTGAAGCCGATGATCTCTTGCGGCAGGCCCTGCGCCCATTGCGACAGGTGCGGATCGAAGGGAACGAGGGCCACGACGAGAATGATCGTCGTCAGCAGGATCCAGCTGGAGGAGGCAAGCGGTTGGTTCATGTCGTGTTTCCCGGATCGGTTCCCTGCATGTGAAGTCGAGCGCGGAAAAATCAAGGGATTCAAATCAAAACACCTCCGGACCGTGTCCGGAGGTGTGTTCGTATAGGTAGGCGAGAGTAACGGCCGATCAGGCCGAGAGCGCCTTGAACTCGGCGAGAATGGCGTCGCCCATTTCTACGGTGCCGACCTTCCGGCAGCCATCCGCCATGATGTCGCCGGTGCGGATGCCCTTGTCGAGCACGTTGGCGATTGCCTTTTCGAGATTATCGGCTTCCTTCACGAGGTTGAAGGAGTAGCGCAGGCACATGGCGAAGGAGGCGATCATCGCGATCGGGTTGGCGATGCCCTGGCCGGCAATGTCCGGCGCCGAGCCATGCACCGGCTCGTAGAGCGCCTTGCGCTTGCCGGTCTTGGCGTCCGGTGCCCCGAGCGAGGCCGAAGGCAGCATGCCGAGCGAACCGGTCAGCATCGCAGCGACGTCCGACAGCATGTCGCCGAACAGGTTGTCCGTGACGATCACGTCGAACTGCTTCGGTTGCCGCACCAGCTGCATGCCACCTGCGTCGGCCAGCATGTGCTCGAGCTGAACGTCGAAATACTTTGCCTTGTGCGTCTCGGTAACAACCTGGTTCCAGAGCACGCCCGACTTCATGACGTTGCGCTTTTCCATCGAGCAGACGCGGTTGTTGCGGGTGCGCGCCAGCTCGAAGGCGATGCCGGCGATGCGCTCGATCTCGTAGGTGTCGTAAACCTGGGTGTCGATGCCGCGCTTCTGGCCGTTGCCGAGATCGATGATTTCCTTCGGCTCGCCGAAATAGACGCCGCCGGTCAGCTCACGGACGATCAGGATGTCGAGGCCTTCGACCAGCTCCGGCTTCAGCGAGGACGCGTTGGCAAGCGCCGGATAGCAGATGGCCGGGCGCAGGTTCGCAAAGAGTTCCAGATCCTTGCGCAGGCGGAGAAGTCCGGCTTCCGGGCGCACTTCATAGGGAACCGCGTCCCATTTCGGTCCGCCGACGGCGCCGAAAAGCACCGCGTCGGCGGCAAGGGCCTTGGCCATGTCCTCTTCCGAGATCGCCGCGCCGTGGGCGTCATAGGCGGATCCACCCACGAGCCCCTCCTCCGTGACGAAACCGGCGTCCTGCTCGGAGTTCATGTAAGCGATGATTTTACGGACTTCCGCCATGGCTTCCGGGCCGATGCCGTCGCCGGGCAGAAGGAAGAGATTGCGCACAGTCATGGATAGTCCTTCTCGAGGGGAAAACTCGGGCGGTTCTTAACGCAACTTCGTATCGAGGGAAATCGCGTTGGCGAAAGATTTGTGCGCGTCTACCGGTTCCCTCGGAAACAGACCTCGCCTGCCGGAGCGCGAGAAAATGATAATATGGACCGATCACCGGTTCGCCCCAACGGCGAGGAAAAGCCCATGCGCAGGTTCATTCGGGCTGTCGCAGAGGTGGTTTAGGCCACGATGGACATCCTCACCTTCCGCAAACCGTCGCAGGCCAAGATGAGGCGCTGAGACAAGCCGGCCCGGTTCGCCGCCACTGCCGGTTTCCGCTTGACGGAATCGGCGCCGGACGCTCGAATGACCGAATTCCACAACCGGGGTTCCAAGATGTCCGAGACGCTTCTTGTCGGTGCCTTCCTTGCGGCTCTTTCCTATACGCTGATCCCCGGCCCCGCCTTCCTGGCGCTGCTCGGCATCGGCGCCGGCCAGGGCCGGAAAGCCGGCGCGCTGTTCATGGGTGGCCACCTCGCCGGCGATATCCTCTGGTCGACGCTGGCGCTCATCGCCATCGTCGGTGCCCGCTCGATCGGTACGGCGCTCTTTGACATTCTCGGGCTCATCTGCGGCGCCTATCTCGCCTGGATTGGCTGGACGGCGCTGAAGGCCCGGCCGAAGGGCGACAATCGCGCCCTGATGACGGTCGAGCGGCCGCTCCGACGCGGGCTGATCTTCGGGCTCACCAATCCCAAGGGTTATCCGGTGGCGCTCGCGACCTTCACGGCGCTCCTCGCCGGCTCCGCCAACGCCTTGGAATTCGACGCCCTGCCGATGCTCCTCGCCGTGTCGCTGATCGGTTTCCTGCTCGCCGATGTGATTCTGGTCGCCATTATCGGCGCCTCGGTCGTCCGGCGCTTCTACCGGCGCCACGAGCTCACCATCGTCCGGCTATCCGGGCTGCTCTTCATCGGCTTCGCCGTGCAGGCGATCTGGCACGCGGCGCCCGGTCTTTTCGGCATGCGCAGGGCTTGAACAGCCCGCGTCCGCCAACCACGTCACATCTGCCGGTGCGTCAAGCCCACGCCCGGTGCGATCCGCATGCGAAAGGAATCTCATGACCGCCGACGCTTCGCTCAATCCCGCCCTCACACACTGGACCGGCCATGAGGGCTTGCCGCGCTTCGCGGCGATAAACGACGAGGACTTCGCGCCCGCCTTCGATGCCGCCTTCGCGAGCCACGAGGCGGAGATCGAGGCGATCGCCAACAATCCCGAGCCGCCGAGCTTCGACAATACTGTCGTCGCTCTGGAGATCGCCGGCGACGAGCTGTCGCGCGTTTCGGCACTGTTCTGGACCAAGGCCGGTGCCCACACCAACGAGGTGATCCAGGCGCTGGAGCGCGACATTGCACCGAAGATGTCGCGCCACTATTCGAAGATCGGCACGAATCCGGCGCTCTTCAGCCGCATCGACACGGTGTGGGAGAAGCGGCAGGAACTCGGACTCGATCTCGAGGCGACGCGTGTTCTCGAACGGCACTGGAAGGGTTTCGTCAAGTCCGGCGCCAAGCTCGACAAGGTGGAGCAGGAGCGACTCGCGACAATCAACGAAACGCTTGCCGGCCTCGGCGCGAAATTCGGCCAGAACGTGCTGGCCGATGAGAAGAACTGGGCGCTCATGCTCACGAGCGATGAGGAACTGGCCGGGCTGCCGGATTTCCTCAAGGACGCGATGGCCGAAGCGGCACGCGACCGGGGCGAGGACGGTAAGTATGCGGTGACGCTGTCGCGCTCTATCGTCGAGCCGTTCCTGACCTTCTCGGAAAACCGCGAGCTTCGCGAGCAGGCTTTCCGGGCGTGGACGGCGCGCGGCGAAAATGGCGGCGAGACCGACAATCGCGGCATCATCGCCGAGACGCTTTCGCTACGGGCGGAAAAGGCGAAGCTGCTCGGCTATCCGAACTACGCCGCACTCAAGCTCGACGACACCATGGCGAAGACGCCGGAAGCGGTGAACGGCCTGTTGCTGCGGGTCTGGGAAAAGGCGGTGGCCCGGGCCCGGGAGGAAGAGGCGGATCTTGCCAGGCTGATCGCTGCTGAAGGCCGCAATCACGACGTGATGCCCTGGGACTGGCGCCACTATGCCGAAAAGCTGAGAGCGGAAAAGTTCAGCTTCTCGGAAAGCGAGCTGAAGCCCTATCTGCAGCTTGAAAGGATTATCGGCGCCTGCTTCGACGTCGCCCATCGTCTCTTCGGCATTACGGTGACGGAAAAGAGCGGCATCGCCGCCTACCATCCGGACGTCCGCGTCTTCGAGATCCGCGACGCTTCGGGCAAGCTCGCGGCGCTCTTCCTCGGCGACTACTTCGCCCGCTCCTCCAAGCGCTCCGGCGCCTGGATGAGCTCCTTCCAGTCGCAGCACAAGCTGAAATTGAAGAACGGTGCGGTCGGCGAAATCCCGATCGTCTACAATGTCTGCAACTTCGCCAAGCCCGCCGACGGCAAGCCGGCACTGCTTTCCATCGACGACGCCCGCACCCTCTTCCACGAGTTCGGCCACGCGCTGCACGGCATGCTGTCGAACGTCACCTACCCCTCGGTGTCTGGCACCGGCGTTTCGCGCGACTTCGTCGAACTGCCGTCACAGCTTTACGAGCATTGGCTGACGGTGCCGGAGATTCTTAGGAAATACGCCGTGCACTACCGCACCGGCGAACCGATGCCGCACGCCCTCCTCGACAAGGTGCTGGCGGCGCGGACCTTCAATTCCGGCTTTGCCACCGTCGAGTTCACCGCGTCGGCGCTCGTCGACATGGCCTATCATACGGCGGAAAACATCGGCGATCCGATGGCGCTCGAGGCGGCGACGCTCGAAAGGATCGATCTGCCGGCATCGATCGTCATGCGGCATCGCAGCCCGCATTTCCTGCATGTCTTCTCCGGAGACGGCTACTCGGCCGGCTACTATTCCTACATGTGGTCGGAGGTGCTCGACGCCGACGCCTTCGCCGCCTTCGAGGAGACCGGCGACCCCTTCGATCCGGCAATGGCGGCCAAGCTCAAGGGCCACATCTATTCCGTCGGCGGGGCGATCGATCCGGAAGACGCCTACAGGGCCTTTCGCGGCAAGCTGCCGAGCCCGGATGCGATGCTGGCGAAGAAGGGGCTTGCGGCATAGGTGTTCCCCGACGCCTTTCGTGCCTCGTGGCTCGCCCCCTCCCCAACCCCTCCCCACAGGTGGGAGGGGCTTTGGCGCCCGCTGCGGCCGATTGCCATTTTCCAACGTAGCATCTGCCGTACCGTAAAGAGGATCGCAGAGGCCGCGGCAACTTAAGCCCACCTGTGGGGAGGGGCTGGGGAGGGGCCATGTTGCGCCGTGGTCATTCACATCAGCGAATCAAGATCGCCCGGAAATCATTGACATTGGTGCCGGTAGGACCCGGCGCGAAGAGATCGCCGCTGGCGGCGAAGGCCGACCATGCGTCGTGGCGGGCGAGATGGGCGCGGGGATCGGCGCCTGCCGCCCGCATGCGGCCGACACTCGTCCCGTCGGCAAAGGCGCCGGCATTGTCTTCAGAACCATCGATGCCGTCCGTGTCTGCGGCGAGCGCATCGATCCCCGCGACGCCATCTATGTCGAGCGCCAGCGACAAGAGGAACTCGCTGTTGCGGCCGCCCTTGCCGTAGTCCTTGCCGGAAATCGTCACCGTCGTCTCGCCGCCGGAAAGCAGCACGACGGGTTTGGCGAAAGGTCGGGCGCGCAACGCCACTTCGCGGGCGAGTGCGGCATGCATGCGGCCGATATCGCGCGCCTCGCCCTCGATCGCATCCGACAGGATCATCGCCTCGATGCCGCTCTGCCGCGCCCGCGCCGCCGCAGCTTCCAGCGACACGCTCGCCGAAGCGATCACATGGACCTCGTTGCCGGCAAAGGCAGGATCGTCGGGGCTCGGTGCGCGCGCCGCATCCGAGCGAAGATGGGCGACGACCCGCTCCGGCAGCGCCATGGCGTAGCGCGCGACGATCTCGCGTGCCTCTTCCAGGCTCGACCGGTCCGGCACGGTCGGCCCGGAGGCGACGAAGGCGGGATTGTCACCCGGGACGTCCGATACGACCAGACTGACGACGCGTGCCGGCGAGGCGGCGAGGGCCAGGCGCCCACCCTTGACCCGCGACACGTGCTTGCGCACCACGTTCATCGCCGAGATCGGTGCCCCGGAAGCAAGCAGCGCCCGGTTGACGGCAATCTCGTCCTCGAGCGTCAGCCCATTCGGCGGCGCCGGCAGCAGCGCGGAGCCGCCGCCGGAGACAAGCGCAATCACCAGGTCGTCGGCGGTCAGTCCCTCGACCCGTTCGAGGAGTCCCGCGGAGGCGATGAGCCCCGCCTCGTCCGGCACGGGATGGGCCGATTGCAGCACCTTGATGCGGGCGCAATTTTCGATCGGCCCATGGCGAGCGACCACCACCCCTTCGAACGGGCCGTCCCAGAGCCGCTCAAAGGCGGCGGCCATTTGGCTTGCCGCCTTGCCGGCACCGATCACGATCGTTCGCCCCTTCGGCCGCTTCGGCAGATGGGCGCGAATGGCGGCTTCAGGGTCGGCCGCCACGACGGCAGCCTCGAAGACGGAGGTCAGAAAGGAGCGCGGCTCGATCGATGCCATGAATCAGTCCGGGATCTCGAGGTCAAAGACGAACACACCTTGGACGCCGCCCTCCGCCGTCGCAATGATTTTTGCGCCGATTCCGCGATGATCTGCGCCGTCGCGATCGGTGACGGCTCGGCGATTGCCCCTCTCCTCGGGTTTAACCCGAGGACTAGCCCGCTCTCCCCGCGCGCGGGGAGAGCGGACAAAGAGGGCGCGGCATACCCCTTCTCCCCGCTTGCGGGGAGAAGGTCGCGGAAGCGTGATGAGGGGCAAACGTCGGCCTTGCTTACCTCGGTGCGAAGGCGGATCAAAACGCAGTGGCGGATCATGCTTGCCTCGCGTCAGCGAATTGCCGCGCGAGCCCGCGGCCGCGTGTCGTTGCGCTCGTGCTCGAACACGGCCTGCGGCAGCGGCGGCAGGCCGCGGATGATGTCGGCCCCCTTCTCGCCCATCATGATCGTCGGCCCGTTGGTGTTGCACGACGGCACCCGCGGCATCACCGAACTGTCGCAGACCCGCAGACCCTCTAGGCCGCGCACCTTCAGCTCCAGATCGACCACAGCCGCCGCATCCGTGCCCATCTTGCAGGTGCCGACCGGATGATGATCGGTCTTGGCATTGGCGCAGCCATAGTCGAAGAGCTGCTCGTCCGTCTTGATATCCTTACCCGGCAAACGTTCGGCGAGCACGAAGGGTTCGAGGGCCGGCTGCTGCATGATCTCGCGGGCGATCTGCAGGCCTTCGAGCGACATCTTGCGGTCATGCGGATCCTCCCAGTAGTTGGGGTCGATCAGCGGCGCGGCCGCCGGATCGGCCGAGGAAAGGCGAACCGTGCCGCGCGAGCGCGGATGCAGATAGGCGGAGTTGAGCGTGACGCCGGCGTTCTTCAGCCGCGCCACGCCCGCCTCGATGCCCGAGCCGAGGCCGAGATGGAATTGGATATCCGGCGAGCGGGCATTCGGATCGGCATACCAGAAGCCGCCGGTCTCGAAGAGCGACGAGGCGACCGGACCCGAGCGGAAAAGCACATATTGAAGGCCCGCCCAGAGCGTGCGGTGCAGCTTGGCGACATTGTCATAGGTGTGGTCGCCGGTGCATTCGGCAATCACGAAGAGGTCGAGGTGGTCCTGCAGATTGCCGCCGACGCCGGGCAAGTCATGCCGAACCTCGACGCCGATCGAGCGCAGGTGGTCGGCCGGGCCGATGCCGGACTGCAAGAGCAGCTTCGGCGAGCCGATGGCGCCGGAAGAGACCAGCACCTCCCGTTCGGCGCGGACCGCCTCGCTGCCCTTGGCGGTCACCACTTCGACGCCGACGGCGCGGCTTCCTTCGAGCACGATGCGGGCGACGCGGGCACCGGTGCGCACCGTCAGGTTCTTGCGATCCTTGATCGGCGAGAGATAGGCGAGCGACGCGGAGGAGCGCCGGCGGTTGCGCTGGGTCAGCTGATAAAAGCCGACGCCCGCCTGCTGCTTGCCGTTGAAATCGTGATTGTAGGGAATACCGAGCTCCTGGCCGGCGCGGATATAGGCGTCGCAGATCGGCAGCGACGAGACCGGCATCGAGACACCGAGCGGCCCGCCATAGGAATGGTAGTCGTCGGCGAAGCGCTGATTGTCCTCGGCGCGCTTGAAATAGGGAAGCACGCTGCGATAGTCCCAGCCGGCGCAGCCGTCCTCGCTCGCCCAGAGATCGTAATCGACGGCATTGCCGCGGGTGTAGAGCTGCGCATTGATCGACGAACCGCCGCCGATCACCTTCGCCTGCGTATAGCGCAGCACCCTGCCCTTCATGTGCTTCTGCGGCACCGTCTGCCAGCCCCAGCTCGCCACGCCCTTGGTCATCTTGGCAAAGCCGGCCGGCATGTGGAACAGCGGATTCCAGTCGCCGCCGCCGGCTTCCAGCAGCAGCACCTTGACCGTCGGATCCTCGCTCAGCCGATTGGCAAGCACGCAGCCGGCCGGGCCGGCACCGGTGATGATGTAGTCGAATGCCATTCTCCGTTCCTCCGCCGCCTCTATTGGAACGTTCCAAATAGAAGTCGTGATAAATCTGGCGGACGCCTCCGACGAGACGCTCCTTGCTGCTAAAGTCGACTGATCGACAGGCCCCCATCGGCCTGAATGACTGAGCCGGTGGCGAAAGCAAATTTGCCGCTGGCGAGGCCGGCAACGATATTGCCGATATCCTCGGGCTCGCCCCAACGCTTGACCGGTACCAGCCCGCCGGCGATCAGCGCATCGTATTTGCCGGAGACGGCGGCGGTCATGTCGGAGCGGATGATCCCCGGGCGCACCTCGAAAACCGCGATGCCAGTCTCGGCGAGCCGCAGCGCCAGGCCTTGGCTGAAGGCGGCAAGGCCCGCCTTGCTCATGCAGTAGTCGAGCCGCTCCGGCGAGGTCATCGCCGCGGAGACCGAGGTGATGTTGATGATCGAACGTGGCGCGCCCGCCTCGACCGCAAGCAGGGCCTTCAAAACGGCTTGGGTAAAAAAGACCGTGCCGCGCAGGTTGATCCCGACGATCGTGTCGAAATTCTCCGGCTTCAGGTCGAGGAAATCGCCGCGCACCACGGAGGCGATGCCGGCATTATTCACAAGGCAGTCGATCCTGCCGAAGGCGGTGATCACCGCGTCGACGGTTGTCTGGTGACCGGAAAGATCCGCAATGTCGGCCCGGAGGAAGATGGCGCGTGCCCTGAGCGCCTCAAGTTCGGCGATGACCGGCGCCACGCCGTCCGCGTCACCGATGCCGGTAATCGCGATATCGAAACCACCGGCCGCAAGAGCCCGGGCGATGCCGAGGCCGATGCCGCGGCGGCCGCCGGTGACGATCGCGACGGGGCGAGCCTTGTCCGTCATGACCGGAGATCCTCCCTAACGATATGATCGGCGACGCGCAGCGCCTGGGCCGCGACCGTCAGGGCCGGATTGACGGCGGCGGAGGTCGGCAGGAAGCCTGCATCGACGACGAAGAGGTTCGGATGGTCGAAGGCGCGGCAATGGACGTCGAGCGGCGCCTGTGCCGGGTCATTGCCGATCCGCACCGTTCCGCACTGGTGCGACGGCGTCCGCTTGTCGAAGGCGCGCGCCAACACCACCGGAAAGCCTGCCTGCTTCAGCACCGCCTTCAGCTTGGCGACGAGCTTCAGATGCGCATGCCAGTTGGTGCGTACCCATTGGAGCAGGATGCGGTCGCCGTCGACCATGATGCGGCTTTCGGGCGACGGCAGATCCTCGCTCATGGCGTAGAAGTCGATGGCGCGGGAAGAAACCTGGCCGAGCAGCCATTCGGGCATCGACCGCATGTTGGCCTTCAGGATCGCGCCGGAGACGCGGCCGAGGAGCTGGATATTGCCGAGCGGCGGCCCACCCTCGCCATCGGAAAGATAGAAATCGTTGAGGCCGAAGGTCTTCTGGTAGACGGAATCGTTGCGATACCAAGGGCTGAGCGCGATCACCGCGCTCGAATTGTGGTTCATGAAATTGCGGCCGACCTGGTCGGAGCGGTTGGCGAGGCCGGCCGGGTTGCGGTCGTCCGCCGAGCGCAGCAGCAGAACGGCCGATTGCACGGCGCCGGCGGAGAGAATGACGAGCTTCGGCGAGAGACTGTGTTCCACACCGTCTTTGACATAGTGCACGGAAGCAATCGCCTTGCCGTCTGGCGCCGTCGTCAGCAGCGTAACCCGCGAACCGGTCTGCAGGCGGACATTCGGATATTCGAGCGCCGCCGTCAGCGCCGCCGTCTCGGCGTCCATCTTGCCGTCGAAACTGTTCGGATGTGCGTCCCAGGGCGTCTTGCCCTTGGCGAGCCAGCGGTCGATATCGATGCCGAGCGGCAGCGAATAGGGATGCAGGCCGTTTTCGCGCAGCCGCTTGCGCACCTTGGCGATCGCCGGCTCGTCCGGCACCGGCGCATGCGGATAGTCGTTCGAATGCGCCGGTTCGGTCGGGTCCTCTCCGAGGCGTCCGCGCACCTGGTAGAGCGCTTCCGCCCTGGCGTACCAGGGTTCGAGCTCCTCATAGGAAAAGGGCCAGGCGGGCGAGACGCCGTCGAGATGCCGCATCTCCTCGAAATCCTCGCGGCGGTAGCGTGTGAGCACCGCCCCGTAGAATTTCGAGTTGCCGCCGACATTGTAGTAGTTGCCGGGGTTGAAGCCGGCGCCGCCCGCCTCGTACCAGGTCTCCTTCGGCCGGAAATGTCCGCGCTGGAAGATCGCCCGCTGGTCGCGATTGACCGGCAGGTCCTCGATGTGGTGGCCGGCCTCGAGGATGAGGATTTCGGCGCCCGAAGCGGCAAGTCCCGCGGCCACCGTGGCGCCGCCGACACCCGAACCGATGATGACGATATCCGGCTGGCTCTGCATGCTCTGGCTCATGCGATCCGCATCTGGCTCTCGGGGTCGAAGAACACCGCCTTGTCGAGATTGAAGGCGAGCCGCGACGTCTGGCCGGGGGCGATGCGGGCGTCTGCCCTGAGCCGCGCGACGATTTCCTTGCCCCCGAGACGGGTCACCGCGAAGGTATCGGAACCCGCGGGTTCGACCACCTCGATCAGGCAGTCGCCCTCGGCGACGAACTTCGCATTGCGGTCGGCGCCGTCCGGATCGGTCAGTGCCTCAGGACGGATGCCGAAGACCACGTCACGGCCAGCATAGGCGGAGAGCGCACCGTCATGCGGCATGGCGAGCTTCAGCGGCTCGGCATTCGGCCGCTCCAGCGTGACCGCGACGTTCTCCCCGGCCGCTTCGATCCGCGCCTTCAGCAGGTTCATCGCCGGCGATCCCATGAAATCGGCGACGAACATATTGGCCGGGTTGTTGTAGATCTCGGCCGGCGTTCCGAACTGCTGCAGCACGCCGTCCTTCAACACGGCGATCTTGGTGGCGAGCGTCATCGCCTCGATCTGGTCATGCGTCACATAGACGATCGTCGTCTTCATGCGGTGGTGCAGGCGCTTGATTTCGGTGCGCATGTCGACGCGCAGCTTCGCGTCGAGGTTCGACAGCGGCTCGTCGAAGAGGAAGAGTTTCGGGTCGCGCACCAGGGCACGGCCCATGGCGACGCGCTGGCGCTGGCCGCCGGAAAGCTGGCCGGGCTTGCGCTCGAGCAGATGGCCGATCTGCAGCATGTCGGCGACCTGCTTGATCGCCTTGTCGCGCTCCTCCTTCGGCACGCCGCGGATTTCCATGCCGAAGGCGATGTTCCCGGCGACCGTCATGTTCGGATAGAGCGCATAGGACTGGAACACCATGGCGATGTCGCGCTTCGACGGGTGCAGCCCCGAAACCGAGCGACCATCGATGGCGATGTCGCCCGAGGTGATCGGCTCCAAGCCGGCGATCGTGTTGAGCAACGTTGACTTGCCGCAGCCAGACGGGCCGACGAGCACGAGAAAGCCGCCCTGTTCGATCTCGATGTTGATATCCTTCAGGATCTCCAGTGAGCCGTAGGATTTGCGCAGATTGCTGATTTTCAAGAATGACATGGGCTTACCCTTTCACGGCGCCGGACATCAGCCCGCGGACGAAGTAGCGGCCGGACACGATATAGACGATGAGCGTTGGCAGGGCGGCGAGGATCGCGCCGGCGAAGTGGACGTTGTATTCCTTGACCCCCGTCGACGAGCTCACCAGGTTATTGAGCGCCACCGTCATCGGCGTCGAATAGGGGCCGGAGAACGAGGCACCGAACAGGAAGTCGTTCCAGATATTGGTGAACTGCCAGATGACCGAGACGACGATGATCGGCCCGGAGGACGGCAGCATGATCCGCCGGAAGATCTGGAAGAAGCTCGCTCCGTCGATCTGCGCGGCGCGGACTAATTCGGTCGGGAAGGCCTCGTAATAGTTGCGGAAATAGAGCGTCGTGAAGCCGATGCCGTAGACCACATGGACGAGGATCAGCCCCCAGATCGACCCCGCAATGCCGAGAATGCCGAGGATGCGCGCCATCGGGATCAGCACGATCTGGAACGGGATGAAGCAGGACAAGAGCAGCATGCCGAAGAAGATGTTCGCTCCCGGGAAGCGCCACTTGGTCAGTACATAGCCGTTGAGCGCACCGATGATCGTCGAGATCGCAACGGCCGGAACGACCATCAGGATCGAGTTGATGAAGAAGGGGCGGAGACCGGTCGGCTGCACGCCGATCTGCGCCGTCGACCAGGCGGAAAGCCAGGGCTCGATCGTCCAGATCTGCGGCAGGTTGAGCATGCCCCCCTGGCGAATTTCGTCGAGCGGCTTCAGGGAATTCACCACCATCACGTAGAGCGGCAGCAGCGAATAGAGCGCGAAGAGGATCAGCGCCAAGTAGATCAGCGCCCGGGTCAGGCGGTTGTGCGAGATGACGTTCTCGGGACTGGGAGCGCCCATCAGCGTTTTCCTCCCCGGATTTCGGAATAGAGATAGGGGACGATGATCGAGAAGATCATCACTAGCATGATGATTGCCGACGAGGCGCCGATCGCCATCTGATTGCGGGTGAAGGTGTAGGAATACATGAAGGTCGCCGGCAGCTCCGTCGCCTGCCCCGGCCCGCCGCCGGTCAAGGCGATGATCAGGTCGTAGGCCTTGATGGCGAGATGGGCGAGAACGACGAAAGCCGAGAGGAAGACCGGCCGCATCAGCGGTATGATGATCCGCCGGTAGATGGTCGGCGTCGTCGCCCCGTCGATCTGGGCGGCCTTGATGATCTCGTTGTCGACGCCGCGCAAGCCCGCCAGGAACATCGCCATGATGAAGCCGGTCGACTGCCAGACGGCGGCGATGACGACGCAATAGATCGCGTAGTTGCGGTCCTTGATCCAGTTGAAGGAGAAGCTCTCCCAGCCCCACAGATGCATGGTGTTCTCAAGCCCGATGCCGGGGTCGAGGAACCACTTCCAGGCGGTGCCGGTGACGATGAAGGAGAGCGCCATCGGATAGAGATAGATCGGCCGGAGAAACCCTTCGGCGCGGATCTTCTGGTCGAGCAGGATCGCCAGCGCCAAGCCGAGCACCGAGCAGATGACGATATAGAGCGTCGCGAAGATCGCCAGATTGCTGACCGCCCGCCACCAGTGCGGCAGCGCCCAGAGCCGGCTGAAATTCGTGAGCCCGACGAAATTGTAGGACGGCAGCATCTTGCTGTCCGTCAGCGACAGGAAGCCCGTATAGACGATGAAGCCGTAGACGAACACCAGAACTATGAGAAAGCTGGGGGCGAGCACGAGCTTCGGCAGAAGCTCCTGCAGCCGGGTGCGGCTATCCATGTTTGTTACCACCGTATCGTTTCTTTTTTGCCCCTCATCCGCCTGCCGGCACCTTCTCCCCGCACGCGGGGAGAAGGGATATGCCGCGGCGCCTCCGCCCCCTCCCTCCCGGGAAAGGGGACAGCTCAGCCCTCAGGAGATGAAAGGCACGCCGAGCTCGCTGTTTGTCCCTTCTCCCCGCAGGCGGGGAGAAGGTCTCGGCAGCGGGATGAGGGGCAAGCCCCTCCCCCGCACCACCCTTACTTCGCAGCCTCGACCGCCGCGGCGAGTTCCTTCACCGCCTCTTCGGAGCTGAGCTCGCCGTTGAACTGGCGGGTCACCACGTCGTAGATGGCGTTCTTGACGGCGGCCGGGTTGGCGTGGCCATGCGCCATGGAGCCCATGAGCGTGCCGTTGGCATTGGCTTCGGCAAGGTCCTTGATGCCCTTCTTGCCGCAGGCGTCGAAGTCGGTATCCGGAACGTCGGTGCGGGCCGGAACCGATCCCTTGACGACGTTGAAGGCCGACTGGAAGGTCGGGCTTTCGATCGCCGAGGCCATCTGCAGCTGCGCCGGGACCTTGTCGTCCGAGACCTTGAACATCGCGAACTGGTCGGAGTTGAAGGTGACCGAGCCTTGCGTTCCCGGGAAGCGCATGCAGACGAAATCGGTGCCCGGCACCTTCTTCGCCTTCAGGAATTCGCCCTTCGCCCAGTCGCCCATGAACTGCAGGCCGGCCTTGTTCTCGATGACCATCGCCGAGGCGAGGTTCCAGTCGCGGCCGGAGAAGTTGTCGTCGACATAGGATCTGAGCTTCGTCATCCGATCGAAGGCTTCCTTCATCTTGTCGCCGCCGAGCGTCGCCGGATCGAGGTCGATGAAGGCCTTCTTGTAGACGTCGTTGCCGAGCGAAAGCACGACCGCGTCGAAGATCGTCGCATCCTGCCAGGGCTGGCCGCCGTGAGCGACCGGAGTGATGCCCTGCTCCTTGAACTTGTCGAGCAGCGCGATCAGCTCATCCCAGTTGGCCGGCTCCTTGCCGCCGGCCTTGTCGAGCGCCGCCTTGTTGATCCAGACCCAGTTGGTCGAGTGGACGTTCACGGGAGCGGCGATCCAGTGGCCGTCATATTTGGAGAACTGCTGCAGGGCGGCGGGAACCACCTTGTCCCAGCCCTCCTTGGCGGCGATCTCGTCGAGGTTGCCGAGCGCCCCTTCCTTGGCCCAATCGAGAATGTCGAAGCCGAGCATCTGCACCGCCGTAGGCGCATTGCCCGAGGTGACGCGGGCGCGCAACACGGTCATTGCCTCGGTGCCGCCGCCGCCGGCCACCGGCATATCGGTCCAGGTGATGCCCTTACTTTCTAGGTCCTTCTTCAGAACGTCGAGCGCCGCCGCTTCGCCACCGGACGTCCACCAGTGCAGCACCTCCACGTTCTCTGCTGCGCGCGCGGCGGTTGCCGCCAACATCAGTGCTGCAACAGCCGTCGTCGTCATCAACTTGCGCATCGTTTCCTCCCGTTTGCAAGTTACCGAAGCGGAAATCTCCTCCGCCTTGCTTGATTTGCCGCCCACTCTCAGGGGCAGCTTGGGCTTGCGGCATGCACCGCCCGCTCAATTTAAAACGTTACAAATCGCCACGAGTCAAGCGGACCCGCTGTTCGACCACTCTTCCGCCGAAACAGTCTGAGTTACCTGCGTTCTGCGGCACAACGCAGATGCTGCGGCGCAGCAGAAAATCCGCGCTAGGACGGTTTAAATCGTTTGCATCATACGATTGCCTGATGGTTGGCGTCACGTTACAAATGCCGCTCTTGACCGCTTGCAGGGAAGCATTCGTTTGGCCGATCCTACGAAACCCGTTCGCCCGGAAGGAACCGCGCAAAGGCGCGGCAAGCCCACCCTGCGCACCATCGCCGACATCACCGGTCTCGCCGTCACCACGGTCTCGCGGGCGCTTGCCGATGCGCCGCAGATCTCGCTCGAGACGCGCCAGCGGGTGCGTCAGGTGGCGCTCGACATCGGCTACTCCCCGGACCGCGCCGCCCAGCGCCTGAAGACCGGGCGCACCAACGTGATCGCGGTGCTGCTCGCGCCGCACGAAGAGATCCTCGGCTACGGCACTTCGGTCATGGCCGGCATCGCCCGCGCGCTGCAGGGCACCGCCTACCACCTGATCGTCATGCCGAACTTCCTCGATGCGGCGAATATCGATGCGGTGAACTACGTTATCCGCAACGGCATGGCCGACGGGTTGATCTTCTCGCGCACCGAACCTCTCGATCCGCGCGTCAAGCTGCTTTCGGAGGCCGGCTTTCCCTTCGTCACCCACGGCCGCACCGAGCTTGCCACCGCGCATCCCTTCGTCGACTACGACAATTTCACCTTCACCTATGAGGCGACGCGGCGGCTGATCGCCAAGGGCCGCCGCAAGCCGGCGCTGATCAGCGGCCCGGCCGATTTCACCTTCAGCGGCCACATCCTGCATGGCTTCATGACGGCTGTGCGCGAGACGGGCTGCGCCTACGAAATCCTCTCCGACATCGACCTCGACAGTCCGGCGGGCGCGATCCGCGACCGGATCCGCCGGCGCCAGACCGAGAAGGATCCGCCGGACGGCTTCACCTGCGGCGGCGAGGTCTGCGCCTTGGCGACGATCACCGGCATGAGCGATTGCGGCCTGAGGCTGGGGCTCGAATACGACATCGTCGCCAAGCAGACCTCGCCGCTGCTCGGGGCCATCCAGCCGCAGGTCGACACCATCTATGAGGACCTGACCGAGACCGGCGCGCATATGGGACGCATCCTGCTGCACCGCATCGGCGGCAGTACCGATATCGGCGAGCTGCAATTGCTGCTCGACCCGGAGCTTCGCTTCAAGATGCCCGCCGAAGTCCCGGGAGACGGCGCGGTCTGACTGGCGGGCGGTCGACGAGCCAAGGCACGGCATCCGCCTCCCCTGCCTCATCGTTGCTGCGAACCTAGCGAGTAATCGCATCTTCGACCTGCCTCCCGATTCCGATCTCAGCGCGGCATCCACCAGCTGGTGCGCCGGCCGATATGCATGTTGAGCGTCTTGGTTTCCGTGTAGTCTTCCACCGCATGCCGCCCGAGTTCACGCCCGAGACCCGACTGGCGGTAGCCGCCAAAGGGCAGTTCGGAGGCGCCGTCCATGAAGGTATTCATCCAGATCGTGCCGGCACGTACACGCCGCCCGATCGTCAGGCACGTGTCGAAGTCGCGGCTCCAGACGCCGGCCGAGAGCCCATAGTCGATCGAATTGGCGATGCGGATCGCCTCCTCGGTCGTCTCGAAGGTGAGGACCGAGAGGACCGGCCCGAAAACCTCCTCGCGCGCCACCGCCATTTCCGGACGGACGGACGAAAGAATGGTCGGCGCCATGAACTGGCCCATGCCGAGATCGAGCGCTGCACCGCCGTGGCTGACGGCCGCCCCCTCGCCCGCGGCGGCAGTTACATAGCCGGCGATCTTTTCCAGATGCTGCGGCGTGATGATCGCGCCGACCTGCGTCTCCGGATCGAGCGGGTCGCCGACCTTGACCTTGGCCGACAGGCTGGCGATCCGGGCCGTGACCTCCTCGGCGATGTCGCGATGCAGGATCAGCCGCGAGCCGGCATTGCAGCATTCGCCGGCATTGAAATAGGCGCCGAACACCGCCGCATCGACGAACTCGTCGAGATTGGCGTCGGGGAAGACGATCTGCGGGTTCTTGCCGCCGAGTTCGAGTGACACCTTCTTTAGGGTCTGCGCCGCATTCGCCATGGTCAGCCGCCCCACCCCGGTCGAGCCGGTGAAGGAGACCATGTCCACATCCGGATGGGTGGTGAGCGGCGCACCTGCCTCCGGCCCGGTGCCGACGATGATGTTGACAACGCCTGCCGGAACTCCTGCGGCCTCGAGAATTTCGCCGAGGACGAGGGTCGAGGCGGAGGTGAGTTCCGAAGGCTTGACCACTGACGTGCAGCCGGCGGCCAGCGCGAAGGGCAACTTCTGGCTGACGATCAGAAAGGGGAAGTTCCAGGGCGTGATGATCGAGACGACACCGATCGCCTCGCGCAGCACGACGCCGAGGGTGCCGTCGCCGAGTGTGTTGTAGCTTTCGCCGGAAAGCTCGCGGGCGAGCGCTGCGGCATAGCGCCAGATATCGGCCGCACCCGCGAGTTCACCCTTGGCCTGGCTGATCGGCTTGCCGGATTCGATCGCGTCGAGAAAGGCAAGCTCCTCGGCGCGCGCGGCAATCATGTCGGCAGCGCGGAGCAGGATCAGCGAGCGTTCGGATGCCGTCATGCGCGGCCAGGGACCGTCGTCAAAGGCGCGTCGCGCCGCGGCGATGGCGCGCTCGGCATCCACCTTGGTCGCCGCGGCATAGCGGCTGACGACGACGCCATGACCGGGCGCCACGCGCTCGATTGTCCGGTCTTCGGTGCCGGCCATCCATTGGCCGTCGATCAGCATGCGGAATTCGCGGACCGTGTAGTCGCCAAGCGGCTTCGGCCTCAGCAGAACCATCATCACCATTCTCCCTTGAAGCGCGCTTCGCGCTTTTCGCTGAAGGCCGCGACGCCTTCCCTGAGATCGCCGGTCTTGGCGACGAGGATCGAACCCAGCGTCTCGACGGCGGCACCCTTGTCCTCGCCATTCGCCGAAGCGATCATCAGCTTCGATATTTCGAGCGCCGCCGGGCCGCGGCGAGCGATCCGCCCGGCATAATCCCGCGCCGCGGCCATGACCGTACCGGTCTCGACCACGGCATCGACGAGCCCTTCGGCCCTCGCCGCCTCCGCCGAGAACATCTCGCCGCCGAGCACCATGCGCCGCACGATCTGCGCGCCGAAACGGGCAACGAGGCGCTGAGTGCCGGACCAGCCGGGCACCATGCCGAGGCTCGTTTCCGGCAGGCCGATCTTCACCTGGCTTTCGGCGATGCGGATATCCGCCGCCGCGGCCAGTTCGAGGCCGCCGCCGAGCGCATGGCCGTTTAAGGCGGCGATCACCGGCATGCGCAGCGTCGCGAGGCGCTCGAAAACCCGGTGGCCGAAGCGCACCCAGTCATGGCCGAAGGCGACGGCATCCATGCCGCCCCAGGCCTTGATGTCGCCCCCGGCGGAGAACGCCTTGCCCTCGCCCGTAAGGATCGCGGCGCGCACGTCGCGATTTGCCTCGACCGCATCGCAGGCGGAAGCGAGCGCCTTCAGCATGTCGATGTCGAAGGCATTGAGTTTTTCCGGCCGCGCGACGGTCATCGTCGCGACGGCACCGTCGATCTCGATACGGATGCGCTCGTCAGCCATCAGCACCTCCCCTGATCTCGCGCCGGCGCTTCGCCGGCAGCTTGAGCCCCAGCGGCGCCTGGTGGAAGAGCGCCGCGTCCATCACCTTCAGCCTGTCGGAAACCACCAGCGGGAATTCCGACTGGTCGAGGATATGCGCCTCAATGTCGACGCCCGGCGCAATCTCGGTGAGCAAGAGGCCCTCGGCCGTCAGCTTCATGACGCAGCGCTCGGTGACGTAGGTGATGTCCTGCCCCTGCTCGATGGCCCGGCGTCCCGAGAAGGTGACGTGCTCGACCTGATTAACGAGCTTCTTGAGCTTGCCTTCCTTCTCGATGACGAGTCGCCCGTCCGTGACGCCAAGTTTCGCGCCGGCGTTGAACATGCCGGAGAAGACGATCTTCTTCGCCCGCGCGGTGATGTCGACGAAGCCACCGGCGCCGGCGGTCACATGCGGGCGGAAGCTGAGCTTCGAGACATTGACCGAGCCGCTACGGTCGATCTCCAAGAAGGAGAGCAGCGACGCGTCGAAGCCGGCGCCCTGGAAATAGGTGAACTGGTAGGGCGACGGCATGAAGGCATCGGCATTGGAGGCGCAGCCGAAGGCGAAGTCGAGCAGCGGCACACCGCCGACCGCGCCCTGTTCGATCACCCAGGTGACGGCACCATGCAGCCCCTCTTCCAAGAGGATGCGCGGCACGTTGGCCGAGATGCCGAAGCCGAGATTGACGGCGCTTCCCGCCTCGAGCTCCTGCGCGACGCGGCGGGCGATCACCTTCTGGATATTGAATTCCGGGACGCGGAAACTGTCGAGCGGCCGGAAGATCTCGCCGGAAATCGCCGGATCGTAGAGCGTCTGTGTCGTCTGCTTCTGATCCGGATCGACGACGACGTAATCGACGAGCACGCCCGGCACCCGCACGTCGTGCGGTTTGAACGAACCTTCCTTGGCGATGCGCTTCACCTGGGCGATGACGATGCCGCCATTGTTGCGGGCGGCGAGCGCCTGGTCGAGCCCGCCGAGATAGGCGCCCTCGTGCTCATAGGTGAGATTGCCGCGCTCGTCCGCGGTGGTCGCGCGGATGATCGCCACCTCTGGCGCGATCGCCTTGAAATAGAGCCAGTCCTCGCCCTCGAAGGTAATCTTCTTCACCACCGGTTCGGCGGCGGCGGCAGCATTCATGGCGCAGCCTTCGCGCGACGGATCGACGAAGGTGTCGAGACCCACCTTGGTCATCACGCCCGGGCGTTTTGCCGCCGCCTCGCGGTGCATGTCGAAGAGGATGCCGGATGGAATGTTGTAGGCCGCGACTTCATTCGCGCCGATCATCTGCCAGATCAGCGGTGGCTCGGCACTCGAGGGGCCGGAAGGATAGGAGCCGCCGATGATCGTCTTCAGCAGACCCTTCCGGGCGATGTAATCGACCCCCTTGATGCCGCTCATGTCGCCGGCGGCAATCGGATGCAGCGTCGTCAGGTCGCGCGGGTGGCCGGTCGCCTCGAAGCGCTCGCCGATCGCCTTCAGCATCAGGTCCGGGCAGCCGAGACCGCTCGAAGAGGAGACCGAAACGACGGCGCCGTCCGGGATCATTGCAGCCGCTTCTGCCGGCGAAATATGCTTGCTCATCGAGATCAGAGTCCCGTTTCGATGTGGGCGGCGACGCCGGTGGCCGCGGCCTTGACGACGGCGAGGCCGGTGGCGAGCGACCAGACTCCGTCCTCGCCCGTCGCCGACGGCCGGCCGTTTCCTTCGATTGCGGCATGGAAGGCGTTGAGGGCCGTTTCGTAGAGATTGCGGTGGTCGAGCGGCAGCTCGACCTCGCCCTCTTCATTCCTCAGCGTCACGGTGCCGACCGGGCGCTGGGTCATGACGTTGCGGCCGATCAGCGAACCGTCGGTGCCGTGCACTTCGAGCCCGGTCTCGGCATATTTCGTCGTGAAGGCATCGTGGAACTGGGCGATCACGCCGGAGCGGAAGCGCAGGACCCCCATGACGCCATCCTCGAGCCCCTCCTTGCCCATGCCGGCGCTGTGGCTGATGGCCACCGCCTCGATTGGATCGTCGTCGAGAATGAAGCGCAGCGTATCGGCATCGTGCACGGTGATGTCGAGGATCACGCCGCCGCCGGCTTCCGGCTTGTCGAGCCGCCAGCCCTGGAGGTGCGGCGGCAGATAGACGGCGTGGAACACCCGTGCCGCAATCGGCCTGCCGATCCGGCCGGCGGCGATCGCCTCGCGCATCGCCCGGTGCGTGGCGGCGTTGCGCAGGTGATGGTTGGTGCCGAGCACCACGCCGGCCTCGCATGCCTTCAGCACCATCTCGCAGCCGTCGTTGAGGTTCATCGCCAGCGGCTTCTCGCACAAAACATGCTTGCCGGCGTGAATCGCCGCGAGCGCCTGGTCGTGATGAAGCTCGTTGGTCGTCGAGATATAGACGGCATCGACCTCCGGATCGCCGACCAGGTCGTCGATACCGGTGACCGCCTTCGCGATGCCGTTTTCCGCGGCATAGGCCCGGCCACGCTCCTCGCTCGAACTCAGCACCGAAACGACCTCGCCGCCGGCGGCACGGATCGCCCTGATCACCCATTCGCGCGCGATGGTGCTCGCGCCGATCAATCCCCATCGGATCATGACGATATCTCCTTCACTCTGCGTTCGACGAGGCCGCCGCAGCTCTGGCGAACGACGAGCCGCACCGGGTTGATGATCGCTTCAGGCTCGGCACGCCCGGCATTGATCTGCTTCAGCAGCAGTTCCGCCGCGCGCTCGCCCATGCCCTGCGGCTGGACGGAGACGGTGGTCAGCGCCGGCACCGCGGTCTTGGCCTCGATCACGTCGTCGAAGCCGATCACCGCGAAATCCGCTCCCGGCTCCAGCCGCCGCGCCCGCAATCCATCGCAAACGCCGAAGGCGACGGCATCGTTGAAGCAGAGTGCGGCGCTCGGCCGTTCCTTCAGCATCATCGCCTGCTCGATCGCCGTGACGCCGCCGGCCCGCGACGGTGCCGAGCCGATGATCAGTTCGTCGAGTACCGGGACGCCCGCCTCGCGAAGCGCATCGCGATAGCCGCGCATGCGCGCCTCGAAGACGGCCGTATCGGGGAAGCCCCCAAGAAATGTGATCCGCCGGTGGCCGCGCTCGATGAGATGGCGAACCGCTGCCATGGCTCCGGCCTGGTTGTCGGAGGTGAGCGACGAGACGCCGGCGCCGGCGATGTCGCGCACGACGAGGACGACGGGAATGCCGCTCGCGACGAGCGGGGCGAGGTCGGCCGCTTCCGTGCCGCGTGCCGGCGAGATGATCAGCCCGGAGACCCCATGCTCGCGCATCGAGGCGATGACCTCGCGCTGGCGCTCGATCTTCTCGCTCGTATTGGCAAGGAACTGGACGAAGCCCGCCGACTGCACCACCGCATCGACGCCGACGGCAAGCTCCGCGAAGAAGCTGTTCGTCAGGTCGTTGACGACGATGCCGATGATCTTCGACTTCGCCTGGCGCAGATTGGCGGCGCTGCGATTGTAGACATAGCCGAGATCGCGGATCGCCGCATTTACCTTGGCCCGCGTCGCCTCGTTGACGAGCGGGCTTCCCTGCAGGACGAGTGACACGGTCGACTTCGACACGCCGGCGGCGCGCGCTATGTCGACAACGGTCACCCGCTCCTTCGCCATCACCGTTCTCCCATCGGATTTCATCTGTTGCATCCTTAATAATTGGAACGTTCCAATTCCGTCAAGAGGCTTCCGTTCACTTTTCTTCCGGCGTCGTGGAGATCATGGAACACCTATCATCTATAGGAACCGACTTGAAACGCGTTGCATGTCAATGCTTTTGAGTGTTCGCTGCGCAGACAAGATGCCGCGCCGCCCCATCGGCGCTACGGCGTGAGGACAAAATTTCCGCCTTGCAATTTGGAACGATCTAAATTACTCGTTGCCGCAAATCTGAAGAGGATCAATGCCGATGACCAGCCTTTTGCTGCCGCGCCAGGACGGCTCGCTCGAAGAATACCGGCTCCAGGGAACCCCGATCGGCCGGCCGACTGCGGTGCCGACGTTCAACCGCATCGCCTATGCGGCCGCCCATGTCGTTTCCGATCCGCTGCGCGATGCCGATCCGTGGGGCAAGCCGGCGATCGATTGGGACGCGACGATGGCCTTCCGCCATCATCTATGGGGGCTTGGCTTCAAGATCGCCGAGGCGATGGACACGGCGCAGCGCGGCATGGGGCTTGCCTGGCCGGCCGCGCAGCAACTGATCCGCCGTTCGCTTGCCGAAGCGCGCAGCATTGCCGGCGCCGATCTCGCCTGCGGCGCCGGCACCGATCATCTCGCTCCCGCGGACGCACGGTCGATCGAGCATGTCATTGCCGCCTACGAGGAGCAGGTCGGCTTCGTCGAAGGCGAGGGCGGCCGGGCGATCATGATGGCAAGCCGGGCGCTCGCTCGCGTGGCCCGCTCCGGGGACGACTACCGGCGCGTCTACGGCCATATCCTCGCCCAGGCGAAGGACAAGGTCGTGCTGCACTGGCTCGGCGACATGTTCGACCCGCAACTCAAAGGTTATTGGGGCTCCGAGAATTTCGAGAAGGCGCTCGAAACGGTGCTGTCGATCATCAGGGAGAACAGCGCCAAGGTCGAAGGCATCAAGATCTCGCTGCTCGACAACGCCAAGGAAGTAGCGCTGCGCAACGGCCTGCCGGAGGGCGTGCTCTGCTTCACCGGCGACGACTTCAACTATGCGGAACTGATCGAGGGCGACGGCGAAAAATACAGCCATGCGCTGCTCGGCATCTTCGACGCCGTCGCGCCCTCGGCCTCGAAGGCGCTGGCGGCGCTTGCGGGCGGCGATCTCGCCACCTTCCGCGGCGTAATCGAGCCGACAGTGCCGCTGTCCCGCAAGATCTTCGAGGCGCCCACCCAATATTACAAGGCCGGCGTCGTCTTCCTCGCCTGGCTGAACGGCCACCAGCGCCATTTCACCCTGCCGGCCGGGCTGCAGTCGGCCCGCGGGCTCTCGCACTATGCGGAGATCTTCCGCCTCGCCGACCGGGCCAATGTGCTCGACAGGCCGGAGCTGGCGGCGGCACGGATGCGCAGCCTGATGGCGGTTCTGGGGGTAGAGCAGGCGGCTTGACGTCGGCTGGCCCCTCCCTTGGAGGGGCCGTGTGCAAGCGCACCGGGGTTGTTACTTCACCCTTTTCAAGGCATCGCCGAGGATCGAGACGATCTCGCCGAATTGCTGCTTCTCGACAATCAGCGGCGGCGAGAAGGCGATGATGTCGCCGGTGACGCGGATCAACAGACCCTTTTCGAAGCAATCGACGAAGACGTCATAGGCGCGGGCGCCGGGCGCGCCGTCGCGGGATTTGAGTTCGATGCCGGCGATCAGGCCGATGGTGCGGATGTCGATGACATGCGGCAGGTCCTTCAGCGAATGCATCGCCTCGTGCCAGTCCTCCTGCAGTCCGGCGGCGCGGGTCATCAGGCCCTCGTCGCGATAGATGTCGAGGGTGGCGATGCCGGCGGCGCAGGCGGCCGGATGGCCGGAATAGGTGTAGCCGTGGAAGAGCTCGATCTGGCTTTCCGGCCCCTGCATCAGCGCGTCGTGCACGTTGCGGCTGGCAAAGACCGCGCCCATCGGGATTGCGCCGTTGGTCAGCCCCTTGGCGGTGGTGACGAGGTCCGGCGTGACGCCGAAATAGTCGGTCGCGAAGGCGGCGCCGAGGCGGCCGAAGCCCGTGATCACCTCGTCGAAGATCAACAGGATGCCGTGCTTGTCGCAGATGGCGCGGAGCCGCTCGAGATAGCCCTTCGGCGGGATCAGCACGCCGGTCGAGCCGGCGACGGGCTCGACGATGCAGGCGGCGATCGTTTCGGCGCCGTGCAGGGCCACCAGCCTTTCGAGATCGTCGGCGAGCTCCGCCCCATATTCCGGCTGGCCCTTGACGAAGGCGTTCTTCGCAAGATCATGGGTGTGGCGGAGATGATCGGAACCGGGAAGCTGCGGGAAGACGCGGCGATTGTTGAGGATGCCGCCGACCGAGATGCCGCCGAAGCCGACGCCGTGATAGCCGCGCTCGCGGCCGATCAGACGCGTGCGGGTGCCCTGGCCGATCGAGCGCTGATAGGCGAGCGCGATCTTCAGCGCCGTGTCGACCGATTCCGAGCCCGAGCCGGTGAAGAACACCCGGTCGAGCTTGGCGCCGGCCGGGCCCGGCGCAATTTCGGCCAGCCGCTGGGCGAAGTCGAAGGCGATCGGATGGCCCATCTGGAAGGACGGGGCGAAGTCCATGGTCGAAAGCTGCCGCTCGACGGCGGCGGCGATCTGCCGGCGGCCGTGGCCGGCATTGACGCACCAGAGGCCGGCGGTGCCGTCGAGAATCCTGCGCCCGTCGACGCTGGTGTAATGCATGCCCTCGGCCGAGGCGAGCAGGCGCGGCGCCGCCTTGAACTGGCGATTGGCGGTAAAGGGCATCCAGTAGCTGTCGAGAACCGGTGTGTTGGGCTTATTGTGGGCGTCCATGGCATCCTCCTATCAGGTGCGGGATTGACGCCACGATTTCGATTGCCAAACAAGTCTTTTTCTTCAGTCAACTAAGCTATTGAATTTCATGGGTAGCTTTTGATAGAGTTTCGATATTCCGAACAACGTCAACACCGAAATCTGCCATGAACGTCGATATCGGCAGCCGCCTGCGGCATGTGCGGCTGATGCACAATCTCTCCCAGCGGGAACTGGCCAAGCGGGCGGGCGTCACCAACTCGACCATTTCGCTGATCGAAGCGAACGCCTCGAACCCGTCGGTCGGTGCGCTGAAGCGGATTCTCGACGGCATTCCGATCGGGCTTGCCGAATTCTTCTCCTTCGAGCCGGAAAAGCCGCGCAAGGCCTTCTACGCGGCCGAGGAGCTGGTGGAGATCGGCAAGGGGCCGATCTCCTATCGCCAGATCGGCGACAACCTCTTCGGCCGCAGCCTGCAGATCCTGAAGGAGTGCTATCAGCCCGGGGCAGACACCGGCAAGGTGCCGCTGGTGCATGAGGGCGAGGAGGGCGGGATCGTGCTTTCCGGCCGCCTTGAGGTGACCGTCGACGATGAGCGCCGCATCCTTGGGCCGGGCGACGCCTATTATTTCGAAAGCCGGCGCCCGCACCGCTTCCGCTGCGTAGGGCCGGTGCCCTGCGAGGTGATCAGCGCCTGCACGCCGCCGACGTTTTGAGGGCAAAGAGGCCGCGGCGACGACAGCGCGAGAATGCCCCTCCCCAACCCCTCCCCACAGGTGGGAGGGGCTTTGGTGCGCGTGGCGCCCGGGCTGCCATTTTCCCAAGCTCGACCCTGCTGCAACGATGCAAGAGAGGCGAAGTGAGTGCGGCGGTCTTACGACCCGTACTCACCAGACTTAAGAAAGCCGCGCACAGGCCGCGGCAATGCGGGTGAGCGCCTCCTTCAGCTCCGCTTCCGAGGTCGCGTAGGAGATGCGGAAGAAGGGCGAGAGGCCGAAGGCCGAGCCGGGGACCACGGCGACGTGGGCGTCGTCGAGCAGATAGGCGCAGAAATCCGCATCGGTCTCGATCCGCTTACCGGAGGGCGTCACCCGGCCGAGCATGCCGGCGCAGCCGGCGAAGGTGTAGAAGGCGCCTTCCGGCACGCGGCAATCGAGGCCGTCGATGGCGTTTAGACCGCTGACGACGAGATCGCGGCGGCGCTGAAAGCTCGCGGTGCGTTCCTTCAGGAAATCCTGTGGTCCGGTCAGCGCCGCAACGGAGGCTGCCTGGCTCACGGAGGACGGGCAGGAGGTCGCCTGGCTCTGGACGACGGCCATCGCCTTGATGAGGGCGCGCGGGCCGCCGGCATAGCCGATCCGCCAGCCGGTCATGGCATAGGCCTTTGACACCCCGTTGACGGTCAGGGTGCGGTCTTTCAGCCGAGGTTCGAGTTGGGCGGGGGTGACGAAGCGGAAGCCGTCATAGACGATGTGCTCGTACATGTCGTCGACGAGCAGCCAGACATGCGGATGCTGCAGCAGAACGTCGAGCAGCGGCCGGTAGTCGGCTGCGCTGTAGGCGGCACCGGACGGGTTCGAAGGCGAGTTGAGCAGTACCCAGCGGGTCTTCGGCGTGATCGCCGCTTCGAGCTTTTCCGCTGTCAGGCGGAAACCGGACGATTGATCGCAGGCGATCAATACCGGCTTACCCTCGCAGATCTGCACGATGTCCGAATAGGAGGTCCAGTAGGGCGTCGGGATGATCACCTCGTCGCCGGGGTTGATCGACGCCATCATGGCGTTGAAGAGGATCTGCTTGGCGCCGGTGGCGACGGTGATCTCGTCCAACTCGTAGGCGATGCCGTTCTCGCGCTGGAGCTTTTCGCTGATCGCCTTCTTCAATTGCGCCGAGCCGTCGAGCGCCGTGTACTTCGTCTCGCCACGCCGGATCGCTTCCCAGGCGGCCTGCTTGACGTGGTCGGGCGTGTCGAAATCCGGCTCGCCGGCGCCGAGGATGATCACCGGCTTGCCGTCGCGCTTCATGGCGCTGGCGCGCGCGCCGATCTTCAGGATTTCCGAGACGCCGATCGTGGCGATCCGTGAGGCGGGCTGAAAACCCGCCTCCTTGACCGTTGCATTGATGGTCATGACCGATCCTGTGCGATGATTATTCGATGTCGAACGACACTCCCTGCGCCAGCGGCAGAGCCTTCGAATAGTTCACCGTGTTGGTGGCGCGGCGCATATAGGCCTTCCAAGCGTCGGAGCCGGATTCGCGGCCGCCGCCGGTCTCCTTCTCTCCGCCAAAGGCGCCGCCGATCTCCGCACCGGACGTGCCGATATTGACGTTGGCTATGCCGCAGTCGGAGCCGTCGGCCGCGAGGAAGCGTTCGGATTCCTGCATATCGCGGGTGAAGATCGACGACGAGAGGCCTGCCGCGACCGCATTGTGATCGGCGATCGCCGCGTCGAAGTCGCTATACTTCATGACATAGAGGATCGGCGCGAACGTCTCTTCGAGCACGGGGCCTGCCTGCTTCGGCATTTCGACGAGCGCCGGTTTGACGTAGTAGCCGTTGTCGTAGCCGAGCTCGACGCGTTCGCCGCCGGTTACCGCGCCGCCCTCCGCCTTGGCCGCGGCAATCGCCTTCTGCATGTTGTCGAAGGCGGCCTTATCGACGAGCGGTCCGACCAGCGCGGCCGATTCCAGCGGGTTGCCGACGGAGACCGACTGATAGGCCTTCTTCAGCCGCGGCACGAGCTGGTCGTAGACGCTTTCATGGACGAACAGACGGCGGAGCGTCGTGCAGCGTTGGCCGGCGGTGCCCATGGCGCCGAAGGCGATGGCGCGCAGCGCCATATCGAGATCGGCGGAGGGGCAGACGATGCCGGCATTGTTACCGCCGAGCTCGAGGATCGAGCGGGCGAAGCGCTTAGCAAGCCGCGGACCGACCTCACGACCCATGCGGGTAGAGCCGGTTGCCGAGACGAGCGGAACCTTCGGATGGTCGACGAGCACTTCGCCGATCGTGCGGTCGCCGATCAGCACCTCGGAGAGGCCGTCAGGCGCATCGCCGAAGCGGGCGAGGGCGCGTTCGAGGATAGCCTGCGATGCAAGGGCGGTCAGCGGCGTCTTTTCAGACGGCTTCCAGACGACGGCATTGCCGCAGACGAGCGCCAGTGCCGCATTCCACGACCAGACGGCGACCGGGAAGTTGAAGGCCGAGATGATGCCGACGACGCCGAGCGGGTGCCAGGTTTCCATCATGCGGTGGCCCGGACGCTCGGTGGCGATCGTCAGGCCGTAGAGTTGACGGGAAAGGCCGACGGCGAAATCGCAGATGTCGATCATTTCCTGGACTTCGCCGAGACCTTCCGACGGGATCTTGCCGGCTTCGAGCGAGACGAGGCGGCCGAGGTCGGCCTTGAAGGTGCGCAACTCCTCGCCGAGCAGACGGACGAGCTCGCCGCGCTTCGGCGCCGGCACCAGCCGCCAGGCGCGGAAGGCCTCATCGGCTTTCTCGATCTTCCTGGCGGCTTCGGCGGCCGAAACGGTCCTGAGGCTGGCGATCTGCTCGCCGGTGACGGGGCTGTAGGAGGGCATGTCACCGCCCGTATAGAGCTCCTTGGCGACACCCATCTTGTCGACGAGGGCGGCTGCCTCCTTTGCGACATCGATCTTCTTCGCTGCAATGTTCATCTGTCTAACTCCCGTGTTTTCCTTGTTGGCGCGGGCTGCGCGGCGACCTAACCGAAGCGCACGCTGCCGAGCTTGCCCGGCGAGGTGATCGTCTTCAGGCCGGCGGCCATCTCTTTCAGTTTTTCCGGCGTGTAGAGATCGTAAACTGCCTGGTTGCGGCGACCGATTGCATGCTCTGCGCTAAAGCTGCCTCGATATTGCTCGACCGCGACCGTGAAGACCCATTCGCGCAGGCGCTGTTCGAAGGTCGCATCGGTCAATAGCGGGCTATCTTTCGCAGCGACCAGATTGAAGTGAACGCCGCCGTCGCCGATATGGCCGAAATCGCAAACCGTCACGCCGGGAAATTTCTCCGGCATTTCCGCCTTCATATGGTCGCAGAAGGCCATGATGTCACCCCGGCGGAACGACAGATCGAAGGCGATCAGCTTGCCGAGGTGCTTTACGCCCTCAGAAAGCGCATGGCGCAGTGCCCAGGTCTCGTGCGGCCGCCCGATGAAGGCGTCGGCGAGCGGCGCTTCCTCCAGCTCCCAGATTTCCGCCAGCGCAGATTCGAGAACCGCATCGAGCGGTTGCTCGCCCTCGCGCGGCGCCCATGTTCGGAAGATTTCGGCGAGGATGACGTAGTCGGGAATATTGCCGCCCTGGAACGGATTCCTGAGCGACGGCACATGGGCGAAAGCGGCGGCGATGGCGTTTTTCGACATGCCCTCGAAGGCGGAAAGATAGGCGCCGAGGCGCTCTTCCACGGCCTTCAAGAGCGGCAGCACTTGCGCCCCGCTTGCCGGCACGAGGAAGGCGGTCGCCACCTGCTTCGGAAGTCGCTCGAGGTTGAGCACGCACTCAGTGACAATGCCGAAGGCGCCGGAGGTGCCGATGAAGAGCTGCTTCCAGTCGACGCCGGTATTGTTCTTGCGCAGCTCCGAGTCGAGGTCGAGCACCGTGCCTGCCTCGTCGGCAAGAACCACCTTCAGGCCCAGCGTGTTGCGGCGGACGTCGCCATATTTCAGGAAACGCGAGCCGCCGGTGTTGGTGCCAATCATGCCGCCGAGACGCGGATCGGCGCCGAGGTCGATCGGGAAGAACAGGTCGTGCTCCTCGAGCTTCCTGTTGAGATCGGAAAGACGGAAGCCGGCATCGACGCGAACCGAGCGATTGTCGAGGTCGAGCTCGAAACGGCGGGTGAGCCGATCGAGGCTGAGCACCATTTCAGTGCCGGAACCATCGGGCGTCGAGCCGGAGACGAGGCCGGTATTGCCGGCTTGGGGGATGAGCGCGATGCCGTTGCGCACGCAATAGGAAACCGCGGCGGAAGCTTCGGCCGTCGTCGCTGGACGCAAGACGGCGGCGGCGCGACCGCGGTCGTAGCGCGCGCCTACCTCATAAGCTTCCATATCCTGCTGGCGCTCAACGACGCCCTTGTCGCCAAGGAGCTGCACGAGCGCGTCCATATGGTCCTGTTCAATCATCCTTGACCTGTCGTCATTCGGCGGCCACGGCGGCGGTCAAGGCCTTAAGGCAGGCCTCGATCGATGCCTTTTCAATGCCGGCATAGTGGGCGAACTCATCGAGAACGGCGGCGCCGAGATCCGTCTCGAAGCGCTTCTGGTTGGGGCTTGCGACGAATTCCTGCTGCGCGCCGTCGCCGAGGTTCGACTGGAAGATACCGGCGGCGCTGACCGGAAGGAAGTCCTCGTAGACGATCGGATCGAACTGAACGAGGCCTTCGGCGATCAGCCTGTCGAGATCGCGGCGGCCGGGAAGCTTCGTCTGCCGGCCTTTTTCGGTCAGAGAATAGCTGAAATAGCCGAGACCCGCTTCACGGATTTCCGCCCAGCTGTCCGGAAAGCCCCTGAATGCGTCGGCGAGCGCCGCTTCATAATCCCGGGCATTGGAGCCATCGGCGGCGGGGCGCACGATGCGGCGCGATTCATCGAGCAGCCGGTCGTAGAGGCCGCGGCCCTTGGGGGTCAGCGCTATGCCGCGCTGTTCGATCTCGCCGAAGCGGGCCGTGTGGGAACCAGCCTTCCAGCCGCCACCGGCGTCGAGGAAGGAAACGGCTTCCTCGAGCGCCTTGAAGGACGTCTGGCGGAGCAGGATGGGGCAATGGCGGGTCGGCGGCCCTTCGACGACGGCCTTCGGCGCGATCCCGTATTCCGGCATCAGCGCCTGCACACGGTCGATGTCGAGGGTGCGCGGCGTCAGGTGGTTGATATGCGGCCCCTTGAACGAGACGACGTCGGCGATCAGTCGGTGGGCGTCATGCAGGCGCTTGTACATGTCGGCGCTGACATTGGCCTTGTCGTGCCAGCGGAAGGTCTCCAGTACCTCGGCGACGAAGCGCTCGGCATCCTTCTTGTCGAGCCCGCCGTCGCGGTCGGCCTTTTCGGTGAGTTCGACCGCGGCAGGCGTGAAGATCCGGCGCTCCTTGAGGATCGCGTCGGCCTCGGAGCGCAGCGTCTCGTCGGCGATCAGATCCAGCCGCAGCAGCGAGGTGAAGACGCGGAACGGATTGCGCTTCAGCGACGCCTCGCCGACCGGGCGGAAGGCGGTGGAGTGCACCGGAACGCCGGCGGTGGAAAGGTCGTAGTAACCGACCGGATACATGCCCATCACGGCGAAGACCCGGCGCATCATCGAGAGCTCCGCCGGTGTGCCGAGGCGGATCGCCCCGTGCCGCTCCTCGGAGATACGGTCGAGCGTATCGGTCGCCTCGAGACGCTCCTTGAGCGCCGCATCCGCCGAAAGCGTGTCGGCATTGACCTTCGCCACCAGTTCCATCAGCGTCCCGTAGGCGGGAACCTCGTTGCGATACATCGCCGACATCGCGGCGGAAAAGGCCGAGCGGATATCGTCGGCGGACACGAAACTATTTTCTTTCACTGGGGCTCGCCTCGCGCTAAGGGTGACGACAAGATCATTCTTAATTCTGATCATATCGGAAGGTGACGGGCTTTGATCGCGTTGCTTCCGACTATGTTGATGCGAGGCTGGAATGAAGTTAAGCCGACGACTGGTTCCCGACGTGACGACGCTGCAGGCCTTCGAATGCGCAGCGCGCCACGGCAGCTTCACCCAGGCCGCGGCCGAGCTCAATCTCACCCAAAGCGCCGTCAGCCGGCAGATCAAGGATCTTGAAACGCAGCTGGGCGTGCTGCTCTTCGAGCGGGTCCGCCAGCGGGTCATCCTCTCGGATGCGGGCCAGAAATTCCTGCCGGAAGTTCGCCGCCTGTTACACCAGACCGAGGAGTTGATGGTGCGCGCCATGGCCTCGGCACGGGCCGATTCGAGCCTTTCGGTCGCCTCGTTGCCGACCTTCGGCAGCCGCTGGCTGGTGCCGCGCCTGCCCGATTTCCTGAGGCGCTATCCCGGTACGGTGTTGAACATCGCCTCGCGCTCCGCACCGTTCGATTTCGACGAGCAGAATTTCGATCTGGCGATTCACTACGGCCAGCCGGTCTGGGCGCGAGCCACCTGCAGCTATCTCTGCAGCGAGGTCATCGTGCCGGTGGCAAGTCCGACGCTTCTCGCCGCGAATTCGGTCGAGGCGCTGGAAGACATCGGCGGCGGCCCGCTGCTTCATCTCGCGACACGGCCGAAGCTCTGGGCGCAATGGTTCGATGCGAACGGCATCGACAGTCACGGTGCCTATCGGGGCAACCGCTTCGACCAATTCGCGATGGTCATCGAAGCGGCTACCGCAGGTCTCGGTTTTGCCCTTTTGCCCCGTTATCTGATCGAGCAGGAACTCGCCGCAGGCACGCTGCGGATTGTACTCGATCGACCGATGCAGACGGAAAACAGCTATTATCTCGTCGTGCCGGAAGGCAAACTGGAAAACCCGATCAGCCGCGCCTTCCGGGAATGGATCAGCGAGCAGGTCGGCTGACGCAGCCGGGGAGGGTGGAAAGCAGCCTTTCCGTGGGTCCCCCTTGGGATTGCGACGCTGCCATATACCAGGAAGGGGCCGGACTTGAGGGAAGCATTCATCGAGCCAGCGGGAGCGCGCCGCCGCGCCGCATCGTTGCCGCGGCCGTCCCGCGCAAATCGTCCAAGACGGTGCTCGCAATCCTTGCAAGCCGAAGGCACTGCGGCTAAAAAATGCCACTTTCATGCATCACGCGGCCGTGACATCCAGCGCGCCGTCGGCTTTGCGATATCTAAGCCCCAGGTCCCGGCCGGCGCCTGCTTCCGCGGGTACCCGGCCCCGGGATGATGAGGGCGGATGGGGGACACATGACCGTGTCTAGAAACGCGCCGGCGCCGCCTGGATCTTCCGGGCCGCAGCCACTTCGGCAGATCAACGAGAACCGGGCCCATCAACCCCGGTTGGAACAAGAATCCATACCCATGCTGCAACAAACGACGTCGTCCAACACACCGCGCGAACCGGAAGCGAAGCAAATCGATTACAACGATTCGATCCGTTCGACCTATTTCTCGATCGACGACCTCAGGGCATGCGGGGCCGAGCTTGCGTTGAACGGCGTTTCCTCCCTGCCGGGGTTCTTTCCCTTCGAGTTCCGCACCAGGCATCGGGAGAACGAAAAGGAAATCTTCCGCGTCTACCGGGCGACGGCGGCCGATGTCGAAGCCGGGGCCTCGATCACTCCGGCGGCCGAGTGGCTGCTCGACAACCACCACGTCGTCGAGGAAGCGATCCAGGAGGTCCGGCGCGACTTTCCGCGAAAATTCTACCGCCAATTGCCGACGCTGTCGGTCTCCGGAACGACCATACCGCGCACCATGGCTCTTGCCTGGCTCTTTGTGGCCCACACGCACAGCACAGTTTCGCGGGAGACCGTCACCGCGATGGTGGAAGGCTTCCAGGAGCATGAGACCTTAAAGATCGGCGAGTTGTGGGCACTGCCGTCGATCCTTCGCTTCGTGCTCATCGAAAACCTCAGACGCATCGCGATCCGCGTCGAACGCTCACGCGGCATGCGGCGGAAGGCGAACGAGGTGGCCGACCAGATCATCCGCCTCGGCGATCCGGATCGATGCCGGGCGCTGCTGGCGGACTCGGAAGCGCTCGCCGCCGACAATACCTTCATCGCCCAGCTTCTCTACCGCATGCGCGACGGGTCGCAGACCTCCGGCGCGGTCATCGCCTGGATCGAGGAGCGGCTGGAGCGCCGCGGCACCGACGTCGAGGAGGCGCTGGTTGCCGAGCAGAACCGCCTGTCGTCCGGCAATGCGACGATGAGCAACATCATTCGCGGCCTGCGCGAAATCGACGACACCGACTGGGCCGTCTGGTTCGAGAGCGTCAGCAAGATCGACGCGACGCTGCGCGAAGGCTCCGACTATTCGGCGCTCGATTTCGGCTCGCGCAACAAGTATCGCGACACGATCGAAAAGCTCGCCCGCCGGTCCGGCTACAGCGAGCACGAGGTCACCGAAACCGCGATCGAGATGGTCGAGGAGGCGAAGGCCGCCGCCGCCGTCGAGGCTCCGCTGCATGAGCCGAATGTCGGCGCTTTCCTAGTCGGCAAACGCCGCAAGGATCTGGAGAGGCGGATCGGCTATTCGCCGTCGGTGCTGCAGCGGATGATCCGCCTGGTGCGCAAGCTGGACTGGTTTGCGATCGCCGGGCCGAACATCCTCCTGACCATCCTGGCGATGATCGCCGTCTATGCCTTCGTCAGCCCGATGGACATTCCGAGCGGCGCCAAGCTGATCATGCTGCTGCTTTTCGCGCTCCCGGCCTCCGAGGGCGCGATGGGCCTGTTCAACACGCTCGTCACGCTCTTTGTCAGGCCGTCGCGGCTCGTCGGCTACGAATTTCTCGACGGCATACCCGAGGATGCCCGCACGCTGGTCGTGGTGCCGTGCCTGATCGCCAAGCGCGACCACGTCGACGAACTGGTGCGCAATCTCGAGGTCCACTATCTCGCCAACCCGCGCGGCGAGATCTATTTCGCGCTCTTGAGCGACTGGGCAGACAGCAAATTCGAGGAGACGCCCGCCGATTCGGATGTGCTCGAATATGCGAAGCGCGAGGTGGCGGCGCTCTCGGCCCGCTACGCCTATGACGGCAGGACCCGCTTCTTCCTGCTGCACCGCCGCCGGCTCTACAACGAGGCCGAAGGCGCCTGGATGGGCTGGGAGCGCAAGCGCGGCAAGCTGCACGAGCTCAACCTGCTGCTGCGCGGCGATCGCGACACCTCGTTCCTCCAGGGCGCCAACACCGTGCCGGAGGGCGTGCAATATGTCATGACGCTTGATTCCGACACGCGCCTGATGCGCGACGCGGTGACGAAGCTGGTCGGCAAGCTTTACCACCCGATCAACCGGCCGGTCGTGGATCCCCATGGCCAGAAGGTCGTCGCCGGCTACAGCCTGCTGCAGCCGCGCGTGACGCCGTCGCTGACGACGGGCAGCGAGGCCTCGGCCTTCCAGCGCATCTACTCGATCAACCGCGGCATCGATCCCTATATCTTCACCGTCTCCGACGTCTACCAGGACATCACCGATGAAGGCAGCTTCACCGGCAAGGGCCTCTACCACGTTGATGCCTTCGAAGCTGCGCTCAAGGGGCGCATCGAAGAAAATGCGGTGCTCAGCCACGACCTGCTCGAGGGCTCCTATGCGCGCTGCGCGCTGGTCACCGACATCGAGCTCGTGGAGGACTTTCCGACCCGCTACGAGGTGGAAATGTCGCGCCAGCACCGCTGGGCGCGCGGCGACTGGCAGCTCCTGCCTTACATCTTCAGCGTGGCGAACGGCCTCTCCATGCTCGGCCGCTGGAAGATGTACGACAACCTGCGCCGTTCGCTGATCCCCGTCGCCTGGCTCGCGGCCTCCGTCATGGGTTGGTACTACATGGAGCCGGCGGATGCGCTGATCTGGCAGATCGTGCTGATCTTCAGCCTGTTCGTCGCCCCGACGTTGTCGCTCATCAACGGCATCATGCCGCGCCGCAACGATATCGTCGCCCGCGCGCATATCCACACGGTGCTTTCCGACATCCGTGCCGCCAATGCCCAGGTCGCCCTGCGCATCGTCTTCATCGCCCACAATGCGGCGATGATGGCGGACGCGATCGTCCGCTCGCTCTACCGCACCTTCGTCAGCCGCAAGCTGATGCTCGAGTGGCGCACGGCCGCGCAGGTCCAGAGCGCCGGCCATGGCTCGATCGGCGACTATTTCCGCGCCATGTGGACGGCGCCGGCTCTCTCCCTCGTCTCGCTAGCGCTCGCCGCCATCTCCGACACCGGGCTGCCCTTCATCGGCATTCCCTTTGCCCTCGTCTGGGCGGCGTCGCCGGCGGTCGCATGGTTCGTCAGCCAGTCGGCGGAAACCGAAGACCAGCTCGTCGTCTCCGACGAGGCGATCGACGAGATGCGCAAGATCGCCAGGCGCACCTGGCGCTATTTCGAGACCTTCGTCACCGCCGAGCAGAACTTCCTGCCGCCGGACAATTTCCAGGAAACGCCGCAACCGGTGCTGGCGGAACGCACCTCGCCCACGAATATCGGCGTCTATCTTCTCTCGGTAATGTCGGCGCGCTCCTTCGGCTGGATCGGCTTCGAGGAGACGATCACCCGGCTCGAGCAGACCATTGCGACGATCGATCGCATGCCCAAATACCGCGGCCATCTGTTCAACTGGTACCGCACGCGGGGCCTCGAAACGATGGAGCCGCGCTATATCTCGTCGGTCGACAGCGGCAATCTCGCCGGTCACCTGATCTCGGTCTCGTCCATGTGCCGGGAATGGGCCGAGGCGCCCTCCGCCCATGTCCAGGGCAATCTCGACGGCATCGGCGACGTAGCGGCGATCCTTGCCGAGGTTCTGGCCGAATTGCCGGACGACCGCAAGACTGTCCGGCCCCTCAGGAAGCTGATCGAAGAGCGTATCGCCGGCTTTCAGAACGCGCTTGCCGCGGTCAAGCGGGAGCACGAATTCGCGTCGATCCGGGTCATCAACCTGGCGGTGCTTGCCCGCGACATGCACAAGCTGACCCTCAATCTCGACCACGAGGTCCGCAGCGCCCAGAGCGGCGAAGTGGCGAAGTGGGCGGGCTCGCTGGTGGCGACCTGCGAGGCGCACATCGCCGACGGCGTCTTCGATCTGGGTGCGATCGATTCGCTGCGCCAGCGCCTGCTGGTGCTGAAGGACCGGGCCCGCGACATCGCCTTCTCGATGGATTTCAGCTTCCTGTTCCGGCCGGAGCGGCGGCTGCTGTCGATCGGCTACCGGGTGAACGCCAACGAGCTCGACGAGGCCTGCTACGACCTCCTGGCTTCGGAAGCGCGGCTGACCAGCCTGTTTGCGATCGCCAAGGGGGATCTGCCGACCGAGCATTGGTACAAGCTCGGACGGCCGATCGTGCCGATCGGTGCGCGCGGCGCGCTCGTCTCCTGGTCCGGCTCGATGTTCGAATATCTGATGCCGCCGCTCGTCATGCAGGAGCGCCAGGGCGGCATCCTGAACCAGACGAACAATCTGGTGGTGCAGGAGCAGATCAACCATGGCCGGCGTCTCGGCACCCCGTGGGGAATCTCCGAGGCTGCGTTCAACGCGCGCGACCACGAACTGACCTACCAGTACACCAATTTCGGCGTGCCGACGCTTGGCCTCAAGCGCGGTCTCGGCCAGAACGCGGTGATCGCGCCCTATGCGTCGATTCTCGCCTGCATGTACGATCCGAAGTCGGCGCTCGCCAATCTCGCGCGCCTGCGCGAGGTCGGGGCGCTGGGTGCCTATGGCTACCATGATGCGGTGGATTTCACGCCAACGCGGGTGCCCGAAGGGCAGAAATGCGCCGTCGTGCGCAACTATTATGCCCACCACCATGGCATGTCGATCGCCGCGGTCGCGAACGTCGTCTTCAATGGACAGTTGCGCGAATGGTTCCACGCCGACCCGGTCATCGAGGCGGCGGAACTGCTGCTGCAGGAGAAGGCGCCGCGCGACATTCCGGTGATGGCGGCCAAGCGCGAGCCCGAATCGCTCGGCAAGGGCCAAGCCGACCTGCTTCGCCCGGAGGTCCGGGTCATCGAAGACCCGCTGTCGCAGGATCGGGAGACGGTTTTCCTGTCGAACGGCCACTATTCGATCATGCTGACGGCGAATGGCGCCGGCTATGCGCGCTGGAACGGCCAGGCGGTCACCCGCTGGAAACCGGATCCGGTAGAAGACAGGACGGGAACGTTCATCTTCCTGCGGGACACCGTGTCCAGCGAGTGGTGGTCGGCGACCGCCGAGCCGCGCCGCATCGAGGGCGAGAAGACGCTGACCCGCTTCGGCGACGACAAGGCCGAATTCGTAAAGACAGTCGGCGATCTGACGAGCGAAGTCGAATGCATCGTCGCCACCGAACACGATGCCGAAGGCCGCCGGGTGATTCTGCTCAATACGGGCACGGAAGACCGCTTCATCGAGGTCACCTCCTATGCCGAGCCGGTGCTTGCCTATGAAGACGCCGACAGCGCGCATCCGGCCTTCTCGAAAATGTTCATCCGCACCGAGATCAGCCGGCAGGGCGACGTCATCCGGGTGTCGCGCAACAAGCGCGGCCCCGGCGATCCCGATATCGAGGTCGCGCATCTCATCACCGACAATGCCGGCAGCGAGCGCCACACCCAGGCGGAAACCGACCGTCGCCGCTTCCTCGGCCAGGGCCGCACTTTGTCGGAGGCCGCTGCCTTCGACCCGGGCGTGAGCCTGTCGGGCACGGACGGCTATACGCTCGATCCGATCATGGCGCTCCGGCGCGTCGTCAGGGTTCCGGCCGGCAAGAAGGTCAGCGTCATCTTCTGGACGATCGCCGCCCCGGACCGCGAGGCGGTCGACCGGGCGATAGACCGCTATCGCCACCCGGAAACCTTCAATCACGAACTCATCCATGCCTGGACCCGCAGCCAGGTGCAGATGCGCCATGTCGGGATCAGCTCGAAGGAGGCGGCGAGCTTCCAGATGCTCGGCCGCTATCTCGTCTATCCGGACATGCATCTTCGCGCCGACTCGGCGAGCGTCAAGAGCGGCCTCGCCTCCCAGGCGGCGCTATGGCCGCTGGCGATCTCCGGCGACTTCCCGATCTTCTGCCTGAGGATCAACGACGACGGCGATCTCAACATCGCCCGCGAGGCGCTCCGCGCGCAGGAATATTTGCGGGCCCGCGGCATTACCGCCGATCTGGTGGTGATCAACGAGCGCGCCTCGTCCTATGCGCAGGACCTGCAGCACACGCTCGATTCGATGTGCGAGAACCTGAGGCTGCGCGGCCTGTCGGACGGCCCGCGCCAGCACATCTTCGCGGTGCGCCGCGACCTGATGGAGCCGGAGACCTGGTCGACGCTGATCTCGGCTTCGCGTGCCGTCTTCCACGCCCGAAACGGCACGATCACCGACCAGATCGCCCGGGCCGCCGCCCTCTACGCAAAGCCTGCGGAAGAGGCGAAGGAGCGGCCGCAGATGCTGCTGCCGGTGAACCAGGATGGAGCCGGCGGACGGGAGGCGACCGTCTCCGGCGAGGATCTCGAGTTCTGGAACGGCTTCGGCGGCTTTGCCGACGACGGCCGCGAATATGTCGTGCGGCTGCGCGGCGGCGAAGCGACGCCTCACCCGTGGATCAACGTCATGTCCAACGAGGGCTTCGGCTTCCACGTCTCGGCCGAGGGGGCAAGCTTCTCCTGGAGCCGCAACTCGCGCGACTACCAGCTGACCCCCTGGACCAACGACGCCGTCGTCAACCGTCCGGGCGAGGCGATCTTCATCCGCGATATGTCCAGCGGTTCGGTGCTGACGCCCTATGCTTCGCTCTCGCGGCGCAAGTCGGCGATCTTCGAGGCGCGCCATGGCCTTGGCTATTCGCTCTTCAGGAGCAAGCAGGACGAGCTCGAGATCGAAGCGGCCCATACCGTGCACCGGTCGCTGCCGGCCAAGCTGGTTCGGCTGTCGATCGTGAACCGCGGTTCGGTGACCCGCAAGCTGCGCATCTACGGCTATGCCGAGTGGGTGCTCGGCAACAATCGCAGCCGCACCGCGCCTTTCGTGCTCAGTGAATGGCAGGCTGCTTCGAAGGCGCTTCTCGCGACCAATCCCTATAGCATCGATTATGCCGGACGGACGGCCTTCTTCGCCATCGACGGCGCGCCGGCGAGCTACACGGCGAGCCGCCGCGAGTTCCTCGGCCGGAGCGGCGCAATCCTTGCCGCGCAGGCCGTGCTGTCGGGGGCCGAGCTTTCCGGGGCGATGGAAGTGGACGGCGATCCCTGCGCCGCGCTTGCGACGGATCTCACCATCGAGCCGGGCGCCGAGCGGCAGATCACCTTCTTCCTCGGCGACGCCGACAGCAAAGACCAGGTGGACGGAATTCTCCAAGAATTGCGTGTCGGTTCCTTCGACGGAACGCTGGAGGCGTCGAAGGCCTTCTGGAGCGAGTTCACCGGCGTCGTGAAGGTGAAGACACCCGACCGGGCCTTCAACCACATGGTCAATCATTGGCTCCCCTACCAGAGCCTCGGCTGCCGGATCATGGCACGCTCGGCCTTTTACCAGGCGAGCGGCGCCTTCGGCTTCCGCGATCAATTGCAGGATACGCTCGCCTTCCTCACGCACCGGCCCGAACTGGCACGGGCGCAAGTGCTGAACGCCGCTTCCCGGCAGTTTGTCGAAGGCGACGTGCAGCATTGGTGGCTGCCGGGCTCCGGCGCCGGCGTCCGCACGATGATTTCCGACGACGTCGTCTGGCTCGCCTATGCGGTGGCGCACTATTGCACGGTCACCGGCACGAAGGACATTCTCGACGAGAAGCTGCCCTTCATTGTCGGGCCGGCGCTCGAGGAGGGACAGCACGACAGCTTCTACACGCCGGAAATCGCCGATGAGGTCGCCGACATTTACGAGCATTGCGCCCGCGCTCTCGATCTCGCCATCAAGCGGACCGGGGCCAACGGCCTGCCGCTGATCCTCGGCGGCGACTGGAACGACGGCATGAACCGCGTCGGCGAGGCCGGCGAGGGCACGAGCGTCTGGCTCGGCTGGTTCCTGGCGGGCGCCTTGCGGGCCTTCCTGCCTCATGCGCGCGAACGCAAGGACGAAGCCCGCATCGCGCGCTGGGAGACGCATCTCGATATCGTCAAGCGGGCGCTCGACGAGGCCGGCTGGGACGGCGACTACTATCGCCGCGGCTATTATGACGACGGCACGCCGCTTGGCTCGGCGGAAAACAACGAATGCAGGATCGATTCGATCGCGCAATCGTGGAGCACGCTCTCGGGCGAGGGTGACGCGGAGCGTTCCAGGCGCGCCATGGACGCTGTGTTGGCGGAACTCGTCGATCCGGAAAAGCGCATCGTCCGGCTGTTCACGCCGCCGCTCGAAAAGACCAAGCAGGATCCGGGCTACATCAAATCCTATCCGCCGGGCGTGCGCGAGAATGGCGGCCAGTATACCCATGCGGCCACCTGGGTCGTGCTGGCCTTCGCCACCCAGGGGCGGCCGGAGGAAGCCTGGCGGGCCTTCCAGATGCTGAACCCGATATCGCATGCGCGCAGTCGCGAAGACGCCGAGCATTACCGCGTCGAACCCTATGTGGTCGCCGCCGATATCTATGGCGAGGGCCCGATTGCCGGCCGCGGCGGCTGGACCTGGTATACGGGTTCGGCGGGCTGGCTCTACCGCGCCGGCCTCGAGGGCATCCTCGGCATTCGCCAGCGAGGCGACAGGCTGGCGATCCAGCCGGTCCTGCCCGAACAGTGGGACGGCTATTCCGCCGACGTCCGGCTGAACGGCGCCACGCACCGGATTTCCGTCAGCCGCGACAAAAAAACCGGTGGGGTGATCGTCAGCGTCAATAATAGTGTCACAAAAAACGCGCATGAAGGCATTTTGCTGTAAGCGCCGGAATTGAATCGGAGAGGAACCGGCTTTGTACCGAACGTGCGAGGCCGGTTTCTCTTTGCGCCAATTTTGGAGCGCGCCCTGACTTTCGGGCCGCGATTTCATCGACGCTGCCAAGCGCCCTTTGAGGGCGGCGGCGTCCGGTTTTCAACAAGGGGTGGGGCGGGGCGCCAAATCCCGGATAAGGACCGCATGCTGCAAAAGACTTCTTGGGGCGGCATAGACCGGATCGGAACCGCCCCGGTCACGACAGGGCGCGACACACGCCTCGACGTGTTTAGAGCGCTCTGCCTGTTGACGATCTTCATCAACCACGTTCCGGGCCAGTATCTCGAATACCTCACCCACAAGAACATCGGCTTTTCCGACTCGGCAGAGGCCTTCGTGCTGATTTCCGGCCTTTCGGTCGGCGTCGCCTATTGCGGCCGGTTCGTGGCGGGCGCGCGGTTGGCGCTGACCCTGAAGGTGTGGCGGCGGGCGCTGACGCTCTATGTCGCGCATATCATGACGAGCGTGGTGACGCTGGCAATCTTCGCCGGCGGCGCCCTCTATTTCGGCCGCCAGGATCTGATCGGCGAGATCAACATCCGCCCGATCGTCGATCAGGCCGAGCAGGGCATCGTCGCCATGGTGCTGCTCGGCCACCAGCTCGGCTACAACAACATCCTGTCGATGTATGCGGTGCTGTTCCTGATGCTGCCCGGCATGCTGTGGCTGAATGCCGTCAGCCCGCGATTGCTGTTCGGATTCTCGGCAACGCTTTGGCTGGCCGCCGGCTGCTTCAAGCTGGTGCCGTACAATTTCCTCGACGAGGGCTATTGGTTCCTCAATCCGTGGTCCTGGCAGTTCCTGTTCGTGATCGGGATCATCGCGATGACCCATGTGCGCCGCGGCGGCAGCCTGCCGCGCAGCTGGTGGCTGATCGCGCCTTCCGCAGCCTATCTGATGATATCGGCCGCCTGGGTGCTGTTTTCCTGGTGGAACATCGACCTTTCCTTCGGCCTGCCGGCAGTGCTCACCGGCTTCGACAAGACCTTCCTGTCGCTGACGCGGCTGCTGCACGTGCTGGCGCTTTCCTACCTTTTGGCGATCACTCCACTCGTCAGCCGCCTGACGCGGCTCGACACCAATCATCCGCTGGTAATGATCGGGCGCAATTCCCTGGCGGTTTTCATCTTCGGAACGATCCTCGCCATGGCGGGGCAGGTGCTGCTCTTCGTCACCGGCAAGAACCCGATCATCGGCTCCCTCTTCGTCGTCGCCGGTATCGGCCTGCACTTCGTCTATGCCTATTACCTCGACTGGCTGAAGGAGGTAGGGAGTACGAAGCCGCTGAGGGTGGCATAAGAGCGCACGGATTGGGTCGATTTGCATGAATTCGATGTGGCGTAAGATGCGTCCGAGGCCTCATCGATTAGCGGATGTGGAGGGCTCATTCCTTGAAAGTGCCCACAGCATAGACCCCGGCATCGGCGGCGATTTCGCAAAACGCAACTGCAATAGGCGAGATGATCAGGAGCGCGGCGCTTCAAGGCGCGCGGCTGATCAGCTTCTGCGAAGGCGCGCTGTCGGGCTACGGGAAGGCGCAAATAGGAAGTCCTGATCATTGGCGGGACTTCGATTGGGATCGACAGGAAACCGCGCTTCGGGGTATGGCCGAAGTCTGCAGGCAATTCCGCATCTTTGCTGTCGTCGGTGCTGCGCATCGGCTCTGCGGAACCTACCCGCCGCACAACGGCCTCTACGTGTTCGCGGACGATGGGAAGCTGCTGACGAGATACGATAAGAGATCTCTGCGAGCTTGACGGCTGGTATACGCTAGGACTGCAGCCGGTCACGTTCGAGGTCGATGGTTATCGTTCGGCTGCGCGGTGTGCATCGAGTCGCAATTTCCGGAGATATTCGCCGAGTACGAGCGTCTTGGTGTCGATGCGGTTCTATTTTCCTCCTATGGCAGTTCCCCACATTTCCAAATCGCGCTGCAGGCGTATGCGGGGCTGAACTGCGTCTGGATAGCGGCCGTGACGCCAGCACAGGCTGCCCATGAGGGGGCCGGTGGGATGATCGGCACCGATGGGAGGTGGATCAGTCGAGGCTCGGACGCACTTGAGCCGAGCCTCGCGGTAGCAATGCTCGATCGGGCAGATCCAGCTTATGAAATCGCGCTTCAAAGAGCGCGCCCCTGGCATGCCAAGGCAAGGCAGGGAGACATTTACCGGGAAAAGATGGTGGACGACCCGAGAAGCCTAGACAGGAGCGTCTATTAACCTCGCGCGGACGAGAAGCACATGCGCCTTCCGCGGCCATCGCATTGCCCCAAAAGGAAATGCCCCGAAACGGGTCCGGGGCATTCGTTTGTTCGCAGGCAAGATGGGCGTCACGCCGCCGTGAGGCTCTTGCGGACATCCTCGTCCGTCAGGATACCGCTTGCCCTGAGCAGCGCCGCGAAGCGGCCGTTGCTCTGGCTGAGTTCGCTGAAGCCGCCCATTTCGACGATCCGGCCTTGATCCATGAAGATTACCAGGTCGGCCTCGCGCACCGTCGACAGGCGGTGGGCGATGATGAAGGTGGTGCGGTCCTTGCGCAGCGCATCGATCGCCTCCTTGACGCGCGCCTCGGTTTCCACGTCGAGCGCGCTGGTCGCCTCGTCGAGCACCAGGATCGGCGCGTTCTTGAGGATGGCGCGGGCAATGGCGATCCGCTGGCGTTCGCCGCCGGAGAGCCGGTTGCCGCGCTCGCCGACCATCGTGTCGTAGCCGTTGAGGCGGCCTTCGATGAAGTCGCTCGCGGCGGCAGCCTCGGCGGCGGCCATCACTTCTTCCAGCGAAGCATCCTCGCGGCCGAGGCGGATGTTGTCGCCGATCGAGCGGTTCATCAGGCCGGCGTCCTGGAAGACGGTGGCGATCGAACGGCGCAGCGACTTGCGCGTCACCGTCGAGATATCGACGCCGTCGATCAGGATCTGGCCGTGCTTCGGCTCATGGACCCGCTGCAGCAGGTTGACGAGCGTTGTCTTGCCAGCACCGGTCGGGCCGACGATCGCGACCGTCTGGCCGGCCTTGGCCGTGAACGAGACGTTGCGCACGCCCTGAGCGGAGTTGGCGAAGTCGAAGGAGATGTCGCGGAACTCGACTTCGCCGACGACGCGGGTGAGTTCCTGGGCGCCGGCCGGTTCATCGCGTTCGCGGACCGAATCTTCGAGCTTGTAGAAGTCCTCGAGCTTGGCGCGCGCCTCGAAGATCTGCGTCACGAAGGCCTTCATCTGGTCGAGACGGCCGATCAGCAGGTTGGCGAAGCCGATGAAGGCGATGACCTCGCCGACGCCCAGTTCGCCGCGCTGCACCAGGACGGTGCCGATCACGAGGATCGCCATCATCGAGATGGTCGAGGCGACGCGGTGGAGTGCGCTCGCCAGTGCCCACCAGTCAAGCACCGGGAACTGCGCGGAGAGGAGCCGCTCGGTGAACTTCTTGAGTTCCCGCGTTTCCGCTTCGATACGGTTGTAGCTGTGAACCACGGAAACGTTGCTGATCGAGTCGGAGACGTGAGAGAAGACCGTATGATAATGGTTCTCGACCGAAGCCTGGCCATCCTTCGTGCGCTTCATCACGGCCTTGCTGATCAGCACATAGGCGGCGCCGAGCACGACGAGGACCATCGACAGGCGGAAGTCCATGGCGAAGGCGGTCGGCACCAGCAGTACGAGCGCCACCGCGGTCGCAAGGTGCTGGCGCATGAATTCGAGCCACAGGCCGAAGAGGGTCTCGCAGGCACGCAGCAGCGTGTGCAGCGCATTGGAGGTGCCGCGCTGGCTATGCCAGGAGAGCGGCATGGAGACGATTCGGCCGAAGGCTTCCGTCAGCAGCGTCGCCCGGCGGCCATGCGCAAGGCGGTCGGCTCCGCGGGAGACGAGCACGAAGGCGATCGTGTTGAAGACGCCGAAGCCGGCCCACATAAGCAGCATCGGCGCGACGTCTTTCTGCGTGGAGATCGCGTCGATGATACGGCCGAAGAGGATGGGTTCGGCGATCGTGATGACAGCCAGGACGATATTGGCGATGACGATCGCCCCGACACGAAATTTGTGGACAGCAAGATACTGAAGCGCTCTTGCATACACCTGGAATAAAGACACTGTCTCACCCCTTCTGGGCATCGGATTTTCTGCCGCAACAGTCCTGCGGCACTGCGTTGCGCCCTTGCCGATCAGCGCAGGATTGCCCTGGTAGACCGACAAAGCCGCGCGAGACGGCCCTTGAGAAAAACCTGCGGAAAACGCGGAGCGGGCAAATCAGACGGCTTGATCATCCGGTCCAAGGGAGGAATTGGTGGACGATCCATCGTTCGCAATCTCTTGCCACGACTCCGATTTTTTGCAGGTTTCGTACAGGACCGGGCGTGATAAGAAGAATTATCGCGGTTGCAACATGAATGGCTTCTGAACGGCGTGTTCATAGAAGAATTCGCAAGCGCTCGCTGTCCGTTCCGACCACAGGGTGTTCCATGAATATAACGTTGCTCGTACAGTTTCTGGCGCTTCTGGAGGAGATGAAGACGCGCGAGGAAATCCTGCCCGAGTTCGAACGGCTGCTCGACCGCTGCGGCTTCGATTTTTACGGCGTCGTGCGCCAGCCCAAGCCGCACGAGAACCCGCTGCGGTTGCTGCTCGCCGGCCGATGGCCGGAGGGTTGGCCGCAGATCTACATCCGCAAGAAATATGTCGTCATCGACCCGACGATCCGCTATCTCGGCCACGCCCAGCGCGGCTTCCGCTGGCGCGACACGCTCGTCGCCTTCCGCTCCGACCCGCACCGCAAACGCATGGAAAGCATGATGGTCGAGGCCCGCAATCACGGGCTTTTCGACGGCTACATCTTTCCCGTGCACGGCCGGCGCGGGTTGATGGGCAACCTGACCGTCGGCGGCCGGGTGGTTGATCTGAGCCCGGTGGAACTGAGCCTTTTCGACGCGATCGCCAAGCGGCTGTTCTGGAAACTGCTCGAGCTGACCGATCCGGAGATCATGGCGGAGCTCGTCTCGCGCGTCGAGGTGCAGATGACGCGGCGCGAAATGGAGGCGCTGAACTATCTCGCCGACGGCATGACCTCCAACGACATCGGCAAGGTGCTCGACATTTCGAGCCACACGGTCGACTGGTACATGAACGGCATCCAGGAAAAGCTGAAGGCGAAGAACCGCCATCACGCGGTTGCCATCGCCTTCCGGCTGGGGCTGATCTCCTAGCTTCTCAAGTAAAAATCGCCGCCCCAGACTCCTTCTGGAACTGTCCGTACGATCCGAAGCTCCGCCATGACCCAATGGGTTAGGCTTCGTGTCGCATCTGAAATTGCACTTCATTCCTTGACTCGCTAATAGTTCTTTTCGCGGGTGCAGCATTCCGCGTTTCCAAGTCTATGAGGAGTCCGACTTGTCCATTTCGAAGATCCTTGTTGCCAACCGTTCCGAAATCGCCATCCGCGTCTTCCGCGCGGCCAATGAGCTGGGGCTTAAAACGGTCGCGATATGGGCTGAGGAGGACAAGCTGGCACTGCACCGTTTCAAGGCGGACGAGAGCTATCAGGTCGGACGCGGCCCGCATCTTGCCCGCGACCTCGGGCCGATCGAGAGTTATCTGTCGATCGACGAGGTGATCCGCGTCGCCAAGCTGTCGGGCGCCGACGCCATCCATCCGGGCTACGGGCTCTTGTCGGAAAGCCCGGAATTCGCCGAGGCCTGTGCCGCAAACGGCATCACCTTCATCGGACCGAAGCCGGAGACGATGCGCCAGCTCGGCAACAAGGTGGCGGCCCGCAACCTGGCGATCTCCATCGGCGTGCCGGTCGTGCCGGCGACCGAGCCGTTGCCCGACGATCCCGACGAGATCAAGCGGCTTGCGGATGAGATCGGCTATCCGGTGATGCTGAAGGCCTCCTGGGGCGGCGGCGGCCGCGGCATGCGGGCGATCCGCGACCCCAAGGACCTGATCCGCGAGGTGACCGAGGCCAAGCGCGAGGCCAAGGCCGCGTTCGGCAAGGACGAGGTCTATCTGGAAAAGCTGGTCGAGCGGGCTCGCCACGTCGAAAGCCAGATTCTCGGCGATACGCACGGCAATGTCGTGCACCTCTTCGAGCGCGACTGCTCGATCCAACGGCGCAACCAGAAGGTCGTCGAGCGCGCCCCGGCGCCCTACTTGAGCGAGGCCCAGCGCCAGGAACTCGCTGATTACTCGCTGAAGATCGCCGAGGCGACGAACTATATCGGCGCCGGCACGGTCGAGTATCTGATGGATGCCGACACCGGCAAATTCTACTTCATCGAGGTCAATCCGCGCATCCAGGTCGAGCACACGGTGACCGAGGTCGTCACCGGCATCGATATCGTCAAGGCGCAGATCCACATCCTCGACGGCTTTGCCATCGGCACGCCGGAATCGGGCGTGCCGAAGCAGCAGGACATCCGCCTCAACGGCCATGCGCTGCAGTGCCGCATCACCACGGAAGATCCGGAGCAGAACTTCATCCCGGATTATGGCCGCATCACCGCCTATCGCGGCGCCACCGGCTTCGGCATCCGGCTTGACGGCGGCACCGCCTATTCCGGCGCGGTGATCACCCGCTACTACGATCCGCTTTTGGAAAAGGTCACCGCCTGGGCGCCGAAGCCGGACGAGGCGATCCAGCGGATGAACCGGGCGCTCCGCGAATTCCGCATCCGCGGCGTCGCCACCAACCTCACCTTCCTCGAGGCGATCATCGGTCACCCGAAGTTCAAGGACAACAGCTACACGACGCGCTTCATCGACACGACGCCGGAGCTGTTCCAGCAGGTGAAGCGCCAGGACCGCGCCACCAAGCTCTTGACCTACCTCGCCGACGTCACCGTCAACGGCCATCCGGAGGCGAAGGGCCGGCCGAAGCCGAACGACGATATCGCCGCCCCGGTCGTGCCGTTCATCAATGGCGAGGCGAAGCCCGGCACCAAGCAGAAGCTCGACGCGCTCGGGCCGAAGAAATTCGCCGAATGGGTGAAGGCGCAGCCGCAGGTGCTGCTGACGGACACGACCATGCGCGACGGCCATCAGTCGCTCTTGGCGACGCGCATGCGCACCTATGACATCGCCCGGATCGCCGGCACTTATGCAAGGGCGCTGCCGAACCTGTTTTCGCTCGAATGCTGGGGCGGCGCCACCTTCGACGTGTCGATGCGCTTTCTGACCGAGGACCCGTGGGAGCGGCTGGCGATGGTGCGCGAGGGCGCGCCGAACCTGCTCCTGCAGATGCTGCTGCGCGGCGCCAACGGCGTCGGCTACAAGAACTATCCGGACAATGTCGTCAAATACTTCGTTCGCCAGGCGGCCAAGGGCGGCATCGACGTGTTCCGCGTCTTTGACTGCCTGAACTGGGTCGACAACATGCGCGTCTCGATGGATGCGGTCGCCGAGGAGAACAAGATCTGCGAGGCGGCGATCTGCTACACCGGCGACATTTTGAATTCCGCCCGGCCAAAATACGACCTCAAATACTATACCGATCTCGCGGCGGAGCTGGAGAAGGCCGGCGCCCATATCATCGCCGTCAAGGACATGGCCGGTCTCCTGAAGCCGGCCGCCGCCCGGGTGCTGTTCAAGGCACTGAAGGACGCGACCGACCTGCCGATCCACTTCCACACGCACGACACGTCCGGCATCGCCGCCGCGACGGTGCTGGCGGCGGTCGAGTCCGGCGCCGATATCGTCGACGCGGCGATGGATGCGCTTTCCGGCAACACCTCGCAGCCCTGCCTCGGCTCGATCGTCGAGGCGCTGTCGGGCTCCGAGCGCGACCCCGGGCTGAACCCGGAGTGGATCCGCCGCATCTCGTTCTACTGGGAAGCGGTGCGCCACCAATATGCGGCCTTCGAGAGCGACCTCAAGGGGCCGGCCTCTGAAGTCTACCTGCACGAAATGCCCGGCGGCCAGTTCACCAATTTGAAGGAACAGGCCCGCTCGCTCGGCCTCGAGACCCGCTGGCACGAGGTGGCGCAGGCCTATGCCGACGCCAACCAGATGTTCGGCGACATCGTCAAGGTGACGCCGTCCTCGAAGGTGGTCGGTGACATGGCGCTGATGATGGTCTCCCAGGACCTGACGGTTGCCGACGTCGAGAACCCGGCGAAGGACATCGCCTTCCCGGATTCGGTCGTGTCGATGCTGAAGGGCGACCTCGGTCAGCCGCCGGGCGGCTGGCCGGAGGCGCTGCAGAAGAAGGCGCTGAAGGGCGAGGCGCCCTATACGGCGGTGCCGGGTTCGCTGCTGCCGCCGGCCGATCTCGACGCGGAACGCAAGACGATCGAGGAGAAGCTCGGCCGCAGCGTCGATGACTTCGAGTTCGCTTCCTACCTGATGTATCCGAAGGTCTTCACCGACTATACGCAGGCCTGCGAGACCTATGGTCCGGTCAGCGTGCTGCCGACGCCCGCCTATTTCTACGGCATGGCGCCGGGCGAGGAGCTCTTCGCCGATATCGAGAAGGGCAAGACGCTGGTCATCCTCAACCAGGCGCAGGGCGAGATTGACGAGAAGGGCATGGTAAAGATGTTCTTCGAACTGAACGGCCAGCCGCGCTCGATCAAGGTGCCGGACCGCAACCGTGGCGCTTCCGCCGCCATCCGCCGCAAGGCCGAAGCCGGCAACGCCGCCCATCTCGGCGCGCCGATGCCGGGCGTCATCTCGACCGTCGCGGTTCACCCCGGCCAGCCGGTCAAGGCCGGCGACGTGCTGCTCTCCATCGAGGCGATGAAGATGGAGACGGCGCTGCACGCCGAGAAGGATGGCGTCGTTGCCGAGGTGCTGGTCCGGGCCGGCGATCAGATCGATGCCAAGGATCTGCTGGTGGTGTTTGGCTGATAGGGGCAACCCTTCAATACAAACGGCCGGAGTGATCCGGCCGTTTGTATTTGCTGTAAGGCGAAGGTGGCAACGGTCTGCAGCGGAGCCCAGCTTCCCCCGTCGTCATCCTCGGGCTTGACCCGAGGATCCATGCACGAGCTGCAACCTTCACGGAGCGGTCCACACGCAGGACCCTTGCGACTGGGTTCGGAACGCGATGGACCGGATGCTTGCGTGTGGATCCTCGGGTCAAGCCCGAGGATGACGATGGAGAGGGGAGATGCCCTCCCTGCTAAGCGTGCGCGCAGCCGTGCCATGGGAAAGCCGTCGTCACGGCGAACATTCTCTCAGATATCATAGCTCATCGGCGCACTGAGCGAGGCGATGAACCTTTTCGTGCGCTCCCGCTCTGGCGTCGAAAAAATCTTGCGCGGCGGGCCGCTTTCGACGACGACGCCGGCGTCGAGGAAGACGACGTGATCGGCGACGCGGGAGGCGAGGCGGAGGTCGTGGGTGGCCATGATCATCGTCGTGCCTTCGCGCGCGAGGCGGCTGAGCACCTCCACCACTTCTTCCGCCAATTCCGGGTCGAGCGCAGAGGTCGGCTCGTCGCAGAGGAGAACGCGCGGCGAGGGGGCGAGCGCCCGGGCGATTGCCACGCGCTGCTGCTGGCCGCCGGAGAGCGTCGCCGGCCAGGCATCGGCCTTGTGGGCCATGCCGACCTTTTCGAGGAGTTCGAGCGCCCGGGTGCGGGCCCGGTCGGCCGGCCATTTGAGAACGGTGACGAGGCCTTCCATGACGTTGCCGAGGGCGGTCTGGTGCGGGAAGAGCTGGAAGTTCTGGAACACCATGCCGGTCTGCCGGCGCAGCCGCTGGATCGCCTGCCAGCCGACCTTGCGGCCGGGGGCGAAGTCAAGCCGCTCGTCGCCGAGGCGGATTGCGCCGCTGGTCGGGATTTCCAACAGGTTGACGCAGCGCAGAAGCGTGCTCTTGCCGCCGCCGGAGGGGCCTACCAAGGCTGTGACGGTTCCTTCCGCCAGGCTGACGCTGATGTCGTTCAGGACCGCGTTGGTGCCGAAGCGCTTTACGATGTGCGTGAGCTCGATCATGCGCGCGCCTCCAGGAAACCGCCATAGCGGGCGAAGCGTTTCTCCAGCCTCACCTGGAGAGCGGAAAGCACGGAACTCATCACAAGATAGATCAGCGCTGCCTCGATATAGAGGATCAGGGGTTCATAGGTCGTGGCGACGATGCGCTGCGCCGTCTGGAAGAGCTCCGGTACGGTGATCGCCGCGGCGAGCGAGGTGTCCTTGACCAGCGATATGAAGGTGTTCGACAGCGGCGGCACGGCAACGCGGCCCGCCTGCGGCAGGATTGTCCGGCGCATCGCCTGGCTCCAGCTCATCCCGATCGAATAGGCGGCTTCCCATTGCCCGCGCGGCACGGAGGAGATCACCGCACGAATGATCTCGGACGTGTAGGCGCCGATGTTCAGCGTGAAGCCGATCAGCGCCGCCGGAAAGGCGTCGAGCAATATGCCGAGGCTCGGCAGGCCGTAGAAGATGACGAAAAGCTGAACGAGCAGCGGCGTGCCGCGGATTACCCAGACATAGAAGCGCGCCACGGCGACGAGGGGCGCCGGTGCGAACAGCCTGACGATGGCGGTGACGAGGCCCAGCAGCAGCCCGAGAACGAAGGAGAGCAGGGTCAGCGGCACCGTGAAGATCAAGCCGGCCCAAAGCAGGGTCGGCAGCGATTCCGCCATGAGGTTCAGCCAGTTGGGCAAGGGGAAGCCTTTCAAGACGCGCGGATCCGCTCCGGGGCCGGAACGGATCGTAACTCATAGGGCGAGATCAGGAAAAGTGGGAAGCGCCTTTCCGCTCGCCGGCGCTACTTGGACACGTTAGCGCCGAAATATTTCTGCGAGATTTTCTCGTAGGTGCCGTCGGCCTTGATTTCGTTGAGCGCCTTGTTGATGGCTTCGAGCAGCTCCGGTTCGCCCTTGCGGATGATGATGCCCGAATAGTCGGCATCGGCCTGCTCGGCAGCGACCTTCACGGGGGCGTCCGGCTTTTGCTTCTTGAAGTCGAGGAAGGACAGGCTGTCGTTGATGGTCGCGTCGGCGCGGCCGGTCAAGACGAGCTGGATCGACTGGTCGAAGCCGTCGGTGCCGACGAGCTCGGCGCCCGAGGCTTGCGCAAGCTTGCCGAAGTTGCTGGTCAGCGATTGGGCCGACTTCTTGCCCTTCAAGTCGGGGAAGTCCTTGATCTCCTCGTTGTCGGCCTTGACGATCAGCACCGCCTTGGAAGCGATATAGGGCTCGGAAAAGTCGTATTTCTTCTTGCGTTCCTCGGTAATGCCGACCTGATTGATGACGGTGTCGTAGCGGTTGGCGTCGAGGCCGGCGATCAGGCCGTCCCACTTGCCTTCGAGGAACTCGGCCTTGACGCCGAGGCGCTCGGCGACCGCCTGGCCGATCTCGACGTCAAAGCCAACGAGCGTGCCGTTCGCATCATGATAGGTGAAGGGGGCATAGGTGCCCTCGGTGCCGATCTTCAGCACGCCGGCCGATTTGATGTCGTCGAGATTCGACCCTGCCTCGGCCGGCGCAAAGGCGGCAAGTTGCAGCAGGGCGGCAGCGAAAAGTGTCGGAAGGAGCTTCATTGTCTTGTTTCCATCTTTGTTGTTCTCCGGCCCGTCATCCGGATTGCGGGCGAGACTCGCACAAAATCCAGGCCGCCAGAGCGCATAAAAGACCAATCCCCAGCCGGTTCGGTAGAATATTTTCTCAGGCGAACCGTCCGCCGCCGGAACGGACCCCATTAGAACCTTCAGGCGGCGTGCCTGTTCCCAATGATCCAAGGTTGAAACTGCACGGCAAGACTGGTACTCACGTTTAAAGCGATTCATGCACGTTTTTTCACGATTAGGAAAATGGCGATCGAACTGCTGCTCCGCGAAAGAAAATCCCTGATCCGGGAGCGCCTGAGAACCAATGGCCGCGTTCTGGCGGCGGATCTCGCGCGCGAACTCAACGTTTCCGACGACACGATTCGGCGCGACTTGCGCGAAATGGCCGCGGCTGGTCTTTGCGAGCGCGTCTATGGCGGCGCCCTGCCGATCGCTCCGGACGCAGGCTCGTTAAGCGAGCGAGCGGCGCTCGCTTCGGAACGCAAGGCGGTGCTGGCGCGGGCATCGGTCGGCTTCATAGAGCGCGGCATGACCGTGTTTGTCGATGCGGGCTCGACCAATCTGGCGATCGCCCGGGTGATCGCCCCGGACCTCACGGCGACGATCGTCACCAACACGCCGCTGATCGCCTCCGCCTTGATGGAAAAGCCGGGGCTCGACCTTATCCTGATCGGCGGACCCCTCGACCGTGCGGTCGGCGCGGCGGTCGGGGCGAGGGCACAACGTGACGCCGCGTTGCTGCGGCCCGATCTCTGCCTTCTCGGGACATGCGGTGCCGACGCCGAGGCGGGGCTGACGGCCTTCCATTTCGAGGATGCGGAATTCAAGCGGCTGATCGCCTCGCGCAGCCGCTCGGTGCTTGCCGCCATCACGACGGACAAGCTCGGCACGGCCGCGCCGCATGCCGTGGTCGGTATCGACGCCGGTTCGACTCTCATCCTCGAGGCGGATGCACCGGAAGCCGAGATCGCCGCATTCACCGCGCGAGGGGCACGTGTCGTTCTTGCGGGCGAGCGCGCCGGATGAGCATCGCGGCACAGCCCGAACGGCAAACGTATCAGAATCAGTTTGAGCCGGCTTGTCCGGCAGCGGAAAGTTAACAATGGATCAGCGCACAGACACCGCCCCGAAGGTCGCAGTCCGACAGGGCTACATGTCGAAGAACCGGCTCGCCGTCTCCCTCCTGTTCCTGATGAACGGCTTCGTCACCGGCAGCTGGGCCCCGAAGATCCCCGAATTCAAGGATCGGCTCGGGATCGGCGAGAGTGTGCTCGGCCTCCTTATCCTCGTGTTCGGCATCGGCTCGCTGGTGCTGATGCCGATCGCCGGTGGCTACATTGCTCGCATCGGCTCGCAGAAGGTGGCCAAGGCCACGGCGATCATCCTCTCGCCCCTGCTGCTCGTGCTGACGCTGGTGCCGAACGTCTGGGCGGCGGCGCTCGGCATGTTCCTGCTCGGCGGCTTCGTCGGCGCCATGGACGTGGCGATGAATGCCAATGCCGTCGAGGTCGAGAAATCGATGCGCCGGGCCATCATGTCCTCCTGCCACGCCTATTGGAGCCTCGGCGGTCTGATCGGCGCCGGCATCGGCGGCTTCCTGATGGCCCGCGTCGGCGTCCTGCCGCATGCGATCGTGGTGACTTGCCTCTGCGCCGCGATCCTTGCTGCTGCCTGGCCGATGATCCTTGCAGATCAGCCGCATCCCGCGGCCGCCAAGGAGAAGCTCAGACTGCCGAGGACGCCGCTGCCGTGGCTTGTCGGCCTGATGGCGCTGTTCTCCATGGTGCCGGAAGGGGCTGTGCTCGACTGGGGCGCCCTCTATCTCCGCAATGAACTCGGCGCCTCGGTCGAGCTATCGGGCTTCGGCTTTGCCGCCTTCTCGGCGACGATGGCGGCGATGCGTTTTGCAGGCGACCATGTGCGCGATCGCTTCGGGGCGACGACGACGCTGCGCGTCTGCACCGTCACTGCGCTGGTGGGAATGGTTCTGGCGGGGCTTGCGCCGAATGCGGCCTTAGCGGTTCTCGGTTTTGCCATCGCCGGCATCGGCATTTCCAACATGGTGCCGATCGCCTTTTCGGCCGGCGGCAACATGCCCGGCCTGCAGCCGGGCATCGGCCTCGCCGTCGCGACCACCATGGGCTATTCCGGCATGCTGTTCGCGCCGTCGCTGATCGGCTTCATTGCCGAGCACAGCGGTTTCGCGGTGATCTTCGCATCGCTCCCCGTTCTCTTCGTCGTCGTGCTTCTCCTGTCGCACCACGCCGTTCATGCGGATCAAGGCGGGGAGCATTAGATCGCCGTTGCACGGAACGCGGCTGGCACAGGCGACTGCCCCTCAACCGGCCTGCCGGCCACGTTCTCCCCGCAGGCGAGGCGAAGGTGACTCGCGGCTTGTTCCGAACTCCCTCGTCCGCTCGGCGTATGCTGTCGGCCGTGCTCTGCGGCGAAAGGGGAGCGAGGCTTGCGGCAGACCCCTTCTCCCCGCCTGCGGGGAGAAGGTCGCGGCAGCGGGATGAGGGGCGCTTCCCGCGCCGTCGGTCGCCGCCATCAATTCGCCGTCAGCGCATGATGTTGCCGTTGACAAGTACGCTTTCCTTCGCCACCTGAATGACGAAAGCCGGAGCGGTTTCCGTATCACGCTCCGCCCGCGGGATCCAAAAAGAGGCCTTCATGTCTTCTGCCTTCGATTTCGAGCCAAAGCCGCGCCGTGCCTCGGTCGCCGTCGATGTCGGCGGCGTCATCGTCGGCGGTGCCGCGCCGGTCGTCGTCCAGTCGATGACGAATACGGATACGGCCGATATTGACGCGACGGTCGCGCAGGTGGCGGCTCTTCACAAAGCGGGCTCGGAACTGGTGCGCATCACCGTCGACCGCGACGACAGTGCGGCCGCCGTGCCGAAGATCCGCGAGAGGCTGCTGCGGCTCGGCATGGACGTGCCGCTCGTCGGCGACTTCCACTATATCGGCCACAAGCTCCTGGCCGACCATCCGGCCTGCGCCGAGGCGCTTGCCAAATACCGCATCAATCCGGGCAATGTCGGCTTCAAGGACAAGAAGGACAAGCAGTTCGCCGAGATCATCGAGATGGCGATCCGCTACGACAAGCCGGTGCGCATCGGGGTGAACTGGGGCTCTCTCGACCAGGAACTGCTGACGCGGCTGATGGACGAGAACCAGGCCGCGGGCTCGCCGCTGACGGCGCAAGAGGTGACGCGCGAAACGATCGTGCAGTCGGCGCTGCTCTCGGCGGAATTGGCGGAAGAGCTCGGCCTGCCGCGCAACCGCATCATCCTTTCCGCCAAGGTTTCCGGCGTTCAGGACCTGATCGCCGTCTATGCGATGCTTGCCGCCCGCTCCGACCATGCGCTGCATCTCGGGCTTACCGAGGCCGGCATGGGCACCAAGGGCATCGTCGCCTCCTCGGCCTCGCTCGGCATCCTGATGCAGCAGGGGATCGGCGACACGATCCGCATCTCGCTCACCCCCGAGCCCGGCGGCGACCGCACCCGCGAGGTACAGGTGGCGCAGGAGCTCCTGCAGGTGATGGGCTTCCGCCAGTTCATTCCCGTCGTCGCCGCCTGTCCCGGCTGCGGCCGCACCACCTCCACCGTCTTCCAGGAACTTGCCCAGAAGATCCAGGAGGACATCCGCGCCAGCATGCCAGTCTGGCGCGAGAAGTATCCGGGCGTCGAGGCGCTGAAGGTCGCCGTCATGGGCTGCATCGTCAATGGCCCCGGCGAGAGCAAGCATGCCGATATCGGCATTTCGCTGCCCGGCACCGGCGAGATGCCGGCCGCACCGGTCTTCATCGACGGCCAGAAGGCGATGACCTTGCGCGGCCCGAAGATCGCCGAGGACTTCCAGCTTCTCGTTGCCGACTATATCGAGAAACGCTTCGGCCACGGCCAGGCGGCGGCGGAGTAGCGCCGTTATCTGCCCCTCATCCGGCCTGCCGGCCACCTTCTCCCCGCAAGCGGGGCGAAGGGGACTTGCGGTGACGCTTCAACCCCCTCGCGCCGTTTGCGGGGGAGGGCTGGTCCTCGGGTTTAACCCGGGTTAAATCCGAGGAGAGGGGCGGCCGCACTCGCTCGAGACAGGCCGCGGCCTCAGAGAACCTCGTCGAGCGCCGCGACCAGTCTTGCGCATTCCTCGTCGGTGCCGATGGTGATCCGCAGGAAGTCCGCGATTCGCGGCTTGGCGAAATGGCGGACGATGACGGCGCGTTCGCGCAGCTTCGCGGCCAGCGTCTGTCCTTCATGGTCCGGATGACGGGCGAAGACGAAATTCGCCTGCGACGGCAGGACCTCGAAGCCGCGCCTTTCCAACTCATTGGTCAACCTCGCGCGCGTCGCGATGATCTTGCCGCGGGTTGCCTCGAACCATGCGTCGTCCTTGATCGCAGCCGTCGCACCGGCCTGGGCGGCGCGGCCAAGCGGGTAGGAATTGAAGCTGTCCTTTACGCGCTCGAGCGCCTCGATCAGCGCGCGCTGGCCGATGGCGAAACCGACACGCAGGCCGGCCAGGGCCCGCGACTTGGAAAAGGTCTGCACGACCAGCAGGTTGTCGTATTTCGGCACGAGGGCGATCGCCGATTCGCCGCCGAAGTCGATATAGGCCTCGTCGATCACCACCGGCTGGTCGGGGTGCTCCGCCACCAGTCTTTCGATCTCGGCAAGCGGTAGGCCGATGCCGGTCGGCGCGTTGGGATTGGGAAGGATGATCGCGCCTGAGGCGCGGCGATAGTCGGCAATGTCGATGCGGAAGGCCGCATTGAGCGGCACTTCAATCGCTTCGATGCCGAAGAGCCCCGCATAGGTCGGATAGAAGCTGTAGGAAATGTCCGGATAGAGCAGCGGCTCGTCGTGCTTCAGCAGTGCGGCGAAGGCGTGCGCCAGCACCTCGTCGGACCCGTTGCCGACGAAGACCTCGCCGGCCGAGACGCCATAGCGTGCGGCGATCGCCTCCCTCAGGCCCAGTGCGACCGGATCCGGATAGAGCCGGAGATCGGCGCTTGCCGCCGTCCGGATCGCCTCGAGCGCCTGCTCCGAGGGCCCGTAGGGGCTCTCATTGGTGTTGAGCTTGACGAGGTTTGCGATGCGCGGCTGCTCGCCCGGAACATAGGGCTTCAGCGTCGAAACGATCGGCGACCAGAATTTGCTCATTTTAGTTCAGTTCCTCCGGTTCGCGATGAAACGGGCGGTTTCGACGAGAACGGCCGAACGGCTGCCGTAGGGCGCCAGCAGTTCTTCCGCCTCGACCACCAGTCTTTCAAGCTCTCGTTCGGCCCAGGACTGGCCGTGTAGGGCGACGAGCGTGCCCTTGCCGCGGGCGGCGTCCTTGCCGGTGGCCTTGCCCATGGCCTCGGCGTCGGCGGTGAGGTCGAGAAGGTCGTCGGCAAGCTGGAAGGCAAGGCCGATCTTCTCACCGAAGGCGCGCAGGCTTCTGCGATCCTCGGCCGCGGCGTCGGCAATGATCGCCCCCGCCTCGCAGGCGAAACGGAGGAGGGCGCCGGTCTTCATCGCCTGCAGCGTGACGATCCCCGCCTCGTCGGGGGCATCCTTCTCGGCGGCGAGGTCGAGCGCCTGGCCGCCCGCCATACCGCCATGGCCGGCGGCGCGCGCCAACGCAAGCACAAGCGCCGTCTTCTGGCGGTCGGCAAGCGGCATTTCCGGTGCCGCGATGATGTCGAAGGCAAAGGTCAGGAGACTGTCGCCGGCAAGGATCGCCGTTGCTTCGTCGAAGGCAATGTGCACGGTCGGCTGACCGCGCCTCATATCGTCGTCGTCCATCGGCGGCAGATCGTCATGGACGAGCGAATAGCAATGCACGCATTCGAGCGCCGCACCGATTTTGATCGCTGCCTCGGCGCTGCCGCCGAGAAGGGCGGTGCTTTCGGTGACGAGGAACGGGCGCAGCCGCTTGCCGCCGTTGAGCACGCCGTGGCGCATGGCCTCGAGCAGCCGTGGCGGGCGGGCAATTTCGTCCGTCTGGGCGGCAGGTCCGAGGAGTCCGGAAAGCTGGCTCTCCACCGCCAGCGCCGCGGCCTTGAGGCGCTGCGCAAAAAATGTTGTCTCGTCTTGCATGAGAGGCTCTTTGGCACGGGGAAGAGCGGCTTTCAACGGACTTTGTAGTCGCAGTTCGCGCGTTTTGTTCGGGATGAGTGCACAGCCGCCCTTGTCTTTCTCGGAGAAAGGCCGTTCAACTTTCGCGTTTCATGAAATAAGAGTGGGGGAATGGACAGAGGGGTAGACAGTCAGGCGGTGGACATCGTTCCGGAAGAACGCGAGGAGGGCGAGTTGTCCGCCGGCCGCTGGTCCACCTTGCGCCGCACCTGGCGAACGCGGCGCCGGCGTCTCGTTCTCGCGGCACTCTCCATTCTCCTGCTTCCCTACCTGCTTATCTTCGTCTACCTCGCCGATTTCATCCATCCTGTTTCCACATTGATGTTGCGCGACCTCGTGCTGCTGCGCGGCTATGACCGGCAGTGGGTGGAGTTCGACGATATCGCGCCGGTTCTCGTCCAGTCGGTGATGATGTCCGAGGACGGCCAATTCTGCGCTCACAACGGGGTCGACTGGACGCAGATGCGCGGCGTCGTCGAGGATGCGCTGGATGGCGAGCAGACCCGCGGCGCCAGCACCATTCCGATGCAGACGGTCAAAAACCTCTATCTCTGGAACGGCCGCTCCTTCATTCGCAAGGGCTTGGAATTGCCGCTCGCCGTCGTCGCCGATCTCGTCTGGAGCAAGCGGCGGATGATGGAAATCTACCTGAATGTCGCCGAGTGGGGCGACGGCATCTACGGCGTCGAAGCCGCCGCACGGCATCATTTCGGCGTTTCCGCCGCCAAGCTTTCGCGCCGCCAGGCCGCTCTGCTCGCCGTAGCGCTCCCCAATCCGATCGACCGCAATGCCGGCAAGCCGGGGCGGGGATTGAGGCGTCTCGCCTCGGTGATCGAGCGCCGCGCCGGCCGGTCCGGCGACTACATCACATGTCTTTATGATTGAGATGAAGGCAATTCATTGGTCCTGCCGCCGGTGATGTGGCAATCCTCTCGCCGAAATCAAATTCAGTGAGGGATCCATGGCCAAGCTCGTTCTTTATGTCGGCAACAAGAATTATTCGTCCTGGTCGCTTCGGCCATGGCTGGCGCTCGAAGGCTGCGGCATCCCCTTCGAAGACGTCGTCATTCCTTTCGACTTTCCGGCGGGAAACCCGAAATTTCACGAGATCTCGCCGACGGGGCGCGTGCCGGTGCTTCACCACGGCGATACGCGCGTCTGGGAATCGCTGGCGATCATCGAGTACGCGGCCGAGCTCTTCCCGGAAGCCGGCCTCTGGCCGGAGGACCGCGAGGACCGGGCGCGGGCGCGCAGCTATTCGATGGAGATGCTCTCCGGCTTCCGTGCGTTGCGCGGCGCCTGCCCGATGAACATCCGCCGGTCGGTGAAGGCGATCGCGCTTCCCGATGGCGTCATGGAGGACGTCGCACGGATTGAAGCGATCTGGCGCGAGGCGATCGCCCGCTCAGGCGGCCCCTTCCTTTTCAGCCGCTTCACCGCCGCCGACGCGATGTTTGCCCCCGTCGTCAACCGTTTGGAAGTGTACGAACTGACGACCGATTCGGGAACGCTCGCCTATATGGAAGCCGTCAAGTCGCACCCGGCCTTCCTCAAGTGGGAGGAGGCGGCCAAGGCAGAGCCATGGATTGTGCCCGAGGACGAGGCTTGAAGCCGGGGCAGGACGCGGGGCCGACAACCGCTTCACACTTTTCCTCGTCCCGCTCCGATTCGAAAATTTGCGCGCGGGGACTGGTCAAACCGTGGTCGGCCATGTATAAGCGCGCGAAATTTCCGAGATCGACATCTGTTTGACCCGGCCATTTTCGGCTGCTGAACAGTGTTTTGCCCGATAAGTGGAGAATGAAATGGCTGTACCGAAAAGAAAAACGAGCCCGTCCAAGCGTGGCATGCGCCGTTCCGCTGACGCCCTCAAGGCTCCGACCTACGTCGAAGACAAGAACTCCGGCGAGCTGCGCCGTCCGCACCACATCGACCTGAAGACCGGCATGTATCGCGGCCGTCAGGTGCTGACGCCGAAGGAAAACGCATAAGCGTTTCCGCTGGCGGATGAAGTTCGAAGGGTCGGCTCTGCCGGCCCTTTTTTCGTCGCTGCGGTCGGGATCATCCTTGAGAACCCCTCCCGACCCCAGGGGGAGGGTTGGGGAGGGAATCTTCGTTCGCGAGGAAATTGGACGTCAGCCCAAGTTGTCGAGCTTCGTCTGCAATGCGCGCAGTTGTTCCTTGAGCTCGTCGATGTCCTTCGCCTCGGCCTTCTTGCTTTCCTTGGCCGGAGGAGCGGCCATGAAGGGCGAGAACATCTGCATCGCCTGATGGAACATTTCGGTGTTGCGCTTGACCTGCTCCTCGACGAGCTGCAGCGGTACCTGCAGGTTCTTGCCGAGCGGCGTGTCGCCGAAAGCCTTGTTGATCTGCTCGCGCATTTGGGCCTGCTGTTCCGTGAAGGCCTGCATCGAATGTTCGAGGTAGCTCGGTACGACCATCTGCATCTGGTCGCCGTAGAAGGAAATCAGCTGGCGGAGGAAGGAAATCGGCAGAAGCGTGTTGCCGGTCTTCGATTCCTGCTCGAAAATGATCTGCGTCAGCACGGAATGGGTGATGTCTTCGCCGGACTTGGCGTCCTGCACGATGAAGTCCTCGCCCCTCTTCACCATCACCGCCAGATCGTCGAGGGTTACATAGGTGCTCGTGCCGGTATTATAGAGCCGCCGGTTGGCGTATTTCTTGATAACGATCTGGCCTTCGTTCTTCGCCATCAGGGTCTCCTCTACCCATCATCCCGTCTTTATTGTGTTTTTTAAGAGTATCCGCAAAAGAGCGCCGCTGACAATCTCTTTGTGCGTTGCGGCGACGCAGGTGCAAAAGGTGATGAACGGCGCCGGCCGTGAAGCTTTTGTTGCAGAGCATCAAGGCGTTTGACTTGCGCTCCTGGCTTTGCCAGTCTGCTCGTCCAGGCAAAGGAAACAAGAGGAAACGTCCCATGAGCAATCCCTCCATCGTGATCGCCAGCGCCGCTCGCACCGCAGTCGGGTCCTTCAACGGCGCCTTCGGCAACACTCCCGCTCATGAACTGGGTGCAACGGTCATCAAGGCGGTCCTCGAACGGGCCGGAGTCGAGGCGGGCGAGGTCGACGAGGTGATCCTCGGCCAGGTGCTGCCGGCCGGCGAGGGGCAGAACCCGGCGCGTCAGGCGGCGATCAAGGCCGGTCTGCCGCAGGAGAAGACCGCCTGGGGCATGAACCAGCTCTGCGGCTCGGGCTTGCGCGCCGTCGCCCTCGGCATGCAGCAGATCGCCACCGGCGATGCGAACATCATCGTTGCCGGCGGCATGGAGTCGATGTCGATGGCGCCGCATTGCGCGCATTTGCGCGGCGGCGTCAAGATGGGCGACTACAAGATGATCGACACGATGATCAAGGACGGCCTGACCGACGCCTTCTACGGCTACCACATGGGCATCACCGCCGAGAACGTCGCGCGCAAGTGGCAGCTTACCCGCGAGGAGCAGGACGAATTCGCGCTTCGTTCGCAGAACAAGGCGGAAGCCGCACAGAAGGCCGGCCGGTTCGCCGACGAAATCGTTCCCTTCGTCGTCAAGACCCGTAAGGGCTACGTGACCGTCGACCAGGACGAATATATCCGCCATGGCGCCACGCTGGATTCGGTCGCCAAGCTCAGGCCCGCCTTCGACAAGGAAGGCACGGTAACCGCCGGCAATGCCTCCGGGCTCAATGACGGCGCGGCCGCGACGCTGCTGATGACCGAGGCGGAAGCCTCCAGGCGCGGCATTCAGCCGCTCGCCCGCATCGTCTCCTGGGCAACCGCCGGCGTCGATCCGCAGATCATGGGCACCGGCCCGATCCCGGCCTCCCGCAAGGCGCTCGAGAAGGCCGGCTGGGCGATCGGCGACGTCGAACTCGTCGAGGCCAACGAAGCCTTCGCGGCCCAGGCCTGCGCAGTCAACAAGGATCTCGGCTGGGATCCGTCGATCGTCAACGTCAACGGCGGCGCGATCGCCATCGGCCATCCGATCGGCGCGTCTGGCGCCCGGGTTCTGAACACGCTGCTCTTCGAGATGAAGCGGCGCGGCGTTTCCAAGGGCCTTGCGACCCTCTGCATCGGCGGCGGCATGGGCGTCGCCATGTGCGTCGAGCGCCTGTAGCAGTTCGCGGCATGCAAGGGCATCCGCCCTGTTTGATCGAGCGTGCGGCCTGGAGCTCCGGGCCGCCGAAGGACAATTTTTGACAGTTAACCCAAGTGGGAGGCAAAGATGAGCAGGGTAGCATTGGTTACGGGTGGGTCCCGCGGTATCGGCGCTGCGATTTCGGTGGCACTGAAGGCGGCGGGCTACAAGGTGGCCGCCAACTATGCCGGCAACGACGAAAAGGCCCAGGCCTTCAAGCAGGAAACCGGCATTCCGGTCTATAAATGGGACGTCTCCAGCTATCAGGCCTGCGTTGACGGCATCGCCAAGGTGGAGGCGGATCTCGGGCCGGTCGACGTTCTCGTCAACAATGCCGGCATCACCCGCGACGCGATGTTTCACAAGATGACGCCGGAACAGTGGGGCGAAGTCATCAACACCAACCTCACCGGCCTCTTCAACATGACCCATCCCGTCTGGTCGGGCATGCGCGACCGCGGCTTCGGCCGCGTCATCAACATCTCGTCGATCAACGGCCAGAAGGGGCAGATGGGCCAGGCGAACTATTCCGCAGCCAAGGCCGGCGATCTCGGCTTTACCAAGGCGCTGGCGCAGGAGGGCGCGGCTAAGGGCGTGACCGTCAATGCGATATGCCCCGGCTATATCGGCACGGAGATGGTGCGCGCGGTACCGGAGAAGGTGCTGAACGAAAGGATCATCCCGCAGATCCCGGTCGGCCGCCTCGGCGAGCCTGACGAGATCGCCCGCTGCGTCGTGTTCCTGGCATCCGACGAGTCGGGCTTCATCACCGGCTCGACGATCTCGGCGAATGGCGGGCAGTATTTCGCCTGACACCCGCGGACTCTCGGCATCATGCGGCGCTCTTCGGGGCGCCGCTTTCCTTTTCCGTCCGTTGCCCGAGCTGCGGCGCGGCGTCGGGCGAGACCGGACTCGCGGCCGGTGATCCCCGACACACTATATCTGGTAGCGCACTAAGCAGACGTCGCGCCGTTGCCGCCCGGAAGGGAGAGTCGCACCGATTCATCCGGCTGTCCGAAATGGCGATTCCTATTCCGGGAATCGAGGCGGCAAAAATGCAATTTTGGTCAAAATTTTTCAGCTGTTCCAGAGTCTTGGATTCGGAATCCTTTGAACCGGTTGCGTCATCGGACGCCGGAAGCGGGCGCTTGAGAAGCGTGAAGCGCGCGCCTCGTCAACAGATTCAGCATATGGTGCGATTCGGCTCGACGTGGTCTATATGTAGCCGTGAACATACAGAGAATCGGTGCGAGTCAGCGATTCGTCTCCGATTCGTTCCACCGCTGTTCCAAGTGGCGATATTCGCATGGAAACTGAGCCCCAAGATATGGCCGGCAACAGCCTGGATTGTTTTATTGCTCGCGCCCCCTTGCGCTCGCGCTTGTGCATGGGCATCTGTTGCCCGCCGGGGTGCTGGCGCTCCGGCTCCTACTGCATGTACCTTAAATCGGAGCCGATTTAAGGATAAAAACATGCAGCAATCAGAAGTGCTGCAGCGACCTTTGTGCGTGTGGAAGACGTGCGGCGCTGTGGAGCATTTTGCAGTCAGGTGGACTCACCTGACGTTGCACAAATGCGGCAAAGACAAAAAGATAGATCGGGAGCGCGAACGCATGTGAGCGAATCCCGCTCTAGAGACTGCCCGGGATCGATGACCTTGTCCTTTCAATCCATGATCCTGAGCGGCCGCGGGGTTGCCGCGGTCCTCGGACCCACCAATACCGGCAAGACGCATTATGCCATCGAGCGCATGGTCGCGCATGACAGCGGCGTCATCGGGTTGCCTTTGCGATTGCTTGCTCGCGAGGTCTATACGCGCCTCGTCGAGAAGGTCGGGCACCACAATGTCGCGCTGATCACCGGCGAGGAAAAGATTGCGCCGCATCGCGCCCGCTATTCGGTCTGCACGGTGGAGGCGATGCCGCGCGAAACGACGGCTTCCTTCGTCGCCATCGACGAGGTGCAGCTCGCCGGCGACCTCGAGCGCGGTCACATCTTCACCGACAGGCTCCTGCATCTGCGCGGACGGGGAGAGACGCTCCTCCTCGGTGCCGCGACCATGCGGCCGATCCTCGAGCATCTTCTGCCCGGCATCACGGTGGTCGAACGGCCACGCATGTCGCAGCTTCTCTATGCTGGCTCGAAGAAGATCACCCGGCTGCCGCATCGCTCGGCGATCGTCGCCTTTTCGGCCGACGAGGTCTATGCCATCGCCGAGCTCATCCGGCGGCAGCGCGGCGGCGCCGCGGTGGTGCTCGGCGCGCTCTCGCCGCGGACCCGCAATGCCCAGGTGGCGCTCTATCAGGAGGGCGACGTCGACTATCTGGTGGCGACCGACGCTATCGGCATGGGGCTCAATCTCGATGTCGACCACGTCGCCTTCGCCCAGGATCGCAAGTTCGACGGCTACCAATACCGCAACCTCAATCCGGCCGAGCTCGCCCAGGTTGCCGGCCGCGCCGGCCGACACATCCGCGACGGCACCTTCGGAGTGACGGGCCGCGTCGACCCCTTCGAGGACGAGCTCGTGCACCGGATCGAATCGCACGAATTCGATCCGGTCCGGGTGCTGCAATGGCGCTCCAAGGCCGTCGACTATTCCTCGCTGAAGGCGCTGAAGCACAGCCTCGAGGCGGCACCGGCCGTATCCGGTCTGACGCGGGCCCTTCCGGCCGTCGACCAGCAGGCGCTCGAGCACCTGGCGCGCTATCCGGAAGTCGTCGACGTCGCCACGACCGCGGAACGGGTTGAGAAGCTGTGGGAAGCCTGTGCGCTTCCCGATTACCGCCGCATCACGCCGGCGCAGCACGCCGACCTGATCGCGAGCATCTATGCCGATCTCGTCCGCCATGGCGCTGTCAATGAGGACTTCATGGCCGAGCAGGTCCGCCGCGCCGACCATACGGATGGCGAGATTGACACACTTTCGGCGCGAATCGCGCAGATCAGGACCTGGACCTATGTGTCCAACCGGCCCGGGTGGCTTGCCGATCCGACACACTGGCAAGAAAAGACGCGGGAAATCGAAGATCGATTGTCCGACGCGTTACATGAAAGGTTGACGAAACGCTTCGTTGACCGCAGGACATCTGTGCTCATGAAGCGCCTGAGAGAGAATGCGATGCTGGAAGCAGAAATCAGTGTGAATGGTGATGTCTTCGTCGAAGGGCACCACGTGGGTCAGCTAACCGGTTTTCGGTTCACGCTCGTGGCCGGCAGCGAAGGAACGGATGCCAAGGCTGTCCAGGGTGCTGCCCAAAAGGCGCTGGCGCTGGAATTCGAGGCCCGCGCCGCCCGCCTGCATGCGGCCGGCAACAACGATCTGGCGCTCTCGTCGGACGGACTCGTGCGCTGGCTCGGCGATCCCGTGGCGCGGCTTGCGGCAAGCGACCACGTCATGCGGCCCCGCGTCATCCTGCTCGCCGACGAGCAGCTGCAGGCGAATGCCCGCGACCACGTCGTGGCGCGGATCGAGCGCTTCGTGAACCATCACATCAGCACGGTCCTGAAGCCGCTCGACGACATCTCGCGCGCCGAGGATCTCGAAGGCCTGGCGAAGGGTCTCGCCTTCCAGCTCGTCGAGAATCTCGGCGTCCTCTTCCGCCGCGACGTCGCCGAAGAGGTGAAGTCTCTCGACCAGGAGAGCCGGGCGTCGATCCGCAAATACGGCGTCCGCTTCGGCGCCTACCACATCTTCCTTCCGGCGCTCCTGAAGCCGGCGCCTGCGGAGCTGATCACGCTTCTCTGGGCGCTGAAGAACGACGGCCTCGACAAGCCGGGCTACGGCGAACTGATCCCCATGCTTGCCGCCGGCCGGACCTCGGTCGTCACCGACGCGTCCTTCGAGCGGACCTTCTACAAGCTTGCCGGCTTCCGCTATCTCGGCAAGCGCGCCGTTCGGATCGATATCCTGGAGCGTCTCGCCGACCTCATCCGCCCGCTCCTGCAATGGAAGCCGGGCGCAACGCCGCGGCCGGACGGCGCCTATGACGGCCGCCGTTTCACGACGACGACCTCGATGCTCTCGATCCTCGGCGCGACCCCCGACGACATGGAAGAGATCCTCAAGGGTCTCGGCTATCGCGCCGACAGCGTGACCGCCGAGGAAGCGGCGGCCTTTCTGGCAAAGCAGGACGGCACGCCGGCGGAGGCCGTGCCGACCGACGAGGCGGCCGGGGAGCATGTCGAAGCCGATGCGGACGCCGCGGCGGAACCTGCCGAGGAGGATGCGGCACCGGCGGAAGTGGATTCGGCAGAAGCCGCTCCGGCCGAGGCAGAAGCCGCCTCGACGGAGTCGACCAGCGACGAGTCTCCCGTGGCGGAGCAGCCGGAAGAGCCGGCCGAGCCGAAGCCGGTGCTTCTGTGGCGGCCGGGCACGCGTCAGGACAACCAGCGCAGCGGCCGCCATCAGGGAGACCAGCGCCGCGGCGGCCAGCGCCACGGTGAGCGTCACGCTCAGGGCGAGGCAAGGGAAGGCGGCCGCAAGGGCGGTGCACCGGCGCGCGGCAAGGCTCAGGACGGCAAGCCGGGCGGCCAGCGCAAGGAGCGCCAGGACCGTCACGAGCGACATGAGCGTCACGACCGGTCGGACCGGTCTGGCAAGTTCGACAGCCGCCCGCCGCGCAAGGAGAAGCCGATCGATCCGGATTCGCCCTTCGCGAAGCTCGCCGCGCTCAAGGAGCAACTGAAAAAGTAGGCGGACCATGGAGAAACAGCCAGCCTCATCGCCTGCCGCGCGCCAGCGGCTCGACAAGTGGCTGTTCTTCGCCCGGCTGATCAAATCGCGCTCGCTCGCCCAGAAGGCGATCGAGGCCGGCCATGTGGCCGTCAACGGCGTCCGGACGACGCAGCCGTCGGCGCAGATCAAGGCCGGCGACAGGCTGGAGCTTTCGCTCGAACGGCGCGACCTCGTCGTGCGGGTCCTGCTGCCGGGTAACCGGCGAGGTCCCTATGAGGAGGCGCGGCTGCTTTACGAGGACCTGACGCCGCCCGCTCCCGCCGAGCGTCGCACAGCCTTTGAACAGGCAACCCGCGATCGCGGCGCAGGACGGCCGACGAAACAGGAGCGGCGCGAGACGGACCGGCTGAGGCCCGATTTCGGCGACGACGACTAGCGTCCTCCATCGTGGTTTGGGCGGCGGTCGTGGTACGGGAGATGCCGTCGCGGCTGTCCTCTGAGGGGCCGTCCAGCAACTTTGGATGCTTCGATCCGATAGTCCGGCGATGCTGGAAAACTCTGCCCTTTTCGCGGCAAAAGGCGAGTGGATTATTCTTGCAAAGGCCGCTTAAAGCCTTTACGTCACAAGCCATGTTGCAGCACCCCGCGCCGTTCGGGCGCGCAAGGGTCGCTGTGTGAAATTTGAATTGCTGCATGGTCTTATCCTTGAACCGGTGCCGATTTAAGGAACCCTGCAGGAGGTGGCACTTGCGGTTTGCTTCGGGCAGCTATGCGCGCCGGACATTCCTAGCATGCGCGGACGATCGAGCATTGCCGACTGCCATCTGATGAGAGCATTGGCTGGAGTACCTCATGACGTATGTCGTGACCGACAATTGCATTCGCTGCAAGTACACGGACTGCGTGGAAGTCTGCCCGGTGGACTGCTTCTACGAGGGCGAGAACTTTCTCGTCATCCATCCGGACGAGTGCATCGATTGCGGCGTGTGCGAACCGGAATGTCCCGCAAATGCGATCAAGCCGGATACCGAGCCAGGCCTCGACATGTGGTTGAAATTGAACGCCGATTTTGCGACGCAGTGGCCGAACATCACGGTCAAGCGCGACCCTCTGCCGGAAGCGAAGGAGATGGACGGCGTCGAAGGGAAGTACGAGCAGTATTTCTCCGAGAAGCCCGGCCAGGGCGACTGAGGCCCGGCCGCTCGGTTCGCCGCGGCTGACGGAGCGCTAAACGCGCGAGGCCGGAAATCTGGGGAAATCCCATCGGTGCCTCGCAGGTGCGAGCATGGCGGCTTGATCGTTGCCATGCAGCAAATTATTGATTTCCGCTCTTTTTTATGATAGGTTCCAGACACTGATCCACAGAGGGTGCTTTTGCGCGCCCGAAAACCAGCACGAAAGCAAATCGATTTCCACGGCGCGGCACTTTCAAAATAGGCAACGTTCCGTTGCTCGTGACTGCGACGCAAGAAGCCGTTTGCATTTCGTTGGACGGACCAGGATTGACCCCACCCGGCGGTATCCCCGTCTATCCGGGCCTCACGACCCGGCCCGGCCGATCGAGGCCGGTGCGCACTAGGGAGTGTTTGAAACGAATGACGACCCAGCAGAAAAAATCTTCAACGCGCCAAGGCTTCAAGACCGGTGAATCGATCGTTTATCCGGCTCATGGCGTTGGTCAGATCGTGGCGATTGAGGAGCAGGAAGTCGCCGGCATGAAGCTCGAGCTTTTTGTCATCGATTTCGAAAAGGACAAGATGCGTCTCAAGGTGCCGGTGGCTAAGGCCGTCAGCATCGGGATGCGCAAACTGTCCGAAACCGATTTCGTCGACCGCGCATTGAAGGTTGTGCAGGGCAAGGCACGCGTGAAGCGGACCATGTGGTCGCGTCGCGCGCAGGAATACGATGCCAAGATCAATTCCGGCGATCTCATTTCCATCGCGGAAGTGGTGCGCGATCTTTATCGTGCGGAAAACCAGCCGGAACAGTCCTATTCCGAGCGCCAGCTCTACGAAGCCGCTCTCGACCGCATGGCGCGCGAAATCGCTGCCGTGAACAAGATGTCGGAAACGGAAGCCGTGCGCCTCGTCGAAGCCAATCTGAACAAGGGGCCGAAGCGCGGCAAGGCCATCGAGGAAGACGAGCAGGACGAAGCCGCCTGACCGGCAGCGAAACGCTTCGCCAGCATTCAGCAATTGGATCTAGGCCCGGCATCAGCGCCGGGCCTTTTTTCTTGCCTCAGTGCCTTTCGCGCGCCGCACAATGCTACTGCATGTCTCCTTATATCGACCTCCATTTAAGGACCAAGACATGCAGCAGTTCAAAGTGCTCAGCGACCTTTGCGCGATTAGACGCGCGGGCGCTGCAGGTGCATGGCTCGCGACCTGCAATCTAAAATCGTTACCGCGACAGGGAACTTTTCGACCCGGCGCACGTTTCTCGTTCACGGGATAGGCGCGCGCCTGCGTTCCCGCGCGATCGTGGTTCTGTGAGTGCTCACCGTTTCAGGTCGTATTCCTCGATGTAGGGCACTGCTTCAATTCGTCAAGCAGGGCCGGCCGCCCTTCAACCGACCGCCGCGACAGGCGTTCGGCTCTTCTAGGATCAACAGTGTTGGCGTTCGGCGCCAGCCAGGGAGCAATCGATGAAGACCCTTACAGCAGACAGGCGTTTGATTAAGATTGCAATGGATGCCCCTTATCTCGAGCGAGACGAGGAGCATGCGCTGGCGGAGGCCTGGCGGAACGACCACGACCAGGAAGCCCGAAACAAGATCGCCATGTCGCATATGCGGCTGGTGATCGCCATGGCCGCCAAGTTCCGTAGCTTCGGCCTGCCGATGGGCGATCTCGTCCAGGAGGGGCATATCGGCCTTTTGGAGGCGGCGGCGCGGTTCGAGCCGAGCCGCGAGGTGCGTTTCTCGACCTACGCCACCTGGTGGATTCGCGCATCCATGCAGGACTTCGTGCTGCGCAACTGGTCGATCGTCAGGGGCGGCACCAGCTCGGCGCAAAAGGCGCTGTTCTTCAACTTGCGCCGGCTCAGGGCCCGCCTCGCCCAGGGCGACCGCCAGCTTACATCGCAGGCTATGCACGAGGAAATCGCTGCCGCCCTCGGCGTCAGCCTCGCCGACGTGCAGACCATGGATGCCCGTCTCTCCGGAAACGACGCCTCCCTGCAGGCGCCGGTCGGCCACGGCGACGCCGATGGCGGTGCGCGGCTCGATTTCCTGCCGAGCGATGCGCCGCTCCCCGACGAGCAGGTGAGCGACATGATCGACGGCGAGCGGGCGCGCCGCTGGCTGCAGCTCGCGCTGACGCAGCTGACCGAGCGCGAGATGAAGATCATCCGGGCACGCCGTCTTTCCGAGGACGGCGCAACCCTCGAGGAGCTCGGTCTGGCGCTGGGCATATCGAAGGAGCGTGTGCGGCAGATCGAAACCCGGGCGCTGGAGAAGCTGCGGACGGCGTTGGCGGCAAAGGCCCCGGCACTGACTGCCGCCATGCACTGATCGCGCGCTGAAGCCGTTATTGGGCGCTCGTTCCTGCGTCCTCAAGTGCCGTCAGAATTCGATAGGCGGCCTTCACCCGTGCCGGAATGGGATAGCCCCTGTTGGCAAGAATGACGATGCCAATCCGCTGCGTGGGCACAAAGGCGGCATAGGCGCCGAATCCGCCCGTCGAACCCGTCTTGTTGATCAGCACGTCCTCCCGTGGCGCCCGCGGCGGATCGTGCCTTGTGACCTTGTTGGGTTTCAAGCTCACCTCGGGCGAGTTTCCTGCCAGCAGCGCCTCAAGCTCGACCGGGTAGGGATACATCTCCCACCCAAGCCCTTGCGTCATGTCACCGACACTGAAGTAACCGGTGTGCGTCGCGGCGATCGCCCCCCGGAGCGTCTCGTCGACTGCTGCGCCGCCCATATTGGCCTCGACAAAGCGGATCAGATCGCCGGCCGTCGTCTTGACGCCATAGGCTTCCGAATCGAGCACGCCGGGATTCACCCGGACCGGCTTGCCGGCTTTCGAATATCCATGCGCATAGTCGTCCATGCGATCTTCCGGCACGCTGATATGGGTCTCGGTAAGACCGAGTGACGGGAAGAGCGTCTTTTCCATGAGATCGTCGAAAGGCTTTCCCATGCCTCTGGCGGCAAGGTAGCCGAACAGGCCGATGCTGGGATTCGAATAGAGCCTGTGGGTGCCGGGGGCGTAGTCCGGCCGCCAGGCTTTGAAATAGGCGACCATCTCGTTCTCATCGGTGACCGACGCCGGAAACTGCAAAGGCAGGCCGCCCGCCGAATAGGTGGCGAGATCGAGAAGACTGATTTCCTCGAAGCGGCTTCCGGCGAGTGTCGGCAGGTATTTGCTGGCGCTGCCGGAGAGAGACAGGTCTCCACGCGCCTCGCCGTAGGCGGCGAGCGTTGCCGTAAAGGTCTTGCTGATCGAGCCGATCTCGAAAAGCGTCCGATCGCCGACCTTCCGTCCGGTTTCCTTCGAAGCGACGCCGTAGTTGAAGACGTATCGTCTCCCCTCGACCGTCACTGCGACAGCCATTCCGGGAATGTCGTATTCCTTCATCACCGGGCCGACCGCCTCGTCAACGACGCGCCCGATGTTTTCCCGGTCGTCGCCGGCAATTGCCTGAGTGCATGCGCCGCTGAAAAGAGAAACGGCCGCAACGACTGCAAGCGTCTGAAAGTGCCTGTTTTTCATGCTGATTCATCCCCGTCCAAGACCGTCAGTGGCTTACTTACTGCATGATTCCTTGAATCGTAGCCGAATTAAGGAAGAAGGCGGCAATTCAAAGTTGTTACACTTTGAGGGTGCGTTGCCGAAGAATGAGGAGAGAGCGGCGGCCATCACCTATTCGGCGATGATCTTCACCTTGTCGCCCGGCTTTACGGTGGATGTGACCTGCATGGCGTTGATGAGCCGGAAAAGGTCGAGCTTCCTGTCCGTTCCCATCATCCGCGCCGCCAATGTGGCGCTCGTGTCGCCCGGCCGCACCGTCACCACCCTGATGCGCAGCGGCTTCAGGGATTGGACTTCGGCCGTAGACATGCGGCGGAAGGAGCTGCGCAACTGGCTCGCGGTCGCTTCAAGCGCGGTCGATCCCTTCGGAACCGCGGTCAGGAAGCGATAGATGCGGTCGCCGAGCCGGATGACGGTGACGTCGAAATCCCAGCGATCGGCGGAGGCACGCGCCGTCGCAGCCTCAAGGCCGCTGACGGAAACGGGACGAATGGTGTCGGGCTGCAGGCCGGTCACCCAGCCGCTGGCAATGTAGTCGGTCAAGTTGCGGCGGGCGTTGTCGGAAATGCCGTCGAAGCGGATGGCGACCTCGCCCGGACCCGTCGCCAGCACGGCTTCGGCCTTGTTGTCGATCTGGAAACCCTGGGGCACGTCGAAGCGTATGCCGAGCTGGCCGTGCAGGAAGGTCTGGCCGCGGACATAGCCTTCCTCCGGGCTGTCGCCATAGAGCAGCCCGTCAATGCCGGCGAGATAGTAATCCCGGCCGCGGTCGCCGCTCGTTCCTTCTGGGCCGAAGGCGCGCGCATGCCGGCGCGCCAGTTCGACGCGCTGCGGCGCGTTCGGGTGGCTCGACAGGAAGTCGAGGCTCTGGTCCGCTTCGGGATCGACCGCGGTGAAGCGGCTATAGGCAGCCATCGAATCGAGGAAGCGCGCGGCGGCGTAGGGATCGTAGCCGGCTTCGCCGAGCATCCTAACACCGATCACGTCGGCCTGCAGTTCCTGGTTGCGCGAGAAAGCCGCAAGCCGCAGCTTGCCGCGGGCGAGCGCCTGCTTGCCGGCAAGATTGGAGGACAGCACTTCGGAGACGACGCGGCTGGCGATCACCTCCGCCTCTTCGCGCTGCTGGCGCTGGATGCCGTGATTGGCGGTGACGTGCGCCATTTCGTGCGAAAGCACGGCGGCGACTTCCGAGGCGTCGTCGGCAAGCGCCAGCAAGCCGCGCGTGACGTAGAGATAGCCGCCCGGCAGCGCAAAGGCGTTGATTGCCGGGGAATTGAGGATGGTGATGCGGTAGGACTGCTGCGGGTTTTCCGAAACCGCCGTCAGCGCGCCGGTGATGCGGGCGACGAGCCGTTCGGTCTTGGCGTCCTTGTACTCGCCGCCGTAGCTCGCGACGATGCGCGGATGCTCGCGCGCGCCGAGCTGGGCGCGCGGATCGTTCTTCTGCACCTCCTCGACAATCTGCGGATTGGAGGAGGGCGAGACGGCGGGCTCGTAAGTCTGCTCGATGATCGACTGGCAGGCGGAAAGAAGGCTGAATGAAGACAGCGCAACCAAGGCGCGCAAAACCATGCCGGCATGCCGCGTCGGAAACCAGTCTCTTGTGACTGTCTGCCTTGCCATTCCTCAGCCCGTTCCATCCGCCGATGGCGCCTCTCGCCCTCGACGAAAAATCCTACTTTTTCAGCCGCATAACGCCGCCGGCGCCGGGTTTCTCAGCCATAACTCTGCTGTATCGATTTAACCGGCGCCTGCCTAGCTGATCCCAGTAGAAATAGTTGCCCCGTGGTATCACAGCAACGGATGCGCGAGTAACCTGCGCATCCGACCGGACGTTCCGCGCGTCGCATAGCGGGGCGGTCAAATTGTGGCGAAACGCGCATTGTCCAAAGATACTGCCGTAGTGCCCCGACCAATGGCTCATTCCTTCACCGGATCTCGTCATTGCCAAGAAACCGGTTGACCGCTGCCAGGTCCCGCCTTGCAAGAAACCGATTGAGGGGATCGTGAGCGACGATACGCCCGTCGTCGAGGAAAAGCACGCTGTCGGCGAGGCTCTTCACGTCATCGGGATGATGCGTGATCATCAGGATGGTGTTGGCTTCCTCGCGGTGAAGGTCGCTCAGAAGTTCGCGCATCTCGGCGCGCATTCCCGGGTCGAGCGCGGCGAAGGGTTCATCGAGCAGCAGCAGCGGCCGATGCCGCACCAGCGCGCGGGCGAGCGCCACCCGCTGCCGCTCGCCGCCGGAAAGCGTCGGCGGCAGCCTTCTGCCGAAGCCGGCGAGCCCGACCCGCGCCAGCGCATCCTCGATCCTGTCGTGATCGGGCGGGCCGAGCCTCAGCGAGGGGCTGATTCCAAGGCCGACATTGGTCGCGACGTCGAGATGGGCGAAGAGATTGTTATCCTGGAAGATGACGGACACGGGCCGTTCTGCCGGAATGCGGCCGGCCATGTCGTCGCCGAGGATCCGTACATTGCCAGATTCCGGTGTTTCGAAGCCGGCGATGACACTGAAAAGCGTCGATTTTCCGGAGCCGGAGGGGCCGACGACGGCGGCGAACTGCCCGGCCGGAACCGCGCAGTCGAAGGCCAGGGCTGCCGTTTCAAAGCGGACCCTCACGTCATTGAGGGACAAGGCAAGCGAACTCATGCGGCTCGTCCTTCCGCCGCCTTCTCTCCCGCCGTGCCGAGCACGGTCAGAGCGAGGCAGATGAGCCCCAGCATCAAGGCAATGCCGGCGGCGTCGGCGGTACGGTAGCTGCCCATCCGGCTATAGAGCAGCCAAGGTAGGGTCGCGAGATCCTGCGAACCGAAGAGGGCAACGGCGCCGAGATCGCCGAGCGACAGCGCGAGCCCGAAGGAGAGCGCCATCAGGAGCGGCTTGCGTAGCGCCGGCCAATCGATCCATCGCAGGCGATGGAAGCCGCGGATGCCGAGGCTGGCGGCAAGGCGCTCCGTTCGCGCGGCATGGGTCGCCATGGCCGGGGCCAGGACCCGGTGTACGAAGGGAAGCGCCATCAGCGCATTGATCGCGATCACGACGAAGGGAGCGAAACGCGCAACATCGCCGAAGGGGCGCAGGAGGAGGAACCAGCCGGCGCCGAGCACGACGGGCGGCGCGAGCAGGATGAAGGAAGTGCTGGCACCGATCGTGCCGGCAAACAGACGGGCGGGCATACCGCGGCGGCGCCTTCCGAGGAGCAGCCGTTGCGCCCGGGTCATCAGACCGGCCATCGCGACCGAAATGGCGGCGGAGGGAAGGGCGATGGCGGCGCTGGTGATTAGCGCCCGACGGAATGCCGGCTCGCTGACGAGGCGGGCGAGATCGGCCTGCAATCCCGACGCTGCGATGGCGATGAAGGGCAAGCCGACGAAGACGAGGGCGAGCGCCAGCCAGATGCCGTCGGCAACGCGCGAAAGGCCACTCAGGCCGTCGAACCGCCGGGCTGCCCGCCCGCTCGTCTGGCCTTCTTCGGGGGGCGGAGCGAGAAATCTTAGGGCGATCAGCAGCGCGCCCGTCAGCGCGACCTGAAGGCCGGAAAGGGCGATCGCCCGGGGCGGGTCGAAATCGAAGCGCAGCGCCTGGTAGATCGCCACCTCGATCGTGCTCTGGGCCGGGCCGCCGCCGAGCGTCAGCACCAGCGTGAAGCTGGTGGCGCAGAGCATGAAGACGAGGCCGGCAATGCCCGGCAGCAATCCCCGGATCGCCGGCCATTCGATGAAGCGGAAGATCGCTAACGACCCCATGCCGAGATTGGCGGAGCTGCGCCAATATTCGCCGGGAATGCGCTCGAGTCCGGCAAGCATCAGCCGGGCGGCAAGCGGCATGTTGAAGAAGACATGGGCAAGCAGGATGCCGAACAGGCCATAGACGCTGATCGGCTGCTGGCCCATTGCCGAGAGAACGTGGTTCAGAATGCCCTGCCGGCCCCAGACCTCGATCAGGCCGAGCGCCGCGACGAGCGCCGGCAGGCCGAGCGGCAGGGCCATCAGCCGCAGCATCCAGATCCGGCAGGGGAAGGACGCCTGCCGCGCCAATGCGCGTGCCACGGGAATGGCGAAGAGGATCGACAGGGCCGTCGAGAGGCCCGCCTGCAGCAGCGTGAAGCGCGTGACGCGCCAGATATAGGCGTCGAACAGGCCGTCGGCGTTGCTCTCGCCCGTCTGCGTGATGAGGGCCATTCCCGCCATGCCGACAAAAAGCAGGATGCCGCCGAGGCAGAAAGCCGCGGCGGCGATCGTCATCCTGCTCTCGGTGCTGTCGAACAAGCCGGCCTCAGTTCTCGCTCATCGCCGCCAGCCATTCGTCGATCCAGGCCTTGCGGTTGGCCGCGACCTCCTCCGAGGGCAGCAGCAAGGTCTTTTCGGGATTGACGAGTTTGCCAAAGGCTTCCGGCAGCGGCTCCTTGGTGGTGCCGACCGGCATCATCCAGTTGGTGGTCGGAATGATCGACTGGAATTCCGGACCGGTCATGAAGGCCAGGAACTGGCGGGCGAGTTCCGGCTCCTTGGCGTTCTTCGTCGCGCCGGCCACTTCGATCTGGATGTAGTGACCCTCGGCGAAGGCTGCTGCCTGATAGCGATCCGTGTTTTCCGCCACCATGTGATAGGCGGGGGAGGTGGTGTAGGAAAGCACCATCGGTGCCTCGCCCTTGGTGAACAGGCCATAGGCTTCCGACCAGCCGGGGGTCACCGTCAGCACGCGATCCTTGAGCTTGGCCCAAGCCTCGCCGGCCTTGTCGCCATAGACCGATTTCACCCAGAGCAGCAGGCCGAGGCCGGGCGTCGAGGTGCGCGGGTCTTCGATGACGATCTTTTGCGCAGGATCGCCCTCGACCAGCTCCTTGAGGCTCTTCGGCGGGCTCTTCAGGGTCTCGGTGTCGTAGACCACGGCGAAGTGGCCGAAGTCATAGGGCACGAAGGTATCGTCGGAAAAATCGCCGGGAACCTTGAGGCCTTTTGTGTCGAGGCCGTGCGGGGCGAAATAGCCGGTGGCCTTGGCCTCGGCGACGAGGTTGGTATCGAGGCCGAGAACGATGTCGGCCTTCGAACCCTCGCCTTCCAGCTTCAACCGCGTCAGGAGCTCGACGCCGTCGGCAACGCCGACATAATTCACCTTGCAGTCGCAGGTCTTGCCGAAGGTTTCGGCGACCTTGGCGCCAGGACCCCATTCGGTGATGAAGCTCTCATAGGTGTAGATAGTCAGCGTCTTTTCGGCAGCTGCGGCGCTCGCGGAAAATGCCGCGATGGCCACGGTGGCGATAGCCAGCCGGCCAAGGATCTTGCGATGGAGTGAACTGGACATCTGGGCACTTCTCCCTGTTGTTGATGTTGCACGGGAAAAGCGCGTATCGGTCCGATCGCTTCTAATCCCTCCGCCGGTACGAGCCGGATCAGGTTCCGCGGGTTGGCTCGAAGCCTCTCAGCCATTGAATCCGCGAGCGGTTCCAGGCACCCCGTTAGAGCAACCAAGATTTAGCTTCGGGCGGCAGCCAAGGCAAGCGGAGTTTCGGCCGGAGCATTGGCCCTTGGCGCTGCCTGCGCTATTAAGAGGCCCGAAGCCTGCAAGGCTTTGAAATTCAAACAACGGCGGCGGCGTTTTGTTCGCCAAGCGAGGCCATTTCATGCCGGATATGCTCGTTCGCCTCTATGCTTTGCCCGAGGATCGCGCGTCCCGGCTCGGCCCCGACGTTGCCATTCGGCGCGCCCTGGCGCCCGAGCGCAGGATCGTCGTCTCCTGGATCGAGGAGCGCTTCGGCACCCTTTGGGCGGGCGAGGCGGAAGCGGCCTTCTCCTCGACGCCGACGCGGATCCATCTCGCGCTCTGCAAGGGCGAGCTTGCCGGCTTTGCCTGCCATGACGTGACGGCGCTCGGCTTCTTCGGTCCGACGGGCGTCGACAAAACATTGCGCGGCCGCGGCATCGGCGAGGCTTTGCTCTTCGAGAGCCTCTCCGCCATGCGCGCCGCCGGCTATGCCTATGCGATCATCGGCGGCGTCGGCCCGGCCGAATTTTACGCGCGCGCCGTCGGCGCGGTGGAGATTCCCGATTCGACGCCCGGCCTCTATGCCGACATGCTGTTGCCAGAGGAAAGCGGAAGTTGATCCAAGCAGTCCTGTTGGCCAAACGGCCCGAAGAGGCGTTCTACCCTTTTCCTTCGCTGCCGCTTTGCGCTATGGGCTTCTGCCATGACCCGATCGACCTTCACCATTCTTCTCGGCGGCGCGCTCAGCTTGACGGAGCGGCTGACGGCGCAGCTTTCCGGCAGCCGGTTCATCGCGGCGGACGGCGGCATGCGCCACGCGAAGACCCTCGGCATCGTCCCGGATCTCTGGGTCGGCGATTTCGATTCGACCGACGAAACGCTGCTGGCGGCATTCGCCCAAGTCCCGCGGGAAAACTATCCCGCCGCCAAGAACGCCACCGATGGCGAGATCGCGGTCGAGGCCGCGCTTGCGCGCGGTGCGACCACGCTGATCTTCGCCGGCGCGCTCGGCGGCACCCGCAGCGACCATGCCTTCCTGCATCTCTTGCAACTCGCGGCGCTTGCGGAAGAGGGCCACGATGCGTTCATGACCTCGGGCGAGGAGGAGGCCTATCCGCTGATGCCGGGCACCCGTGAGATCGACCTGCCGAAGGGCAGCCTGTTTTCGGTCCTCGGATTCACCGAGCTTTCCGGACTGTCGATCGAAAACGTCCGCTATCCGCTCGACGGCTTCGCGCTTTCCTTCGGATCGTCCCGGACCATTTCCAACGTCGCGGAAGGTCCGGTCCGCTTCTTCCTGAAATCCGGCCGGGCCGTGGTCCTCGCCCGCCCCTACGATCTTTCCGGAGCCTGACGCCTTGGCGCCCCCCATCCTCAAGCTTGACGACATCTTCCTGACCTTCGGCGGCACGCCGCTTCTCGCCGGCGCCAATCTGCAGGTCGAGCCCGGCGACCGCATCTGCCTCGTCGGCCGAAACGGATCCGGCAAGTCGACGCTGATGAAAATCGCCGCGGGCCTCGCCGAGGCGCAGTCCGGAGAGGTTTTCCGGCACCCGTCGGTGACAATCCGCTATCTGCACCAGGCGCCGGATTTCGACGGCTTCGATACGGTGCAGGCCTATGCGGAGGCGGGGCTGGGACCCGGCGACGATCACTACCGCGTCACTTACCTGTTGCAGCATCTGGGGCTGACCGGCGAGGAAGACCCGAAGCGCCTCTCCGGCGGCGAGGCGCGGCGCGCCGCGCTTGCCCGTGTGCTCGCGCCGGAGCCCGACATCCTGCTTCTCGACGAGCCGACCAACCATCTCGACCTGCCGACGATCGAGTGGCTCGAAGACGAGCTCAGCCGCAGCCGCTCGGCACTCGTCTTGATCTCGCACGACCGGCGCTTTCTCGAAAAAGTCTCGACCGCCACCGTCTGGCTCGATCGCGGCCAGTCGCGCCGGCTCGACCGCGGCTTCGCCCATTTCGAAGCCTGGCGCGACGAGGTACTGGAGGCGGAGGAGCTCGAACAGCACAAGCTCGGCAAGGCGATCGAGCGCGAGGAGCACTGGCTGCGCTACGGCGTCACGGCGCGGCGCAAGCGCAACATGCGCCGCCTCGGCGAGCTGCAGGACATGCGGGCGCGCCACCGCGGCCAAAAGGGGCCGCAGGGGACGATCCAGGCGACCGTCGCCGATGCCAGGGAATCCGGCAAGCTGGTCATCGAGGCGGACAAGATCACCAAGGCCTATAGCGAGCGCACGATCGTCGCGCCCTTTTCGATCCGCGTCCATCGCGGCGACCGCATCGGCCTGGTCGGCCCGAACGGCGCCGGCAAGACGACGCTGCTGAAGCTCCTGACCGGACAGATCGAGCCGGATTCCGGCAGGGTAAAGCTCGGGACCAATCTGGAGATGGCGACGCTCGACCAGAAGCGCGAGGATCTGAACTTCGACGAGACGCTGGCGCACTACCTGACCGACGGACGCGGCGAGACGCTTCTCGTCAACGGCGAGCAGCGCCACGTCACCGGCTACATGAAGGAATTCCTCTTCCAGCCGGAACAGGCGCGCACGCCGATCAGCGAACTTTCCGGCGGCGAGAGGGCGCGGCTGATCCTCGCCCGCATCCTGGCGAGCGCCACCAACCTGCTGATCCTCGACGAGCCGACCAACGATCTCGACATCGAGACGCTCGACCTGCTGCAGGAAATCGTCGCCGGCTTCGCCGGAACGGTGATCCTCGTCAGCCACGACCGCGATTTCCTCGACCGCACCGTGACCTCGACCATAGCGCCGGCCAATCCGGAGGCGCCGGACGGCCGCTGGATCGAATATGCCGGCGGCTATTCCGACATGATGGCGCAGCGCCGTGGCGCGATCGAGGAGCGGCGCCGGGCCGAAAAGGCCGAGAAGACCAAGCCGAGCGAAACGGCAGCCGAAGCGGTCGAACCGCAGAAGGCCAAGGGCAAGCTCTCCTACAAGCAGAAATTCGCGCTGGAGAACCTGCCGAAGGAGATCGCCAGCACCGAGGCCGAAATCGCCAAACGCGAAGAGAAGATGCACGATCCGGCGCTCTTTTCCCGCGATCCGGAAGGCTTCGCCAAGCTCGCCGCCGAGCTCGAAAAGCTGAAGGAGAAGCTGGCGCGCATGGAGGAGGAATGGCTGCAGCTCGAAATGCTGCGTGAGGAACTAGAGGGCTGAGGTCAGACCGCGATCCGTGAGCGGACTTGCGGCCGATTGTTCCAGCCGCTATCCCGGGTCGCGGGCTTTACGAGGACGGCCATGACGATATTCCAGGCGCTGTTGCTTTTTGTTGCGGGCTTCCTGTCCGGTGCCGTCAATGCGATTGCCGGCGGCGGCACGTTTCTGACCTTCGGCGCGATGACGCTTAGCGGCCTGCCGCCGATCGTCGCCAATGCCACCTCCTCGATCGTGCAGTTTCCGGGCTACGTCACCTCGGCGCTCGCCTATGCCAAGGAGATCCGCGCCGACCGCAGGAATGCCGTCCTCCTCGGGGTGATATCGGCGGTCGGGGGGCTCGCGGGCGCGCTTCTCCTGCTGTCGCTCTCCAACCCGTCGTTCCGCGCGATGGTGCCCTGGCTGCTGATCGCCGCGACGGCGATCTTTGCGGCGGGCCCTCTCCTGAAGCCGAAGGCCCGCAGCGACGAGCACCGGATCGGGCCGTTCGGTGTGGCGAGCCAGATGGCGACATCCGTCTATGGCGGCTTCTTCGGGGCCGGCATGGGCATCATGATGCTTGCAGTGCTCGGGCTTGCGACCGGCGGCAGCTATCACCGGCTGAATGCGCTGAAGAATTTCATCTCGATCGTCATTGCGCTGATCGCCATCCTGGTGTTCGCCGCAGGCGGCGTCGTTTCCTGGCTCCATGCGGTGATCATGGTGCCGGGTGCCGCCCTCGGCGGCTATTCCGGCGTCTGGGCCGCCCGGCGCGTTCCGCAGGCGGTCATCCGCGCCATCGTCGTCGCCGTCGGCCTGCTGCTCGCCGCTTATTATTTCTTCACGGGCTGAGGCGGATCACTCTCGAAGGCACGCGCCAGCAGATCGGGGCGGCGTTCCGCCGTCAGCCGCCGCGCCTCGGCCGCGCGCCATTTGGCGACGGCGCCGTGATTTCCTGATGTCAGCACCGCCGGAATCTCGTGGCCTTCGAAGACCTGCGGCCGGGTATATTGCGGGTGCTCGAGCAGCCCGCCCTCGAAGCTTTCGTGCACGCCGGAGAGTTCATTGCCCATCACCCCGGGCAGGACGCGCACGACCGCATCGAGCAGCACCAGCGCCGCCGGCTCGCCGCCGGACAGGATATAGTCGCCGATCGACACTTCTTCGAGATGGCGCGTGTCGATGACCCGCTGGTCGACGCCCTCGAAGCGGCCGCAGACGATGACGGCGCCGGGACCGGCGGCAAGCTCGCGAACGCGTGCCTGCGTCAACGGTCGGCCGCGCGGGCTCATCAGCAGGCGCGGCCGGTCGTCATCCGCCGCGACGTGGTCGATGGCGCGGGCAAGAACATCCGGCTTCAACACCATGCCGGCGCCGCCCCCGGCCGGCGTGTCGTCGACGGTGCGGTGCTTGTTCTCGGCGAAATCGCGGATCTGCACCGCCTCGATCGACCATTGGCCGCGCTCCAGCGCCTTGCCGGCGAGCGACACGCCGAGATGCCCCGGAAACATCTCCGGATACAGCGTCAGGACCGTGGCGCGAAAGGACATCGCCGGCGGCTCACTTGCGCTTCGTCGGGAATTGCTTGTCGAGGCTCTCGTCCTTGTCATCGACGAGCCCGGCGGCGACCGGATCGACCAGCAGCTTGCCGGCCTCGAGATCGATCTCCAGCACCGACCATTCGGTGAACGGGATCAGCACCGGCCGGCGGCCGGGTCCCTTGAGCTCCAGCAGGTCCCCGGCGCCGAAGTCGAAGACGCCGGTCACCGAGCCGTAGCTCTTGCCAGTGCCGTCGATCGCTTCCAGGCCTTCGAGATCGGCATAGAAAAACTCATCCTCGTCGAGGTCGTCGTCGGGGAGGTTGTCGCGTTCGATGAAGAGTTCGAGGCCGTTCAACGCTTCCGCCGCGGTTCGGTCGTTGATGCCGCGGAAGCGGACGATGACCACGTTCTTCGCTTCACGGATTTCCAGCACCTCGAAGACGCGGCCGTCCTCGCTGTGCAGATTGCCGTAGTCGCCGAGCGCCGTCGGATCTTCCGTAAAGGACTTTACCCGCACTTCGCCGCGCAGGCCTTGCGCCGCGCCGATCGTCGCCATCAGGACAGGGTTCTCGAGCTTGGTCATTTTCGGCATCCAGGCAGGAGGGGTTCTTGCCACCGCTCCAATTCTTTGCCCGCTCCAATTGTTCGAACGTGGACATAAAGCAAAACGGGCGGCATGAAAATGCCGCCCGTCTGCTAACACCGTCCTGACGGTTATTATTCCGCGGCTGCTTCCGCAGCGGCAGCGGCGGCATCCTCGGCCTTCTGCTTGGCTTCGGCGGCACGCTCCTGTGCCTTCTTGCCCGGCAGTGCCTTGGTCGGGTTGTTGCGGGCCGGGCGCTTGGCAAGGCCTGCCTGGTCGAGGAAGCGCAGGACGCGGTCGGTCGGCTGGGCGCCCTGGGCGATCCAGTGGCTGACGCGCTCGGCGTTCAGCTCGACGCGCTTTTCGTCGTCCTTGCCGAGCATCGGGTTCCAGGAGCCGATCTTTTCGAGGAAGCGGCCGTCACGCGGGCTGCGCGCATCGGCAACGACGATCTGATAATAGGGGCGCTTCTTGGAACCGCCGCGGGCGAGACGAATTTTCAGTGCCATTTCAGTTACTCCTTGCAGGCTTTCTTGACCGCTTCGTTCAAGCGGAACGGGTGGTGCCGGCGCTGCCCGCGGGCTGCGAGCGATCGGCGGCGATGGCTTCATGATGCCGGATGACTTCCTTGATGATGAAGTTCAGGAACTTCTCGGCGAAATCCGGGTCCAGATTGGCATCCTTGGCCAAGTGGCGAAGGCGTTCAATCTGGTATTCTTCGCGCGCCGGATCGGCCGGCGGCAGCTTGTGCTTGGCTTTGAGAACGCCGACCGCCTTGGTGCAGCGGAACCGTTCGGCCAGCATGTGGACGAGTGCGGCATCGATATTGTCGATCGATTGCCGGTAGCCCGCCAATTCCTCTTTGATCTCGGGATCAAGCATTCGTCGCGATCCTCACTTCTTCTTAGGTAAACCGGGAAGGCCGGGGAATCCGCCGAGACCGGGCAGCTTGCCGCCACCCAGGCCCGGCAAACCGCCACCGAGGCTCGGCATTCCGGCACCCGACTTGCCGAGGCCGGCGGCCTCCGCCTGCTTCTGCAGTGCTTCCAGCTGTTTCGGATCCATCTTCGAAAGATCCGGCATGCCGCCGCCCAAGCCGCCAAGGCCCATCTTGTTGGCAAGGCCGCCCATCATCTGCTTCATCATGCCGCCTTTGCCCTTGCCGCCCATCATCTTCATCATGTCCGCCATCTGGCGGTGCATCTTCAGAAGCTTGTTGATGTCGGCGGCGTCGGTTCCCGAGCCGCTGGCGATGCGCTTCTTGCGCGAATGCTTGAGCAGATCCGGATTGGCGCGCTCGGCCTTGGTCATCGAGGAGATGATGGCGAGCTGACGCTTGAAGAGGCTGTCGTCGAGGCCGGCAGCGGCCATCTTGTCCTTCATGCCGGCCATGCCGGGCATCAATCCCATGATGCCGCCCATGCCGCCCATCTTCTGCATCTGGCGCAGCTGGTCGGCGAGGTCGTTGAGGTCGAATTTGCCCTTGGCCATCTTGGCGGCCATGGCGGCCGCCTTTTCGGCGTCGATGTTTTCCGCCGCCTTTTCGACCAGCGAGACGATGTCGCCCATGCCGAGGATGCGGTCGGCAACGCGGCGCGGGTGAAACTCCTCGAGCTCGTCCATCTTCTCGCCGACGCCGATCAGCTTGATCGGCTTGCCGGTGACCGCACGCATCGACAGCGCCGCACCGCCGCGGCCGTCGCCGTCCATGCGGGTCAGCACCAGGCCGGTGATGCCAACGCGATCGTCGAAGTTGCGGGCGAGGTTGACGGCGTCCTGGCCGGTCAGCGCATCGGCGACGAGCAGGATCTCATGCGGATTGGACTTCCGCTTGATCTCCGCCATCTCGATCATCAGCGGCTCGTCGATATGGGTGCGGCCGGCGGTGTCGAGGATGACGATGTCGTGGCCGCCGAGCTTCGCCGCCTGAACGGCGCGGGCGGCGATATCGGTCGGCGACTGGCCGGCGATGATCGGCAGCGTGTCGACGCCGGTCTGCACGCCGAGCTGGCGCAACTGCTCCTGGGCGGCCGGACGACGGGTGTCGAGCGAGGCCATCAGGACCTTCTTCTTGTCGCGCGCCGTCAGCCGCTTGGCGATCTTGCCGGTGGTCGTCGTCTTGCCGGAGCCCTGCAGGCCGACCATCATGACGACGACCGGGGCCGGCGCATTGAGGTCGATCGTCACGCCCTCGGAGCCGAGCATGGCAACAAGCTCGTCATGGACGATCTTGACGACCATCTGGCCGGGCTTGATCGATTTCAGGATTTCGGCGCCGACCGCCTTCTCGCGAACCTTCTCGGTGAAGGACCGCACGACATCGAGCGCGACGTCGGCTTCGAGTAGCGCACGGCGAACCTCCCGAAGCGCCGCGGAAACGTCCGCTTCCGACAGGGCGCCGCGGCCGGTCAGTCCATTCAATATGGAACCAAGACGGTCCTGGAGGCTCTCGAACATTCTCTCTTCCTTCTGGTTTCCGGTTCGCTTCAGGCTCGCCGAAAACTTGGGTACCCTCGCGCGGAAAACAAGGCGCAAAGCCAAAAACCACCCGAGGGCGCAACGCGCTGTCGGGTGTTGACCTCCGGGCTCTCTTTATACCTTTGCGGGGCCCGGTCGGCGGCTTCGAAGTCATCACTTGCGAAGGAATTTGCCGCGATAAACAGCAAAGCGACCGAAAAGTCAAGTTACGGGAGAACCTTGCGCGAAGAGGAAGAGCGGCGTCAAGTTCCTTCGCTCACCGTCGGGCGAGCGCCTCGAAGGCGGCGTCGATCCGTGCCATGACTCTGAGCGCCACGACTACCTCGGTCTGATTGATATCGCCGAGGACCGCATGCAGCATTTCGAGTTCGCGCCGATGGACGGCGTTGAAGAGATCCCTGCCGGCCGGGCTCGGCGCGCAGAAATAGGCCCGCCGGTGTTCCGGATTGGGCCTTTTCTCGATCAACCTTTTGCCGATCAGGCCGGCGGCGACGCGCTGCACGAACTGCCGCTTCATCGACAGCCGCCTGGCTGCCTCCGGCACGGTCAGCGGCTCCTCGCAGAGGAGTTCCAGCACGGAGCGCTCGGCAACACTGATTCCCGCACCCTCGAGCATGTTCTCGACTGTTCTGCTGACGTTGAGATGCACGGGCCGGACAAGCTTGATCGCCTTGTAGAGCCGTTCCAGTCTGTCGAATCGGGCAAGCATGATGGTATGGTAGCAATCGAGTTGCCATTCACAAGAAATTATTAACGGATTTGGCGTTCACACTGTGATCGAGCACCGGAGCGCCTATCTTTTCGGCATCGATGTAATCGACAGCTTGGGACGGCAATGGGCACAGGCGGCAACCGCTACTACAGGGGACCCGTTTCGGATCATTTCGACGGCATTCGTTTCTACAATCCCGGCGGAATGGCGCCGCGCGGCTTCGCCGACCTGTTGCGCTGGCAGCTGCGCGGCAAGCGCGTGCGCTGGCCGAAACACTACGACAGCCCCTTCATCGAAGTCCGGCCTGAGCTCAATGTGGATGGCGACCGGCTGCGGGTGACGATGATCGGGCACGCGACGCTCCTGATCCAGGTGGCCGGCCTGAACATACTGACCGATCCGGTCTGGTCCCATCGTGCCAGCCCCTTCGCCTTTGCCGGGCCGCATCGCCATAACGCACCGGGCATTCGCATGGACGACCTGCCGCCGATCGACGTCGTGCTGGTCACCCACAATCACTACGACCATCTCGATGTAGAAACACTCGGCACGCTGCATGCCGAGCACGCGCCGCTGATCGCAACGCCGCTCGGCAACGACACGATCATCCGCCGCGCCGTTCCGGATGCGGAGCTCGCGGTTCTCGATTGGGGCGAGCGGATCGAGATCGACGACGGCGTCGTCGTCCATGCGGAACCCTGCCATCATTGGTCGGCCCGCGGCATGCGCGACAGGCGGATGGCGCTCTGGTCCGCCTTCGTCATCGAGACTCCGGTTGGCAAGATCTACCATGTCGGTGATACCGGCTTCCACGGCGGCATCAACTATCGCGCCGCCCGCGACAAGCACGGCTCCTTCCGCCTTGCCAACCTTCCCTTCGGCTGCTACGAGCCGCGCTGGTTCATGGAAAGCCACCACCAGAATCCGGAAGAAGCGGTCATGGGCATGATCGCCTGCGGCGCAGAGCACGTGGCGGGTCACCATTGGGGCACGTTCCGTTTGACGGATGAGGGCATCGAAGAGCCGTTGAGGGCCCTGGAGGCCGCGCTCGCCAGGGCCGGCGTCGAGCCACGCCGCTTCCGGCCGCTGCGGCCCGGCGAAGTCTTCGACGTTCCCGCCTCGACGGGATAATGCAGCACTGGTAATTTCAGGGCCTTTCCGCCATATACAGCCCGAATGAAGGGCGCCCGGGGTCGGGAGCCGAGTTTGGACAATCGCGACATGGCCGATCACGTGCAATTTGCCAGGATGAACGGGCTTGGAAACAAGATCCTGGTCGTCGACATGCGCGGCCGCAAGGATCGCGTGGCGCCTGCGGCGGCGATCGCGCTCAATGCCGATCCGGAGACAGAATTCGACCAAATCATGGCGATCCACGATCCGAGGGCCGCCGGCACGGACGCCTGGATCGACATCGTCAATTCCGACGGCTCGATGGCGCAGGCCTGCGGCAACGGCACCCGCTGCGTCGTCCAGGCGCTCTCCGCCGAGACAGGCAAGAAGGCGTTCCTGTTCCATACGGTCGCCGGCCTGCTCGAGGCCAAGGAGCATGACGGCGGCTTGATCTCGGTCGATATGGGAGCCCCGCGCTTCGGCTGGAGCGAGATCCCGCTCGCCGAGGAATTCCACGATACACGGCGGATCGAGCTGCAGATCGGGCCGATCGACGATCCGGTGCTGCATTCGCCGTCGGTCGCCTCGATGGGCAATCCGCATGCGATCTTCTGGGTGGAGAACGACGTCTGGAGCTACGAGCTCGAGCGCTTCGGGCCGCTGCTCGAAAATCACCCGATCTTTCCCGAACGCGCCAATATATCGATCGCCCGTGTCCGTTCACGTGAGGAGATGGACCTCAGGACGTGGGAGCGGGGCGCGGGGCTGACGCTCGCCTGCGGTTCCGCCGCCTGCGCCGCCGCGGTCAGCGGCGCCAGAACCGGCCGCACGGATCGGACCGTGACGGTGAACGTTCCGGGCGGGCCGCTTAAGATCGAATGGCGCGAGCGCGACGACCACGTGATCATGACGGGGCCGGCCGAATGGGAATGGTCGGGCAGGCTCGATCCCGCCACCGGTGCTTTTGAGCGTGATGCGGCGAGCGGCGCAAACGGAGCGCGAGCGCTTTGAGCGGCGTCGAGGTCATAACCTTTGGCTGCCGCCTCAACACTTATGAATCGGAAGTGATGCGGGCGGAGGCCGAGAAGGCGGGGCTGAACAACGCCATCCTCGTCAATACCTGCGCGGTCACGGCCGAGGCCGTGCGCCAGGCGCGCCAGGCGATCCGCCGCGCCCGGCGCGACAATCCGCATGCCCGCATCGTCGTCACCGGCTGCGCCGCCCAGACCGAGAAGGAAACCTTCGCCGAGATGGCCGAGGTCGATGCGGTTCTCGGCAACGAGGAGAAGCTCAAAAGCGCCTCCTATCGGGCGCTGCCGGATTTCGGCGTTTCGGCCGAGGAAAAGCTGCGCGTCAACGACATCATGAGCGTGCGCTCCACGGCGCCGCAGATGGTCAAGCACATCGACGGCCACGTGCGCGCCTTCATCCAGGTGCAGAACGGCTGCGATCACCGCTGCACCTTCTGCATCATCCCCTATGGCCGCGGCAATTCCCGCTCCGTGCCGATGGGCGCGGTCGTTGAACAGGCGCGCCGGCTCGTCGAAGGCGGCTATTGCGAGATCGTCTTGACCGGTGTCGACGCGACGAGCTACGGCGCCGATCTGCCCGGAACGCCGACGCTTGGGCTGCTCGCCAGGACGCTTTTGAAGCAGGTGCCGGAAATTCTCCGCCTCAGGCTCTCGTCGATCGACAGCATCGAGGCGGACAGGCATCTCCTCGACCTCATCGCGGACGAGCCGCGCTTCATGCCGCATCTGCATCTGTCGCTGCAGCATGGCGACGATCTGATCCTGAAGCGCATGAAGCGACGCCATTCGAGCGCCGATGCCCGCGCCTTCTGCGCCGAGGTTCGGCGTTTGCGGCCCGAGATCAGCTTCGGCGCCGACATGATCGCCGGTTTTCCGACAGAGACCGAAGAGATGTTTGAGAACGCCGCGCGGCTTGCCGAGGAGTGCCGCATCGCCCATCTCCACGTTTTCCCCTATAGCCCCCGTCCGGGCACCCCGGCGGCCCGCATGCCGCAGCTCGACCGGGCGCTCGTCAAAGAACGGGCCGCGCGGCTGCGCGTCAAAGGAGCAGAGCTCTACGCGGCCCATCTCGACCGCATGATCGGCAGCGACCAGACGATCCTCGTCGAGATGAACGGGCTGGCGCATACGGAGAATTTTACCCTCGTCGATGCGGCCGGCCTCGAGCCGCGCTCGCTCGCTACGGTCGCAATCACCGGCCACAACGGCAAGCATCTGACGATGCACAGAGAACAGATGGCTGCGGCCTGATATCCGGACATTCCCATGGCGATTGGTTTCATCAAGAAGATCTTCTCCTTCGGCAAGGATACCGTCGAAGAGAAACCGCTGCCGCCGCAGGAGGCGCCGGTAGCGCCGGTTGCCGATGAGGCCGCTGGCACGCCCTCTGTCCCTGCGGCGAGCGCCGAGGATGATCGGACTGCCATCGAGGAGGCGAAGTCTGGTGCGGACGAGATTGCGCCATCTCCCGAACGTGCCCCCGAGGTTGAGACCGGTCATGAAGAGGCAAGGTCCGAGAAAGACGTCGTCATCGAAGGCGAGAGCGTGCCCCATCCAATCTCCCCCCTTGTGAGGGAGATGCCCGAGGGGGGAGAAGCACCTTCCGAAGACGCTCCGTTTGCCGGTGAAGCCGCGATACCCCCCTCTGTCCCTTCGGGACATCTCCCCCTCAAGGGGGGAGATCAGGGGGAGATCGAGGCAGCCGCCGACAACAGCCGAACCGTCGTCGAGGAGGCAGAGGCCGGTCGTGCAGGCGAAATTGCGCCGACAGCCGAGCCCGCCCCGGATGAGGTTGGTACCCGTAGCGAAGAAGTTGACGAAAGCGTTGCGATAGACGGCGAGGGCGCGCCCCATCCAATCTCCCCCCTTGTTGGGGAGATGCCCGGCAGGGCAGAGGGGGGTGCCCCTTCCGCAGACCAGGCCGCGCTTCGCGACGAAGCCGCCCCGAGCCTCCCCAAGGGCTTTGCCGCCGCCGACAAACGCCCCCAGGAAGCAGTGCCCGCCGCCCAGCCGAAGCTTTCCTGGTATCAGCGGCTGCGCCGCGGCCTCGCCCGCACGTCGTCGCAGCTCACCGGCCAGATCGCCAGCCTCTTCACAAAGCGCAAGCTCGACGAGGCGACGCTGCAGGAATTGGAAGATCTGTTGATCCAGGCGGACCTCGGCGTCGAGACGGCGATGCGGATCACCGACGCACTCTCCTCGGAGCGCTACGGCAAGGACGTGACCGGCGAGGACGTCTCGCGCATCATGGCCGGCGAGATCACCAAGGTGCTCGCCCCGGTCGCCAAGCCGCTAGAACTCGATCTCAGCCACAAGCCGCATGTGATCCTCGTCGTCGGCGTCAACGGCACCGGCAAGACGACGACGATCGGCAAGCTTGCCGCAAAACTTTCCGGCGCCGGGCTGAAGGTGATGCTCGCAGCCGGCGACACCTTCCGCGCCGCGGCGATCGAGCAGCTGAAGATCTGGGCGGAGCGGACGAAGTCCGACATTGTCGCCTCCAAGCTCGGCGCCGACGCCGCGGGCCTTGCCTATGAGGCCTACCAGCTCGCCCGCGAGAAGAAATCGGACGTGCTGATCATCGACACGGCCGGGCGGCTGCAGAACAAGGCCGAGCTGATGGCCGAGCTCGAAAAGATCGTCCGCGTCCTCGGCAAGCTCGATCCGGATGCGCCGCACACGGTGCTGCAGACGCTCGATGCGACGACCGGGCAGAATGCACTGCAGCAGGTGGAGATCTTCCGCAATGTCGCGGGCGTCAGCGGGCTGATCATGACCAAGCTCGACGGCACGGCGCGCGGCGGCATCCTGGTGGCGATCTCCGCCAAGCACAAGCTGCCGGTCTATTTCATCGGCGTCGGCGAGGGTGTCGACGATCTCGAACCCTTCGAGGCGAAGGATTTTGCCGAGGCGATCGCCGGCGTCGCCGCCGGCTGATCAAGAAACGCGAAGCTTGCGGTGGCAACGCCGGTTGATATGGTTTTGCCGCAATGCTGGTGTTATGAGCGGCCAGAGAGCGGGACGAGGAAAAGTGTGAAGCGGTTTTCCGCCCGCGTCCCGTTCCAGCAAGTGGTATGACAGAACAGGATCCGCACATGTCGACAATCGAGGCAGAGAAGCCCCGGACGGAGGTAAGCCCGCTCCTGAAGCTCGTACTGGAGCTCGGGCCGCTGATGGTGTTCTTCTTCGCCAATTCGCGCGGCGACTGGCTGGCTGGGCGCTTTCCGGTGCTCGCCGAACTCGGCGGTCCGATCTTCATCGCCACCGGCCTTTTCATGGCGGCGACGGCCGCGGCGCTCGCCGTCTCCTGGATCATGACGCGAACCCTGCCGATGATGCCGCTCGTCTCCGGCATCGTCGTCTTCGTCTTCGGGGCGCTGACGCTGTGGCTGCAGAACGATACCTTCATCAAGATGAAGCCGACCATCGTCAACACGCTGTTCGGCGCGATCCTGCTCGGTGGGCTCCTGTTCGGCAAGTCGCTACTCGGCTATGTATTCCATGCCGCCTTCAAGCTGGATGAGGACGGCTGGCGGAAGCTGACGATCCGCTGGGGCGTGTTCTTCCTGTTCCTCGCGGTGTTGAACGAGATCGTCTGGCGCTCCTTCTCGACCGATTTCTGGGTCGCCTTCAAGGTCTGGGGGACGATGCCGATCACCATTCTCTTCACCCTTGCCCAGATGCCGCTGATCATGAAGCACTCGCTGGAACAGGAGAGGGCCGAGTGACGATCGCCGCCGGTACGGACGACAACAGGCAACGCAGCACCTGGATTTGGCTGATCGCCTGCCTCGGCGTCGTCGTCATCCAGATCCTGATGCAGCATCTGATGGGGCGGCTGTGGATCTGCGAATGCGGCTATGTGAAACTCTGGGAGGGCGTCGTCAATTCCAGCGGCAACTCGCAGCACATTTCCGACTGGTACACGCCGTCGCACATCATCCACGGCTTCCTGTTCTACGGCCTCGGCTTTCTGCTGCTGCGCGGAAAACCGCTGAGCGCCCGCCTGCTGCTCGCGACCGTCATCGAGTCGGCTTGGGAGATCGCCGAGAACACGCCGATGGTGATCAACCGCTACCGCTCGGCGACGATCTCGCTCGACTATTTCGGCGACAGCATCCTTAATTCCACTATGGACACGCTCGCCATGGCCGCAGGCTTCCTCATTGCCTCGCGGTTGCCGGTGGCGGTAACGGTCACGATCGCGATCATCCTCGAACTCTTTACCGGCTGGCTGATCCGCGACAACCTGACGCTCAACGTGCTGATGCTTGTCTGGCCGCTTGATGCGGTGAAGGCGTGGCAGGCGGGGCTGTAGACCCGTTAGGTCTTCCGGCCGGGTTTGCCCCTCAACCCGCTGCCGCGACCTTCTCCCCGCAGGCGGGGAGAAGGGACTTCGCGGAAACGCCGAGCGCCCTCTTCAACGCAAGGCGTTGAAACTGGGAAGCCGCGTTTCCGTTACCTTCCCACAGGCGGTTCGATGAGGATGAGTGGGCGCCACGAGTCCCTTCGCCCCGCGCGCGGGGAGAAGGTGGCCGGCAGGCCGGATGAGGGGGCAACGCTAGCTAAAATGCCACCTACGATCCGGCAAGCGCCTTCTCGATCGCCGGCATCAATCCTTCCTTCAAAGTCCGCTCGTCGAACGGCCCGGCGCGCTTGTAGAGGATCGTGCCGTCGGCGGCGACGAGGAAGGATTCCGGGATGCCGTAGACGCCCCAGTCGATCGCCGCCTTGCCGTTCGGATCGATGCCGACCGCCGAGAAGGGGTTGCCGAGTTCGCCGAGGAACCGCAGCGCGTTGTCGTTGCGGTCCTTGTAGTTGATGCCGACGACGGTCAACCGGGGGTCCTTCGAAAGTTCGAGGATGACCGGATGTTCCTGGCGGCAGGGCACGCACCAAGAGGCCCAGACGTTGACGAGCGTCAGTCTGCCCTTGACGGCCGTATCGGTGAGCGCCGGCATCGGCTGGCCTGAGGGCGTCACGGCGCCTTGGAGCGGCGGCAGATCGAGCTTCGGCGCCTTGGTGCCGATGAGCGCCGAGGGAATTTCGCTGATGTCGCGGCCGGAATTCAACTGGCTCCAGAAGATCAGCGCCAGCGCCGCGAAGATCAGAAGCGGAAGCGCCGCCAGCAAATAGCGCAAGGGGCCGGGCCTGCGCTCGTCCGGCTGCGGCGCCTGCGTGCTCGTCATCGAGCTTCTCCGGCTGGAGCTTCCGCCGAACGGCGGCGGATGCCGGCGGCCTCGAGTGCCCTCAATTCTCGTTGCCGGGCACGGCCGTCGCCGACAACCCAGACGACGAGGCCCGCAACGACCGCGAAGGCGGCGGCATAGCTGGCAAAGACATAGGCTGCATGGCTCATCATGGCACCAAGTTCTCCCGGCCGGCATTGCGGGCCGCCTGGCGCCGGAGCGACGTCACCCGGCGGCGCCAGATCTCGTTGCGCATTGCGGCGATGTGCAGCGTGAAGAACAGGAGCGTGAAGCCGACCGCCATGATTATGAGCGGCCACAGGAATTCCGGATCGATGGTGGGGCCGTCGAGGCGCATGACGCTTGCCGGCTGATGCAGCGTGTTCCACCATTCGACGGAGAATTTTATGATCGGGATATTGACGAAACCGACGAGCACCAGCACGGCCGAGACGCGGGCCGAACGGGCCGGATCGTCCATGGCCCGGTTCAGCGCCATCAGTCCGAGATACATAAGGAAGAGCAGGAAGACCGAGGTCAGCCGTGCATCCCAAACCCACCAGGTGCCCCACATCGGCTTGCCCCAGAGCGAGCCGGTGACGAGCGCCAGGAAGGTGAAGCAGGCGCCGATCGGTGCGGCCGCCTTGGCCGAGACATCCGCCAGCGGATGGCGCCAGACGAGCGTGCCGAGTGCGGATATCGCCATCAGCGTGTAGCACATCATCGACAGCCAGGCGGAAGGCACGTGCACATACATGATGCGCACCGTCTCGCCCTGCTGGTAATCGCCCTCGGTGGTGAAGGAGAGCCAGAGCCCGGCGGCGAAGGCGAGCACCGTAAGTGCGGCAAACCATGGCAGTACGCGATCGGCGAGCGCCAGGAACCGGGTCGGGTTGGCGAGATCGCTGAATTTGCGGATGGCCAGGCTGTTATCGCTCATGACGGCTGTTTAACGCGGAAGCACCTTCTCCGCAATTGACCCTGGTCAATCACGATTGCGTCAGTCGGCCGAATGCCGCAGCGCCGCGGCCGCCGCAACCGGTCCGATGACCGCGAAGAACAGGGTTATCGCCATCAATATCATGAAAGGCGGCAGGAAGGGGGCGGGATCTTCGACCGCGGCATAGACGGCGCTCACCCCGAAGATCAGCACGGGAATGGCGAGCGGCAGCACGAGGATCGAGACGAGCAGCCCGCCGCGCGGCAGGGCGACAGCGACGGCCGCGCCGACCGCCCCGATGAAGGTGATCGCCGGCGTCCCTGCAAGGAGAGTAAGCATTGTCGCGCCGATGGCGAACTCGTCCATGTTCATGAACAGGGCGAGAAAGGGCGAGGCGACGACCAGCGGGAGTCCGGTGGCGGCCCAATGGGCGGCGCATTTGACGAAAACCGTGAGGATGAGCGGCGTCTCGTGCATCAGCATGAGATCGAGCGAGCCGTCTTCGCGCTCCGCCTGGAAAAGCCGGTCCAGGCCGAGAAGCGAGGCGAGCAGCGCGCCAATCCAGAGGATCGCCGGGCCGATGCGGGAAAGCAGATTGAGATCCGGCCCGACGCCGAAGGGGATCACCGACACGACGGTCATGAAGAAGAGCACGCCGATCATCGCGCCGCCGCCGGCGCGCACCGAAAGCTTCAGGTCCCGGAAGAAAAGAGACATCAATGCGAAAACCCCGTCATCTGCAAGGTCTTCGACTGCCCGATCCCCAGCGCCTGGTGGGTGGCGGCGATGACGATGCCGCCACGCTCGAGATGGCTCGTGACCAGCCCGGCAAAGAGCCTGTCTGCGCCGGCATCGAGTGCGGCGGTCGGTTCGTCGAGAATCCAGATCGGTCGATAGGCGACGAGCAGCTTCGCCATCGCCATCCGCCGCTGCTGCCCGGCGGAAAGATAGCCGAAGGGCAGATGGGTAATGTCGGCGAGGCCGACGGCGGCTGCCGCCGCGGCAAGATCGAGGCCGGAGCCGCCCGGCGAATTGCCGAGAAAACGCTGCCAGAAGGAAAGATTTTCCTCGACCGTCAATTCCCGCTTCATCGCATTGCGGTGGCCGAGATAGTGGCTGAGCTCGTGCGGATGCTCGAAACCGGCAGGTCCGTCCTTGAGCGATATTCTCCCCGTTTCGGCACGAAGAAGACCCGCAAGAACGCGCAGCAGGGTCGACTTTCCAGAGCCGTTCGGCCCCGTCACCACGAGCGCCTCCGCGGCTGCAAGCGAAAAGGAAATATAGTTGAAAATCAAGTCTTCGCCTCGCCTCGCACTCAAACCCTCAACCAGCAGGCGCATCGATCTTAAGCTTTCCTTGACGCTCTTTTTTGCAGAGCAAAAAAAGTTCCGATTGGACCTTGGTTGGTCTGGCACGAATTGGAGAAATTATCTATAAGGCGGCCAACACGCCAGCGGTCGGCGTGAATTTCATCCAAGCGCCGAACATGGAATGACATTCCACGTACGGACAGCGGAAATGGCCGCACCCGCATCCCATTTCGCGCTTCACAGGCGCTCGGGCGTTCGTACGTCAGCTTTTGGCGATCAGACGGAACGGGGTATTTCCAGTGTCCAAATCCCTAGACAGCTTTAATTGTCGCTCCACGCTCACGGTCAACGGCGTGGATTATGTCTATTACAGCCTGCCGAAAGCGGAAGCGAACGGCCTCGCCGGTGTCTCCAAGCTTCCCTATTCGATGAAGGTGCTGCTGGAAAACCTGCTGCGCAACGAGGACGACCGCTCGGTCACCAAGAAGGACATTGAAAACGTCGCCGCATGGCTCAGCGACAAGGGCACTGCGGAAAACGAAATCGCCTACCGTCCGGCGCGCGTGCTGATGCAGGACTTCACCGGCGTCCCGGCCGTCGTCGACCTCGCGGCGATGCGCGACGCCATGGTGTCTCTCGGCGGCGACCCGGAGAAGATCAACCCGCTCGTTCCCGTCGACCTCGTCATCGACCACTCGGTCATCGTCGATGAATTCGGCACGCCGCAGGCCTTTGCCAAGAACGTCGAACTCGAATATCAGCGCAACGGCGAGCGCTACCGCTTCCTGAAATGGGGCCAGCAGGCGTTCAAGAACTTCCGCGTCGTGCCGCCCGGCACCGGCATCTGTCACCAGGTCAATCTGGAATATCTCGGCCAGACGGTCTGGACCCGCGAAGAGAACGGCGAAATCACCGCCTATCCGGATACCTGCGTCGGCACCGACAGCCACACCACGATGATCAACGGCCTCGGCGTGCTCGGCTGGGGCGTCGGCGGCATCGAAGCGGAAGCAGCGATGCTCGGTCAGCCGGTCTCGATGCTGCTGCCGGAAGTCATCGGCTTCAAACTCACCGGCAAGCTCAAGGAAGGCGTGACGGCAACCGACCTGGTGCTGACCGTCGTGCAGATGCTGCGCAAGAAGGGCGTCGTCTCGAAATTCGTCGAATTCTTCGGCCCGGGCCTCGACAACATGACGCTCGCCGACCGCGCCACCATCGGCAACATGGGTCCGGAATACGGCGCCACCTGCGGCTTCTTCCCGGTCGACGCCGAAACGATCAACTACCTGACGATGTCCGGTCGTGAAGAACAGCGCATCGCGCTGGTCGAAGCCTATTCCAAGGCTCAAGGGATGTGGCGCGAGGGCGACGGTTCGGACCTCGTCTTCACCGACACGCTGGAACTCGACCTCGGCGACGTCGTGCCGTCGATGGCCGGCCCGAAGCGCCCCGAGGGCCGCATCGCGCTTGAAAACATCGCCTCCGGCTTTGCCGTCGCGCTCGAAAACGACTACAAGAAGCCCGGTCAGCTTTCGAACCGCTATGCCGTCGAAGGCACGGATTTCGACATAGGCCATGGCGACGTCGCGATCGCGGCAATCACCTCCTGCACCAACACCTCGAACCCGTCGGTGCTGATCGCCGCAGGCCTGCTTGCCCGCAACGCGGTCGCCAAGGGCCTGAAGACCAAGCCTTGGGTGAAGACATCGCTGGCGCCCGGATCGCAGGTTGTCGGCGAATATCTGGCGAAGTCCGGCCTGCAGAAGGACCTCGATGCGCTGGGCTTCAATCTCGTCGGCTTCGGCTGCACCACCTGCATCGGCAACTCCGGCCCGCTGCCGGCGCCGATCTCGAAGACGATCAACGACAAGGGCCTGATTGCCGCCGGCGTTCTTTCCGGCAACCGCAACTTTGAAGGCCGCATCTCGCCGGACGTCCAGGCAAACTACCTCGCCTCGCCGCCGCTTGTGGTCGCCTACGCACTCGCCGGCACGGTCCAGAAGGACCTCACCAAGGAGCCGATCGGCGAAGACAAGGACGGCAAGCCGGTCTACCTGAAGGATATCTGGCCGACCTCGCAGGAAATCCAGGAGTTCATCTTCAAATACGTGACCCGCGAACTTTACGCGACCAAATACGCGGACGTCTTCAAGGGCGACGAAAACTGGCAGGCCGTCCAGGTTCCGGCCGGGCAGACCTATGCCTGGGACGAGGCCTCGACCTATGTGCAGAACCCGCCCTATTTCGTGGGCATGGGCAAGAGGGGCGCCGGTATTTCCGACATCAAGGGCGCCCGCGTCCTCGGCCTCTTCGGCGACAAGATCACCACCGACCACATTTCCCCGGCCGGTTCGATCAAGGCCGCCTCACCGGCAGGCTCCTACCTGCTCGGCCATGGCGTGACCGTTGCCGACTTCAACCAGTACGGCACGCGCCGCGGCAACCATGAAGTGATGATGCGCGGCACCTTCGCCAATATCCGTATCCGCAACCACATGCTCGGCCCGAACGGCAAAGAAGGTGGCTACACCATCCACTATCCGTCCAAGGAAGAGATGTCGATCTACGATGCGGCCATGCAGTACAAGGAAGAGGGCGTTCCGCTCGTCATCTTCGCCGGCGTCGAATACGGCAACGGCTCCTCGCGCGACTGGGCGGCCAAGGGCACCAACCTTCTCGGCGTCAAGGCCGTGATCGCCCAGTCCTTCGAACGCATCCACCGCTCGAATCTCGTCGGCATGGGCGTCATCCCCTTCGTCTTCGAAGAGGGCACGACCTGGGATTCGCTGGGCCTGAAGGGCGATGAGGTCGTCACGATCGACAACCTCGCCAATGTCCAGCCGCGCGAAAGGCGCGTCGCCAAGATCTCCTATGGCGACGGTTCGGTGAAGGAAGTGCCGCTCATCTGCCGTATCGACACGCTGGACGAGGTCACCTACGTCAATAATGGCGGCATCCTGCAGACGGTTCTGCGCGATCTCGCGGCCTGAACCGGCCGTCCGCATTCTGCTTCAACGATCTGGCCGGGGCATCAGCCGATGCCCCGGCTCTTTTTTTGCGCTAACTGCCGCCGCTTATGTCCGTCGACGTTTTCCCCAGCCTGCCCGCAGGTCACTCCAACGTGACTTTCTGTTGAAACCGGCCCGTCGTATGTAATGTACTCCCCTGATGGAAGCGCCCGCCCGACAAATACAAGTGACGCCATGACTTTCGCCTTGCTGCCAATGCTCCGCCGCCTGGCCCTGACCATGGGCCTGCTCGGTGCCATCAGCGGCACGGCGGCGGCCGACGACGGCAAGGCGTTCAAGGGTGTGGTCGAGCTTTTCACCAGCCAGGGCTGTTCGTCCTGTCCGCCCGCCGACGCCGCCTTGAAGGCGCTTATCGACGAGGGCGAGGTCGTGGCACTCGCCTATCACGTCGATTACTGGAACTATCTCGGCTGGGCCGACACGCTTGCCACCAAGGAAAACACCGAGCGGCAGTATGCCTATGCCCGCATGCTCGGCCGCAGTGGCGTCTACACGCCACAGGTGGTTCTGAACGGCCGCGATCACGTGAACGGCTCCGACCTCCAGGCGGTCAAGTCCCGGCTGGCGACGATGAGCGCCGGCGGCGGCGGGCTCGCCGTGGCGGTCGATGCCACGATCGGCGGCGAGGAAATCTCCATCAAGGTCGGCGCCGGTGAGGGCAAGGCGAATGTCGTCGTCGTCTATTTCGACCGGGCCCGGGAGGTCAAAGTCGAAAGAGGCGAGAACAAGGGCAAAGAAATCGCCTATTGGCACGCGGTCAAGGATATCCAGACCATCGGCATGTGGGACGGCAAGCCCGCCCAGTTCACGCTCCCCGCCTCGGTGCTGATCGAGGGGCGCGGCAATAGCGGCTGCGCCATCCTGCTGCAATCGATGAAGGATGCGGAAACGCCGGGCCCGATCATCGGCGCCGCAACCCTTCTCGCCGGCCCGCAAGGCAAGCTGTAGCGACGCGAAGGGCTCCGGTCAGGAGTTTGCCCCTTGTCTGCTCGTGTAGGGACGTAAGCGGGTGCGGCATCGTCCCTTCGCCCCGCTTGCGGGAAGAAGGTGGCGGCAGCCGGATGAGGGGCAGATGCGAGCGCACGCGCCGAATTCGAGGCGGAGGGATGGTTCGGCCCGGCAGCATCGAGGGGCTGGGGCTGAGGGTTCGAAGTTACCGGACCGAACCGGTCATGTCTGCGTTTGGAAACCTCCCGCAGCATGACAACCTGTCCGGACATACGGTGGCAACGACTCGTCCGGCAGCGGTCGGAGTTTTGCGGTGAATTGGGGCGGCGATTTGACTGAATTGCGGCAAGGGCAAGAATTGCCCGCCTTGCCAACAGCTTCCGGCTTGCTTTTCGTCTTTCGTCAGGCACACTGTCATGGTCCTGTCACATCAGAAGGCCGAATTGCCGATGACCGATCAATCGGATTTGCCGGAGGGCGAAGCGCGTCACCAGGGCCAGACCACATCGAATGTGGTCGTCGATTTTCACGAATACAAGCAAGCCAAAAACCCCCCGCCAGTCACCTTCCACCGCCGTGAGCTGGACCTCGTTCTGAGACTCTACGGCCGCATGGTCGGTGAGGGCGAATGGCGCGACTACGCGATCGACCATTTGAAGGACCGTGCCGTGTTCTCGGTGTTCAAGCGCGCCGGGGAAGTCCCGCTCTACCGCATCGAGAAGAACCCCAAACTCGCCGCCAAACAGGGTGCCTACAGCGTGCTGAACGCTCAAGGCACGATCCTGAAGCGCGGCCACGAGCTGGCACAGGTCCTCAAAGTCTTCGACAAGGTGCTGAAGCTCGTCGAGACATAACGCAGCGTCTCCATTTGGAATTGCCCCTCATCCGCCTCCCGGCACCTTCTCCCCGCAAGCGGGGCGAAGGACTATGCCGCGCCGGCTCCAGTCCCTCTACCCGCGTACGGGGAGAGGGTTAGTCCTCGGGTTTAACCCGAGGAGAGGGGCAATCAGCTCCGGTAAAGCGTATCCGGATAGGCGCCCTCGGCGGGCAGGGTGTCCATTCCCTCGCCGAGAGGAAGCTGCATGATCGCGGTATCCAGCCAGCGCCCATGCTTGAAGCCGGTTGCCTTCATCGTTCCCTGATGCTCGAAGCCGACGGCGCGATGAACGGCGATCGAGGAGGGATGGGCGCCGCCGATCACCGCCGCCATCTGGCGAAAACCGAGCGCGGTGCACCGCTTGACGAGCTCCTCGAGCAGCGCCCTGCCGATGCCTTGGCCGCGCGATTCCGGCGCCAGATAGATCGAATCCTCCACCAGGAACCGATAGGCGGTCCGGGTGCGGAAGGCCGACGCATAGGCGTAGCCGAGCACGCTGCCCTGCTCGTCCGCGGCGACGATATAGGGATAGCCGCTGCCGGTGATCGTCGAAAAGCGCAGCGCCATCTCCGCCTCGGAGGGCGGCGTCACCTCGTAGGTCGCGACACCGTTTAGGACCGACTCGCGGTAGATCTCGGTGATGGCGGGAAGATCGGCGGCGACGGCGTCGCGAAGCGTGAAGGTCATGGGCGATTTTTCGTTGTTGTGACTGCTGCAGCATTCGCATGAAGCGGCCGGACCGATCAAGATTCGGCGCAACAAAAAAGGCGGCCGAAGCCGCCTTCTTCGTCAATCCAGTCCCGACTACTCGTTCTTGTTGCCCAGGAACTGCAGCAGGAACATGAACAGGTTGATGAAGTCGAGGTAGAGCGTCAGCGCGCCCATGATAGCCTTGCGGCCGGCAACCGCGACGTCATCGGCCTCGAAGTACATTTCCTTGATCTTCTGCGTGTCGTAGGCGGTCAGGCCGGCGAAGACCAGAACACCGATCACGGAGATCGCGAAGCCGAGGGCCGACGAAGCAAGGAAGATGTTGACGATCGACGCGATGATCAGGCCGAACAGGCCCATGATCAGGAATGTGCCGAAGCCCGACAGATCCTTTTTCGTCGTGTAGCCGTAGAGCGACAGGGCGCCAAACGAGGCGGCCGTCACGAAGAACGTCTGCACGATGCTCTGGCCGGTGAAGACCAGGAAGATCGAGGACAACGAAAGGCCCATCAGCGCCGCGTAGATCCAGAACGTCGTCTGGGCGGCGGAAACGCTCATAGAGTTGATGCGGAAGCTCATGAAGAAGACCAGCGCAAGCGGTGCCAGCATCACGACCCACTTCAGCGGCGAGGCGTAGATGAGCTGGGCGAATGCCGGATTGGAGACGGCAAGCGCATAGGTCCCGTAAGCTGCCACGCCGGTGATCGCCAGCCCCAGGGCCATCAGGTTGTAGACCTTCAGCATGTAAGCGCGAAGGCCTTCATCGATCACGGCACCCGCCTGAGCGCCGGCGGGCGACATTCGGGTTTGGTAGTTTCTCAGATCAGCCATTGTTTCCTCTTTAAGCCCCGGTTGGAATTACGGTGTCGGGCGGCGGGTGTCTGTGCCAGCTCACGCCCAGGCGCCGCTGCGGGGCTCCAGCATGCCTGTGGATAAATATGATGGTGAAAGCCGCGCCGCACAAGACCCGGCCGGGCCTGAATCGAGCAAAGCCGGGCTTCTGGGCGATCAAACACGGGTGATTAACGGTTAATCGCCACCGCTACAGTTCGCGTAGGACCGGCGCGGCCTTCTGCCCGAGGATGCGCCAGGTCCCGGCAAGGCCGATGCCGACCGTCACGACGAGGGCAACGGCGATCGTAGCGAAGGCCACGTCCGGCAGGAAATTCGACGGCAGCGTCATGATGCGGCTGACGACGAACCAGGCCGCAACTCCGCCTGCCAGGAGCGCGAAGACGGCGGTGGCCACGCCGAGAATAAAATATTCGTAGCTGAAGGCGCGGATCAAGGTTCCCCGGGTGGCGCCGAGGGTCTTCAGCACCACCGCGTCGTGGATGCGTGCCCGGTTTCCGGCGGCAAGCGCGCCGGCGAGCACCAGCACGGATGCGATCAACGCCACGGCGGCCGCGGCGCGGATTGCCGTCGCAAGCTGCCCGAGCAGCGTGTTGACGATGTCGAGCGCGTCCTTGACGCGAACGCTGGTGATCGTGGGATAGGTGTTGGTGACGGATTTCAACACCGCCGCTTCTTCCGCCGCCGTGGCATCCGGGTCGATGATCGTCGCCAGCCAGGCATGCGGCGCGCCGGCAAAGGTGTTGGGCGAGAAGACCATGACGAAATTGATCGACAGCGATTCCCACTCGACATTGCGGAAATTGGCGATCCGGGCGGTGACGTTGCGGCCGAGCACGTTGACCGTGACCGTGTCGCCGAGCTTCAGGCCAAGCTCGCCGGCCTCTTCGGCCGAGAAGGAGACGAGCGGCTCGCCGCTGTAATCCGCGGGCCACCATGCGCCCGCGGTGAGCGTCGAATTCTCCGGCTTGTTCTTCGCGTAGGTGATGCCGCGGTCGCCGCGCAAGACCCATTGTCCGCCGGGCGGCACGGTGCGGCTGTTCACGTCCTGGCTGTTGAGGGCGACGATGCGGCCGCGCAGCATCGGCACCTCGACGATCTTGCCCTTCGGCATCGCCCTGCCGAGCAGCGACCGGAAGCCGTCTATCTCATGACCCTGAATGTCGACGAAGAAGAAATTCGGCGCGCGCTCCGACATGCTGCCGGTCAGCTCGCGCCGCAGATTGCCGTCGATGAGTGCGAGCGTGACCAGAAGCGCGAGGCCCAGCCCGAGCGACAGGACCACCGACGGCGTCAGTGCGCCGGGCCGGTGTATATTGCCGATTGCCAGCCGCAGGGCCGGCGAGTGGACGCGCGGGCTGCGCCGCGCCAGCCAGCCGATGAGGAAGGCAACGGCCCGCAGGACGACGAAGGCAAAGGCGATCGCGCCGAGAAAGATCAGCGAGATGTAGCGGTCATAGGCGGTCCAGACGGCAAGGCCTGCGAGCGCCGCCAGGCAGACGAGCGCGCCCGCGAGATAGGGCCAGGCGGGAAAGCCGCTCGGCTCGAAACCCTGCTGGCGGAAGAGGGCGGTGGCCGGCACCCGGCGCGCCCGGCCGAGTGGCAGGACCGCAAAGGCAAGCGCCGTCAGCAAGCCGAAGAGCGCCGCAAGGCCAAGCGCCGAGGGATAGAGCTCGAAGGATGTCGACACCGGCAATACGTCGGCGAGGAACTGCGCCGCCACGAATGGGATCAAGGCACCGAGCGCGAGGCCGATGGCAATTCCGATCGAGGCGATCATCAGGATCTGTGCGAGGTAGACCGTCGCCACCAGCGAGGCCGGCGCGCCGAGGCATTTGAAGGTGGCGATGACGCCGCGCTTGCCGTCGAGATAGGAGCGCACCGCATTGCCGACCCCGACCCCGCCGACGATCAGCGCTGTCAGCCCGACGAGCGTCAGGAACTGCGAGAAGCGGGTGATGTTGGCGTTGAGCGACGGGGCGGCATTGCTGCTGGTGCGGATCGACCAGCCGGCTGCGGGAAAACGCGCCTGCGCTTCCGTCCGGATCGAGGCGACACGTGACGGATCGGCGAGCCTGATCTTGTAAGCGTGCTCGACGAGGCTGCCGGTCTGCACCAGGCCGGAAACAGCGAGCGCCTCGGCCGACACCATCAGCCGCGGCGCGAAGCCGAATCCGTCGGACAGTGCGTCCGGCTCGCGAATGATCGTGGCATTGACGCGGATCCGTGCATTGCCGAGAAGGATCTCGGCGCCCGAGGCGATGCCGAGCCGCTCGAGGAGCAGCGGCGCGGCAACCGCACCGTAGACATCGCCATCCTTCGCAAGGAGTTCGGCAAGCGGCCCTGCCGGCTCGCTTTCAAGCGCGCCATAGAGCGGATAGGCGGCGTCGACGGCCTTCAACTCCACGAGCGCCTGGTTCGACCCGTCCGGAAGGCGCGCCATCGAGCGCAAGCCGGCGGATGCCGAAACGTCGCCGAAGCCCTCGAGAAAGGCGCGCTCCTCGGGCGTCGCGAGGCGGTTGTTGAGCTCGAAGCGGATATCGCCGGCAAGGATCTCCTGGCCCCGCGAGGCGATCGTCGCGCTGATCGACTGCGACAGCGAGTTGACCCCGGCGATCGCCGCCGTGCCGAGCGCGATGCAGGCAAGAAAGATATAGAAGCCCTTGAGACCGCCGCGCATCTCCCGGAGCGCCAGACGAAGGGCGAGGAACGGGCGAAGGCGGCGGATGACCGTGGCTGCGCTCATGCGGATGCGGCCTCCGGGCGGGCCGGTTCGGCGAGCGGCGCGGCCTCGGCCCCGGAGACGATCTCGCCCGAACGGACCCGCACCTGCCGGGAGCAGCGCCCGGCGAGGGCCGCGTCATGGGTGACGAGAATGAGGGTCATGCCGCGCTCGCGTTGCTCGGCAAAGAGCAGGTCGGCGATCTGCCGGCCCGTCTCGGCATCGAGATTGCCGGTCGGCTCGTCGGCGATCAGCAGTTTCGGCGACGGCGCCAGCGCCCTGGCGATCGCCACGCGCTGCTGCTCGCCGCCGGAAAGCTGTCCCGGATAATGCGTCAGCCGTTCGCCGAGCCCGACGGCGACTAGCTCTCGGCGGGCGATGCCGAAGGCGTCGCGGACATTGGCGAGTTCCAGCGGCACCGCGACGTTTTCGAGCGCCGTCATATTGGGGATCAGATGAAAGGACTGGAAAACGATGCCGATATTGCGGCCGCGGAAATCGGCGATCTCGTCCTCGCTCATCCGGTGCAGGGCCGTGCCGTCAATGACGATCTCGCCGCGATCGAGGCGCTCGAGGCCGGCCATGACCATCAGGAGTGTCGATTTTCCCGAGCCGGACGGCCCGACGATGCCGACGGATTCGCCGGCATTGATGGTCAGGCTCATGCCCTTCAGCACGTGCACCGAGGCTGCCGCCTCGCCGAGGGTCAGGTCCGCATTTTTCAGTTCGATGATGGTTTTTGCCACGCGGAACGACCCTATATGAAAGAAGAATGGATTGACGAAAAGATTGCCCGCCGATTTAGGAACGGAAGCATGCGATTGAAAGATTTTCTCCCGTTTTTCTTGAGCCTTGCAATGACAATCGCGTTATCGGCGGCAGCCCGGGCCGAAAGCCTCAGCCTCGTCGGCTTCGGCGACAGCCTGATGGCCGGCTACCAGCTTCCGCCGGAGGATGCTTTCCCCGCCCGGCTTGAAAAGGCGCTCAAGGACAAGGGCTTCGATGTCACGATCGCGAATGCGGGCGTCTCCGGCGACACGACTTCGGGCGGTCTCGCCCGCATAGATTGGTCGGTGCCTGACGGAACGAAGGGCGTGATCCTCGAACTCGGCGCCAATGACGCGCTGCGCGGCGTCTCGCCCGAGGAAACCCGCAAAAACCTCGAGGCTATGATTGACCGGCTCCAGGAGCGCGGCATTGCGGTGCTGCTCGTCGGCATGATGGCGCCGCCGAACATGGGTGGCGACTACGGCGCGCGCTTCAATTTGATTTATTCCGACCTCGCTAGGGAACACAAACTCGCCTTCTACCCTTTCTTCCTCGACGGAGTCGTAACCAAAGCAGGACTGCAACTCGACGACGGCATGCATCCGAACAGCGATGGCATTGCCGTAATGGTGGAGCGTTTTCTTCCAACGGCCGAGCAATTCGTCAGATCACTGCACAAAGGAGAATAACGAACATCCACAATTAAGCAGATGTTAATTTCTCAACTCGCCAAATAACAGTTGCGTGCAGAGTCGATGCGTGATTCGCTGAGACATCTGCAAGAGATTCGGGGAGCTCGCCATGCCGAGACTATTCACCGCCCTCGAAATTCCGCACAATGCAGCAATGAGTCTTTCGTTGCTGCGCGGAGGTCTTCCCGGAGCTCGATGGATCGATGTGGAGAATTACCACATCACCCTGCGTTTCATCGGCGATGTCGATTGGCGCACCGCCAATGAAATCATCGACGGCCTCGACCGCATCGAACGGCCGGAATTTCAGTTGCAATTGACCGGCATCGGTGCCTTTGGCTCGAAGAAGCCGCACTCGGTCTGGGCCGGCGTCAGCAACAATCCGGACATGTATGCGCTGCAGGCGGAAATCGAACGCATCTGCCAGCGTCTCGGCCTGCCGCCGGACCCGCGCAAGTTCACGCCGCACGTGACGCTGGCGCGACTACGCGCTTCACGTGTCGACGACGTCGTCGAGTATCTGTCAGGGCGCGGCAATTTCATGACCGCGCCCTTTATCGTTCCGCGCTTCGTCCTCCTATCCTCGCGCGACTCGGTCGGCGGCGGGCCCTATCTGACGGAAGAGGTGTTCCCGCTTCACGAAGGGCGCGTGAGCTTCGCAAGCAGCGAGGAGCAGCCGGCCTCCAGCATCTGGTAGAGCGCCTCGAAGGCATCCGCCGTTTCGGAATAGGGATCCGGAACGTCGTCGTTCCGGCCCGCGGCAACGTTCATGAACAGATGCACCTTGTGGAATGTCTCGGGCGAGGCGAGCCTCCGCAGCTCGGCGACATTGCGGCGGTCCATGCCGAGGATCAGGTCGAAGGCGGCAAGATCGGCCGCGTCGATCTGCCTGCCGCGCAGACCGGAAATGTCGATGCCGTGGGCTCTGGCGACTGCGATCGAGCGGCGGTCGGGAGGATGGCCGATATGCCAGGCACCCATGCCGGCTGAATCGACCGAGACCACATCGCCATAGCCGTTTCGGCACGCAAGCTGACGCATGATGCCCTCTGCCAATGGCGATCGGCAGATATTGCCGAGACAAACGAAGAGAATTCTGACGGGTTTCATGGTATCCATGGAGCATTCCACCGCACGTCCACGCGGCATGGTTAGCCTGAAAAGGGCAGGGAGAAAACCGCATGAGGCCCGAAAAGCTCGATGCCGAGACTATCGCCGAGCATCTCCACAGGATGGAAGGCTGGGTTCTCGCCGAGGACGGAGCCTCGATCTGGAAGGCGTTTCGCTTCCGCAATTTCGCCGAAGCCTTCAGCTTCATGACGCAATGCGCTCTCGCGGCGGAGAAGCTCAACCACCACCCGGAATGGTTCAATGTCTACAACAAGGTCGATGTCACGCTTTCGACGCATGATGCCAGCGGCCTGACGGAGCTCGACTTCAAGTTGGCGGCGAAGATGGACCAGGCGGCTGCCGGGCGGATGCCGGATCATCTGAAGTAAGGCCATCTAAATACGGCCATTTGAAATGGCGCCTGCCATGCCCATATCTGGCTGGTGACAAGCGGAACGGACGCGATGGACGACGTGAAGATTGGTGAAATTCTCCTTCCAGGCGAGGAATCCGAACAGGAGCGCCGCGAGCGCAAGGTGCGCCGCCGCTTCTGGCCGACCTTCCGCCGGGCGGTTCGCCAGATTCCCTTCAGCCGCGATCTCGTCGCCGCCTATTATTGCGCGGTGGACCCGCAGACGCCGACGCGCACCCGAGGGATACTCCTCGCGGCACTGGCCTATTTCGTCCTGCCGCTCGATTTCGTGCCCGACGTGCTCGCCGCCGTCGGCTTCTCCGACGACGTCGCCGTATTGACTGCCGCCTTTGCGGCGATCAGCGGCCAAATCAAGGAGACACATTATCACAAGGCCGACGAGACGTTCGGCGAGCGACTCGACGACTAGCGGCGCCACCCCGTTGCCGAGGTCGCCGCATTGCCGCCCGCGACGACAAACTCTTGCCCGATTCTTTGTGACATAGATTCCGTAAACGTGACGGCTGTGGGCGTGAGGCAGCAGAACGGCGCGTCCGACGAGATTTGAGACAGGAAGATCACCGGCCACGGCCCGCCAGTACCGATGTCCGACCGGACCGGCAAATCCGCACAGGGACGAACCGCACGCCCGCAATGGTCCAAGGCCGCGGGCGCACTGTTCCTGTGGGGCAAAACGGGACGATTGCGGCGATCGTTGACGGTTTGGTAACCTGAATTAAGTCAAAATAAATTCAAATCGTGACTATGCGTCGCCCGTGTAAGCCTGGTTCGGGCAACCGCAAGCTAGGAAATCGGCAGGAACTCATGTTTGCAAGAAAGATCGCAACTGCAATCGTACTCGTAATGGCGGCAGCCGGCGTGGCTTCCGCGCAATCGCCGACGCGAATCCAGCAGTTCAACGCCTGGGGCGCGTACTCCTATCAGTCGGGCGGCGGCAAGGTCTGCTATGTCCTGTCGGTTCCAAAGGAAAAGAGCCCTGCCGGCGTCGACCACGGAGACATCTTCTTCCTCGTCTCGCAGCGCCCGGGGCAGAACATCAGCTACGAGCCGCAGGTGATGATGGGCTATCAGCTACAGGACAATTCGAAGGTCAACGTGGTCATCGACGGACGCACCTTCATCATGTTCACCAAGGGCAACTCTGCCTGGGTCGAGAATGCCGCGGAAGAGCCGGCGCTGGTCGCGGCGATGAAATCGGGCAAGGACATGTCGGTCAACGCCAAGTCGCGCAAGGGCACGGCAACCTCCTACTCCTATTCGCTCTCCGGCATCTCCGCCGCCTTGAAGCAGATCGAGGCCTGCAAGTAGGCCGGACCCTGCGTTCCCGACTCAGAGGCCGGCTGCTCAGCCGGCCTTTTTGCTTTCGGCTGAAGCGCTCATGGTGACTCGCCGCAAAAAGAATGCTAAAGCGCCCGCAATCCAGAGCCCTGCGCCCCGTGTGAGCGCGCCCGAAGGCTCGCCATACTTCAGTTCGAGCATCGGAAGATGATCCGGAGACGCATATCCGGACAGCCCCCGCTCCATGACAGGACCACGAGCATGCCAGCCACCGAGATCTTGAACAGGCCGGATATCGTTAAGGCGCCGCAGGTGCGCGTCGCGCCGCAAACGGAAAAGCCGTCGCTGATCGGCCTCTTGCGCGAGGACATGGCCAAGCTCTTGGTCGAGAAAGGCGTGCCGGAGCGGCAGGTGAAGATGCGCGTCAGCCAGCTGTGGCATTGGCTCTATGTGCGCGGCGTCTCGGACTTCGACCAGATGTCGAATGTCTCCAAGGACATGCGCGAAATGCTCAAGCAGCATTTCACCGTTGCCCGGCCCGAAATCGTCGAAGAGCAGGTTTCGGGCGACGGCACGCGCAAATGGCTGTTGCGCTTTCCGCCGCGCGGCGCCGGACGGCCGGTGGAAATCGAGACCGTCTATATTCCCGAGGAAGGCCGCGGCACGCTCTGCATTTCGAGCCAAGTCGGCTGTACGCTCACCTGTTCCTTCTGCCACACCGGCACGCAGAAGCTGGTGCGTAATCTGACGGCCGAGGAAATCCTCTCGCAGCTTCTGCTCGCCCGCGACAGGCTCGGCGACTTTCCGGAGCGCGACACGCCGCAGGGCGCGATCGTGCCGGCCGAGGGCCGCAAGATCACCAATATCGTGATGATGGGCATGGGCGAGCCGCTCTATAATTTCGAGAACGTCAAGACGGCACTGCTGATCGCCTCGGACGGCGACGGCCTGTCGCTCTCGAAGCGGCGCATCACGCTGTCGACCTCCGGGATCGTTCCGGAAATCTATCGCACCGGCGAGGAGATCGGCGTCATGCTGGCAATCTCGCTGCACGCCGTCAAAGACGAACTGCGCGACATGCTCGTGCCGATCAACAAGAAATATCCGCTGAAGGAGCTGATGGAGGCCTGCCGCGCCTATCCGGGCCTGTCCAATGCGCGCCGCATCACCTTCGAATATGTAATGCTGAAGGACGTCAACGACAGCCTGGAGGACGCCAAGGAACTGGTGAAGCTCCTGAAGGGCATCCCGGCGAAGATCAATCTGATCCCCTTCAATCCCTGGCCGGGCACCAACTACCAGTGTTCGGACTGGGAGCAGATCGAAGCCTTCGCCGACTTCATCAACCAGGCCGGCTACGCCTCGCCGATCCGCACCCCGCGCGGCCGCGACATCCTCGCCGCCTGCGGCCAGCTCAAGTCGGAATCGGAGCGCATGCGCAAGGTCGACCGACTCGCCTTCGAGGCGATGATGATCGCCAACCACGGCGAGGATTGAGGGGCAAGAGCCCTCGGGATGGACGTCACCGCGCCTGCGTCAGAAAAATCTTCACGGCAAACACCGAAAACACCCCGGCAAAGCTGTAGTCGAGCGCTCGCATCGCCCGCCTGTTGCGCTGCAGCCAGGCCGCCAGCCAGTCGGCGGCTAGCACCACCAGCGCGTTGACCGGCATGCCGATAGCGATGAAGAAGAAACCGAGGAACAGGAGCTTGCCGGTCACCGCCGGGTCGTCGGCGCTGACGAATTGCGGCAGGAAGGTCATGAAGAAGATCACGACCTTGGGGTTCAGGATGTTGACGGAGAAGCCGGTCGAAATGTTCGAAAGCGCCGTACCCTTCGCCTCCGCCACCTTCGTTACCGACAGGCTGGAGCCGTAGCGGATCGCCTGGATCGCGAGCCACAGGAGGTAGGCGGCACCGCCGGTCTTCAACACCAGGAAGGCGGTCGGCGAGGCGGTGATCAGCGCCGAGATGCCGAAGGCGACGAGCAGCGTGTGGACGACGATGCCGAGCCCGGTGCCGACCACGACGAAGAGCGCGGCCTTCTTGCCCTGCGCCAGTGCCCGGCTGATCGACAGCGTCATGTCGGGTCCGGGCGTTGCCGCCAGCAGCAGGCTCGCGCCGGCAAAGGTAAGGAGGGTCGGCAGGCTTGGCAGGAAGTCCATGGCTATTCCTCAGGCGCAGGTCTTTGCTGATACCGAAGCTTACATCCTTTCGCCAGCAGATTCGTCCGAATGCCGCTTGTTCCGCTTGTATCGCTTCGAGTTCTGGCTAAAGTGCCGCAGATTTTGCACGGCGGCATTCCGCCCTCGAATAGCACGGACAGACATCATGGCATCGCACAAAGACGTGAAGAAGGTCGTACTCGCCTATTCCGGCGGTCTCGACACCTCGATCATCCTCAAATGGCTGCAGACCGAACTCGGCGCCGAAGTGGTGACCTTCACCGCCGATCTCGGCCAAGGTGAGGAGCTTGAGCCGGCGCGCAAGAAGGCGGAGATGCTCGGCATCAAGGAGATCTATATCGAGGACGTGCGCGAGGAGTTCGTGCGTGACTTCGTCTTTCCAATGTTCCGCGCCAATGCGGTCTACGAAGGCGTCTATCTGCTCGGCACCTCGATCGCCCGGCCGCTGATCTCCAAGCACCTGATCGACATCGCCAGGAAGACCGGTGCCGACGCCATCGCCCATGGCGCGACCGGCAAGGGCAACGACCAGGTCCGCTTCGAGCTATCGGCCTATGCGCTGAATCCCGATATCAAGATCATCGCTCCCTGGCGCGACTGGTCGTTCAAGAGCCGCACCGAGCTGCTCGAATTCGCCGAAAAGCACCAGATCCCGGTCGCCAAGGACAAGAAGGGCGAGGCGCCCTTCTCCGTCGACGCCAACCTGCTGCATTCCTCATCGGAAGGCAAGGTGCTGGAAGACCCGGCTCAGGAAGCGCCGGAATATGTGCACATGCGCACGATCTCGCCGGAGGCTGCTCCGGACCAGGCGACCATCATCAAGATCGGCTTCGAGCGCGGCGACGCCGTTTCGATCGACGGCGTGCGCCTGTCGCCGGCGACGCTGCTTGCCAAGCTCAACGACTACGGCCGCGACAACGGAATCGGCCGCCTCGACCTCGTCGAGAACCGTTTCGTCGGCATGAAGTCGCGCGGGGTCTATGAGACCCCCGGCGGCACGATCCTGCTCGCCGCCCACCGGGCGATCGAGAGCATCACCCTCGACCGTGGCGCAGCGCATCTGAAGGACGAGCTGATGCCGCGCTATGCCGAGCTCATCTATTACGGCTTCTGGTTCTCGCCGGAGCGCGAGATGCTCCAGGCGGCCATCGACAAGAGCCAGGAGCATGTCGAAGGCGAAGTGACGCTGAAGCTCTACAAAGGCAATGTCATGGTCACCGGCCGCGAGAGCGCGAAGTCGCTCTATTCCGACAAGCTGGTCACCTTCGAGGACGACCAGGGCGCCTACGACCAGAAGGACGCTGCCGGCTTCATCAAACTGAACGCCCTGCGCCTGCGCACGCTCGCTGCCCGCAACCGCTGAGGCCGGAATTCCTCGAGACAGAGCTGCGGCGGAGCAATCCGCCGCAGTTTTTTCGTGCCGGGCGGTTTGAAGGCAAAGCCGGTTTCAAGGGGAGCATCTACGGCCGGCTCCCTTCCGCCTGCCCCTCATCTGCCTGCCGGCATCTTCTCCCCGCGCACGCCGCGCACGGGGACGAGGCATGCCCGGCAGCAGAGGGGCATCCACCCCGAGCGCAGCTCATTCATCTCGTCGTGGTGTCGTGGATGGAAAACCGTCACACGTCCCTGCAACTGTCTCTATTCCGCCGCTTCGCTCAACGGCGCTTCGGCTGGTGCCGGCGCGGCGAGCGGCCTCAGCCGAACCGCCTTGCGATACCAGATATAGCTCGCGATGGAGATCAGGCCGAAGCCGGGGATGATCGTCCCGAGCGCCAGGGCGGGCGCGCCGACGAGGGCGGCAAGCGCGCCGCCGAGAAGGCCGGAGCCCATCTGGATGAAGCCCATCAACGCCGACGCCGTGCCTGCGATATGCGGGAAGGGCGCCATCGCCGCGGTCATCATATAGGGCATGATGAAGGCGATGCCGAAGGCGTAGATGCCGATCGGAGTCATGACCGAGAGGAAGGTCGGCTCCATTGCTTGCATTGTAAAGGCAAGGATGAGGCTCGATGCGCCGATGAAAGAGAGGCCGACGGGCACCAGCGCCTGCGGCGTGAAGCGTCGCATCAGGAGCCGCACCGTCACCGTGCCGGAAAAGAACAGACCCGATTGCATCAGCATGCCGACGCCGAACTCGGTGGGCGTCAGCCCGACCTCGCTGATCAGCACGAAGGGCAGCATCGTCGCCCAGGCGTAGAGCGCGCCGACGGCGCCGGCGATCACCAGCGTCGTCGATAAGAAGCGGCTGTCGGCCAGCAGTTCGCGATAGGCGGCAAGGATCGGCCGCAGATGCCCCTTGCTGCGGTCGGGCGCCACCGTCTCGGCCATGAAGAAATGCACGGTCAGGCAGGCCATCAGTGCGAAGCCGACCATCAGCAGGAAGATCGACTGCCAGCCGAAAAGACCAAGCGCAATGCCGCCGAGCGTCGGCGAGACGGCCGGCCCGAGCGCCAGCATCATGCCGATCATGTTCATGATGCGGGCGGCGCTCGTGCCGGTGAACTGGTCGCGGACGATGGCGCGGGCGACCGTCATGCCGACCGAGGCGCCGATCCCCTGCACCAGCCGCCCGGCGAGCAGCACGGCGATCGACGGCGCAAAGGCGGCCATCAGACTGCCGGCGAGATAGATGGCCATAAAAATCAGCGTCGCCGGCCGGCGGCCGATAACGTCGGAAAGCGTGCCCGAGACGAGCTGGGCGAAGGCGAAGCCACCAAAATAGAGCGACAGCGTCATCTTGATCGCCGCCTCGCTGGAGGCGAAGGCGCGGACGAGTTCCGGCATGGCCGGCGTATAGAGCGCCATGGAAACCGGGCCGAGCGCCACCAGGAAGGCGCCGATGATGCTCGTGCGCCGTTCGCTCATCCTGAGCGTCATTGCGTCTTCTCCTTGCCGGCAAGACACGGATCCAGGCGGCGAAGATTGTCGCGGAGGATTTGGAGGCTGCCGCGCAGCTGCTCGCGGCCCTCGTCGCCGAGGCTCTCGGTATAGGCGTTCATCATTCCCCTGAGCCCGCTCATCAGCTCGGAAAGCAGCGGGTCGGCCTTTTCGGTGATGACGACATTCTTGGCGCGCCGGTCGGCCGGATCAGGCACCCGCGCCACCAGTTCCAGTGCCTCGAGGCGATCGAGATAGGCCGAGAGCGTCATCGGCTCGATCCCCATGCGCGTGGCGATCTCCGCCTGCTTGATGCCCTCGGTCACGGCGACCTGGATCAGCGTGCGCGCTTCCCCGGGGGTGATGCCGAGCGCCATCGCATTGACCTTGCGGTCGAAGGCGCCGCGCAGCAGCCGCGAGACATCGGTGAGCAGCAATCCGATCGTGTCGGATTCGAGTTTCCTGGGCATCCGGTTCGATCACGTAGAAATATAATAAGGTTTCCTTATCATGTCTCGGCCGCGCGTACAATCGACGCGCCGGGCATCCCAGAAAATCTGCGATCGGGGATGACAAGCAGTCTCGTTTGGTGTATGTGCCGCCCCGGTTCGGGTTCTTGCCCGTCGACCACCAAGAAAGAATGGCGAATCCGCTCCTGTCCTTAAAGAGGGCAAGGCCTGAAGGAAATCCGACAGGCCGGCCGAGAGCGCTCTGGCTGTTTCAGAAGAAAGCAAAGGTTAGACCGATGAACATCATCCAGCAGCTGGAAGCCGAACAGGCCGCCAAGATCGCCGCCAAGCGCACCCTTCCCGATTTTTCCGCCGGCGACACCGTCCGCGTCAACGTCCGCGTCGTCGAAGGCAACCGTACCCGCGTCCAGGCCTATGAAGGCGTCTGCATCGCCCGCTCCGGCGGCGGCCTCAACGAGAGCTTCACGGTTCGCAAGATTTCCTACGGCGAAGGCGTCGAGCGCGTATTCCCGGTTTACTCGCCGCTCGTCGAGAGCGTCGAAGTGGTCCGCCGCGGTAAGGTCCGCCGCGCCAAGCTCTACTACCTGCGCGATCGTCGCGGCAAGTCGGCTCGTATCGTCGAGAACACCGGCACGCGCGCCCGCAAGCTGAACGAAGCCGAGCGCCAGGCAGTCGCCGACGAGAAGGCACGCATCGAGGCCGAGAAGGTCGCAGCCGCCCAGGCGCTCGCCGCCGAAAAAGCAGCCGCCGAAGCGGCGGAAGCAAAGGCAGCCGAAGAGGCAAAGGCAGCCGAAGCGGCCGCAGAATAAGATTTCGACTCTTCGGAGTTATTCGCAAAGGCGGCCTCCCGGCCGCCTTTCTTTTTTAGCACTATCTGCTTGTCTTCCCGGCGAAATTCGTGACATTTTCGGTCGCCACAATTTTCGGGAGTTCCTCCAATGACAATCCGCCGCCACGTGCTCGCGGGCATCGCCGCTGCCCTCGCCGTTCCCTTCGCATTCTCCGCGTCCGCCGTCGCGAGCGGCCTGCCCGACCTTGGCGGCCAAACGGTCGTCGTCGTTACCGAGAACGCCTATCCGCCGCTGCAGTTCGTCGATCCGAAGTCGGGCCAGGCGGTCGGCTGGGAATATGACGCGATGAACGAGATCGCCAAGCGGCTGAACTTCAGGGTAGAATATCAGAACACCAGCTGGGATGCGATGATCCAATCGGTATCCGACGGCCAGTATCAGATCGGCATGACCGGCATCACCATCAAGGACGACCGCAAGGAGAAGGTCGACTTCTCCGATCCCTATATGCGCTCGCAGCAGTTCATGCTGGTGCGCGCCGACGAGGCGCGCTTCAAGGACGCCAAGAGCTTCGCCGCGGTCGAGGACGCGCTGATCGGCGCCCAGCCCGGCACCTCGCCCTTCTACACCGCCGTCTATGAAATTCTCGACGGCAACGAGCAGAACCCGCGCATCAAGCTGTTCGAGACCTTCGGTGCGACGGTCCAGGCGCTGAAGGCCGGCGACGTCGATCTGGTGCTGACCGACAGCGTCGCGGCGAAAGGCTATGTCGACGCCTCCGAAGGCACGCTCAAGGTGGTCGGCGAGCCCCTCGGCACCGAGGATTTCGGCTTCATCTTCCCGAAGGGATCCGATCTCGTCCAGCCGGTCAACGCCGCAATCAAGGCGCTGAAAGAGGACGGCACCTTCGACGCGCTCAACAAGAAGTGGTTCCTCGACTACAAGATGGGCGGCTGATCGCTACTGCATGATTCCCTAAATCGGAATCGATTTGAGGACAAAATCATGCAGCATTTCAAAGTACTACAGCGACCTTAGCGCGTCCTATTGGACGCGCGGCGCTGTGGAGCGGGATGAGGAAAAGTGCATGCGGTTTTCCGCTCGCATCCCGCGTCTCAACTATGGAATCACGATGGCGCCGGTCAGTTCATCCGCTTCCGAGAAGGGCGACTATCCCTGGTGGCTGGTCGCCCTACTTGTAATCGCCGTGGCGCTCGCCGCGGTGATCGCCGCCAATGACATCTTCGCTCAGGTCTTCGCGGTCGTCCTGAAAGGTCTCGGCGTCACCGTCTTCGTAACCCTGGTCGGCTTCGCGCTCGCGACCATGCTCGGCCTCGGCGTGGCGCTGATGGCGCTTTCCGAGCACGCGGCACTGCGCCAGGCGGCGCGCTTCTACACGGAAGTCATTCGCGGCGTGCCGATCCTCGTCCTGCTCTTCTATATCGCCTTCGTCGGTGCGCCGGCGCTGGTGACAGCCGTCAATTTCCTGGCGACGCCGCTCGTCAAGGCGGGCGTCATGGAGCCGCTCGTCGTGCGCGACGTTTCGCTGATGTGGCGGGCGATCATCGCGCTGATGATCGGCTATTCCGCCTTCATCGCCGAGGTCTTCCGCGCCGGCATCCTTTCCGTCGACAAGGGGCAGGTGGAGGCGGCCAAGGCGCTCGGCCTGACGCGCTACCAGCGCTTCCGGCTCGTCGTCCTCCCTCAGGCGATCCGCGTCATCCTGCCGCCGCTCGGCAACGACTTCGTGGCGATGGTCAAGGACTCCTCACTCGTCTCGGTGCTCGGCGTCGCCGACATCACCCAGATGGGCAAGGTCTACGCCTCGGGCTCGTTCCGCTTCTTCGAGACCTATTCGATCGTCGCCTATGTCTATCTCATCCTGACGATCGGTCTGTCGCTGGCGCTTCGGGGGCTCGAGCGGCGGCTGAGAAGGGCAGAGGCGCGGTAGGGCGCGTTCCCCTCGCAAGGCCCCTCCCCAACCCCCCACAAGGGGGAGGGGCTCCGATGCCGCGCCCAAACCTCCCTTCTGCACCGCTGCAGCCGCCTCTTGCGCCGAGGTGATCGAAGAGGGTGCCGCGCGCGCCAAGCCCCTCCCCCTTGTGGGGAGGGGTTGGGGAGGGCTCTGACCGTCAACTGCCTGCCATCTCGCCAATTGCCGAACAGTCGAAAAATTGATATGAGCACCGGCCATGGAATCCAAGTTCGGATGTCGCGCCCAGAAAATCGTCGTGCTGCAGGACCACAAGCGTCTGCCGGCACGGTTCTTTGCGCATGTCTGCGGCGCTCTGACGAGCCGCCTATCCTGATCGCCTGACCAGCGTTGTTTCCGGCAGAATCGCCGCCGGCTTTTCCGTATTTTAAAATTCGATGGATATCTCGCCATGAGCGCACCGCGTACCCTCTATGACAAGATCTGGGACGATCATCTGGTCAATCAACAGGATGACGGCACCTGTCTGCTCTACATCGACCGTCACCTCGTGCACGAGGTGACGAGTCCGCAGGCCTTCGAAGGACTGCGCATGGCCGGCCGCAAGGTCCGGGCGCCGGAAAAGACGCTGGCCGTCGTCGACCATAACGTGCCGACCTCGCCGGACCGCCATCTCGGCATCAAGAACGAGGAAAGCCGAATCCAGGTCGAGGCGCTTGCCAAGAACGCCGCCGATTTCGGCGTCGAATATTATTCGGAGAACGACAAGCGCCAGGGCATCGTCCATATCGTCGGACCCGAGCAGGGCTTCACGCTGCCGGGCATGACGATCGTCTGCGGCGACAGCCACACCTCGACGCATGGCGCCTTCGGTGCTTTGGCGCACGGCATCGGCACGTCGGAAGTGGAGCACGTGCTGGCCACCCAGACGCTGATCCAGAAGAAGGCGAAGAACATGCTGGTGCGCGTCGACGGGCAGTTGCCGCCCGGCGTCACCGCCAAGGACATCATCCTCGCCATCATCGGCGAGATCGGCACCGCCGGCGGCACCGGCCACGTCATTGAATTCGCCGGCGAGGCGATCCGTTCGCTGTCGATGGAAGGCCGCATGACGGTCTGCAACATGACGATCGAAGGCGGCGCCCGCGCCGGCCTGATCGCGCCGGACGAGACGACCTTCGCCTATATCAAGGACAAGCCGCGCGCGCCGAAGGGCAAGGCCTGGGACATGGCGCTCGACTACTGGAAGACGCTGCACACCGACGAGGGCGCCCATTACGACCGGGTCGTCGTGCTCGACGCGGCCAACTTGCCGCCGATCGTCTCCTGGGGCTCCTCTCCGGAAGACGTCATCTCGGTCCAGGGCGCCGTTCCGAATCCGGACGACATCCAGGACGAGACCAAGCGCGCTTCCAAATGGCGGGCGCTCGACTATATGGGCCTGAAGCCGGGCACGAAGATCACCGACATCGCCATCGACCGGGTGTTCATCGGCTCCTGCACAAACGGTCGCATCGAGGACCTGCGCGCCGTTGCCAAGGTCGTCGAAGGTCGCAAGGTCGCCCCGACCGTTTCGGCGATGATCGTGCCGGGCTCGGGCCTCGTCAAGGAACAGGCGGAGGCCGAGGGTCTCGACAGGATCTTCAAGGAGGCCGGCTTCGACTGGCGCGAACCGGGCTGCTCGATGTGCCTGGCGATGAACGACGACCGGCTGAAGCCGGGCGAGCGCTGCGCCTCGACCTCGAACCGCAACTTCGAGGGCCGCCAGGGCTTCAAGGGCCGCACCCATCTTGTCTCCCCCGCAATGGCCGCCGCCGCCGCGGTGGCGGGCCATTTCGTCGATATCCGCGAGTGGAAATAAGCCGGTTCGAACTTTTCCGGCAATTTGGCCGCCCTCTCGAGGGCGGCCTTTTTCATTGAGCGTCACAAGAAGCTTCCGCGGGCAGACAAGTGGCGTCAACGGTGCCACAATGGCCGCGTTCCACCTGACCCGCGAAGAACCTCATGGCTGATCACGACAAGACCGCCGCACGGCGCCTGATGCTGCTCCGCCATGCGAAATCCGCCTGGCCCGAAGGCGTGGCCGACCATCGCCGGCCGCTCGCCGGGCGCGGGCGAAAGGCTGCCCCGGTGATTGGCGCCTATATGGCCGAGCAGGGCCTCGTGCCGGATCTGGCGCTTGTTTCCACGGCGCGACGCGCCCAGGAGACCTGGGAACTGGTGGCCGAGGCGTTGCCGGCCAGCGTCGACTCCCGTGACGCCGTCGGGATCTACGAGGTCGCGGCCAAAGCCATTCTCGGCGTGATACGGGGCGTGGAGCCGTCGGTGCGCAGCCTCCTCCTCGTCGGGCACAATCCAGGCATGGAGGAGCTTGCACTGCTCCTTGCCGGCGAGGGCGAGGCGCTGCCGCGCCTGCGTGAAAAATTTCCCACGGCCGCCCTCGCGGTCATCGATTTCGATGCCGGGCAATGGTCGGAGATCGAGCCCAGCAGCGGCCGCCTCGTCCGGTTCGTGACGCCGCGCATGCTCAAGCAGAAGCAATGACGGTCTTCGCGGCTATGCCACCCGGACAGCCGTTCCCCGGCGCATATGCCTCAGCAGCCGCTTCATCGCCGGCAAGCTGACGGCGATGCAGCCTTGCGTCGGCTCATAACCGGGGCGAATGAGATGAAAGAAGATCGCCGAGCCGGCTTGTCGCCGCCTGGACGAGATGTTCCAATCCATGACGAGGCAGATGTCGTATAGTCCGTCATCGCGCATCATCGCCTCGTGGCTTGCGGCAAACGGTGCCCTGACGGGGCGGTTGTAGGAGGCGTGGCCCGGCGCGTCGCACCAGAGCATGTCGCGGCGGGTCCTGCGGATCGGCAGCCGTGTCGGCGGCAGGGACACGCGGTCCCGGCGCGCGAACCCGCCGATCAGCCTCATCGTCGCCCGCGGCGTTGCGCCATCGCCTTCCCGCTTCATGGCCGTGAGGCCGCTTCGCCCGATCGCCGCCTGCTCGGTCTTTCCGTCGAAGCTCAGAAGCGCGCGGCGGCGATCGCGCGGCGCAGTGCGCACCACAATGGTGGATTTCCCCGATCTTACTCCCGACGTTTTCTTGCGCATTATTCTCACAAATTCTTGCTTTGCCCGTGAGCTCGCGGCCACCCTAAGCACGGTTCCAAGGCGACAAGATTGCGCGGCCGCCGCGCTTTGCCAAGGGCGGCATTTGAGCTAGTTTGAAATTCAGGAAGCAACAGGAACTGTCCCATGGCGACGCGCACTATCCTCCTTGTCGACGATGACAATGACCTGCGTGAGACGTTGATAGAGCAGCTCTCTCTTTACGAGGAGTTCGACCTCCTGCAGGAAGCGACCGCCGGCAAGGGTATCCAGACGGCGCGCGCCCGCCAGGTGGACCTGTTGATCATGGATGTCGGCTTGCCGGACATGGACGGCCGCGAGGCGGTGAAGCTGTTGCGCAAGAGCGGGTTCAAGGCGCCGATCATCATGCTGACCGGTCACGATACCGATTCGGACACGATCCTCGGGCTCGAGGCCGGCGCCAACGACTATGTCACCAAGCCCTTCCGTTTCGCCGTGCTGCTGGCCCGTATCCGCGCCCAGCTGCGCCAGCATGAGCAGAGCGAGGACGCTACCTTCAGCGTCGGTCCCTACACGTTCAAGCCGAGCCAAAAATTGCTGACGTTGGATAACGGCCAGAAGATCCGGCTGACCGAGAAGGAGGCGGCGATCATCCGCTACCTTTACCGGGCCGACCAGAAGGTGGTGACCCGCGACGTCCTGCTCGAGGAGGTCTGGGGCTATAATTCCGGCGTGACGACCCACACGCTCGAGACGCATGTCTACCGGCTGCGCCAGAAAATTGAACGCGACCCTTCCAATGCCGAGATTTTGGTGACAGAGAACGGCGGCTACAAGATCGTTCCGTAAGGCGGGATTTGCGGGTTTTCCCCTCCCCATCTTGCTCGTAGGTGAGTCAGGAGAATTGCTGCGTGACGCTCAATGACGACATCGCGCTTCTGTCCAACGTCTCGCTCTTCGCCGATATCGGCGACGACAAGCTTCGGCTGATCGCCTTCGGCGCCGAGCGTCGTCGCGTGGCGAAGGGCCACGAGCTCTTTCGCGAAGGGGCGCCGGCGGACTGCGCCTATGCGGTCGCCGCCGGGAGCTTTTCGCTCTCCAAGCTCAATGCCGAGGGCCGGCCGCAGCAGGTCGACAGCGTCGGCCGCGGCGCTCTGCTATCGGAACTGGCGCTGATCTCGATGGTCGAGCGCAAGTTCACCGCGACCGCGGACGAGGACAGCGAGGTGATCCGCATCAACCGGCCGCTTTTCCGCCGCATGCTGGAAGAATACCCGGAGGTGACGGCAATGGTCGAAGCCCGGATCCGCGACAATCTGCAGGCGATGATCCGCCGCGTCGAGGCGCTCGCCGGGCGTTTTGCCTAGTCGAAGATGCTTCCCAAGCGCGTGGCGATCTCAAAGCTCGAAATGTGCAATCACCGGCACATGGTCCGAGGGGCGCTCCCAGCCGCGTGCTTCCCGGAGGATGTCGACGCGCAGGAGTTTCGTCGCGAGATCGGCCGAGGACCAGATATGGTCGAGGCGGCGGCCGCGGTCGGCGGCGGCCCAGTCCTTGGCCCGGTAGCTCCACCAGGTGTAGAGCCTCTCGGGCGGCGGGGTGTGCTGGCGCATCAGGTCGACCCAGGCGCCGCCGGTCATGACGGTGGTGAGCCCGTCGGTTTCGACGGGCGTGTGGCTGACGATCTTCAGGAGCTGCTTGTGCGACCAGACGTCGTGCTCGAGCGGCGCGATGTTGAGGTCGCCGACCAGAATCGAGGAAATGCCCGCCTCGGCCTCGGCGTGCAACAGCTTCATCTCGTCGACAAAATCGAGCTTGTGGCCGAATTTCGGGTTGATGGTGCGATCCGGCTCGTCGCCGCCGGCCGGCACATAGAAATTGTGCAGGCGGATGGTCTTGCCGCCGGCCGCGAAGACGACGGAGAGATGGCGTGCATCGCCGACGCCGCAATAGTCGCGGCGATCGGTCAATTCGGTCAGCGGCAGGCGGGAAATGGTCGCAACGCCGTGATAGCCCTTCTGCCCGTGCATTTCGATGTAGTTGTAGCCGAGCTTCTTCAAAGGTGCGGACGGAAACTGATCGTCCGGGCACTTGGTCTCCTGCAGGCAGAGGATGTCGGGCTGCCAATTCACCAGCAGATGCTCCACGAGCGGCATGCGCAGGCGGACGGAGTTGATGTTCCACGTGGCGATGGAAAGCGGCATTCTCATTCCTCTGAATAGCGGGATGTCCGGCAGTACGGGCGTTTTAAGCAGGTCCGGGGCCAATCGACAAGCATGAAAAAGGCCGCCCGAAGGCGGCCCTGGAGTCCTGTCGCGGCCACGCCCCTATGGCTATTTGCCGCCCTTGTTGCGCACCTCGTCATAGGGAATGCGGAACACCTTGTCGTCCAGTGCGATGCCGGTCTGCACGTTGAAGATCATCACCGAGGTGTCTTTCTTCTGCGCGTCGGTGATCGTCCATTGCCTGAGATTGTAGGTCCGCGGGTCGAACATCATGGTGATGGTCGAGTCGCCGAAGATCGAGCGGTCGCCGAGCACGATGGTGATGAGGTCGGGTTCGACCCGGACGTCGCGCACCATGCGGCTGCGGAGATCGATCCGCTCGCTCAGAAGCAGATTGAGCGGCGTCTTCGACAAGGGATAGATGTCCCAGGTCTTCAGCTTCATATTGCCGATGACCACCGACCGTCCGTCGGCGATGACGCGCATCGGCGACGGCGCCTCGTAGTTGAAGCGGATGCGGCCGGGGCGGCGGATGTAGAACTTTCCGCCGGTCTGCTCGCCGCGCGGACCGAACTGGACGAATTCGCCCGCCATCGTCTTCACCGATGAAAAATGATCGGCGATCTTCTGGGCGACGGCGGGGGCCTGCGCCGAAGCGGGGGCCGCGTCCAGCGTCGTGCCGGCGATGCCTGCGAGCGCTGCCAGGCCGCAAACGAAGACGCGCCGCGAGATCGCCCGAGTGTCGCCGCCGCCGTTTCTTGTCTCTGTCATCGCAGTCTCCTTCATATCAGCGTCATTTGGAGCGCAAGTGGGGCGCCTTCAAGGCGTTATCTGCTGCCGCGGCGGCCCGCCTCTCAAATGACCGTTACCGGCCGGTCTTTCAGACTTACCGGCCCGTGATCTCCGCCTCGGTCGGCACCAGGATTTCGCGCTTGCCGGCATGGTTGGCCGGACCGATGATGCCTTCCTGCTCCATCCGCTCGATCAGCGATGCCGCCCTATTATAGCCGATGCCGAGGCGCCGCTGCACGTAGGAGGTCGAGGCCTTGCCGTCACGCAGCACGATCGCCACCGCCTGGTCGTAGGGGTCCTCGGAATCGGCAAGGTTCGAGGTGCCGGCCGGTCCGCCGCCGTCGTTCTCCTCGTCGTCGTCCTCGGTGATCGCGTCGAGATATTGCGGCACCCCTTGCGTCTTCAGATAGGCGACCACCTCTTCCACTTCGGTGTCGGAGACGAAGGGGCCGTGGACGCGCTGGATGCGCCCCCCGCCGGCCATGTAGAGCATGTCGCCCTGGCCCAGCAGCTGCTCGGCACCCTGTTCGCCGAGAATAGTGCGGCTGTCGATCTTCGAGGTCACCTGGAAGGAGATGCGGGTCGGGAAGTTCGCCTTGATCGTGCCGGTGATGACGTCGACCGACGGGCGCTGCGTCGCCATGATGACGTGGATGCCGGCGGCGCGCGCCATCTGGGCGAGCCGCTGTACCGCCCCTTCGATGTCCTTGCCGGCGACCATCATCAGGTCGGCCATCTCGTCGATGATGACGACGATATAAGGCATCGGCGAAAGGTCGAATTCTTCGGTCTCATAGACGGCTTCGCCGGTCTGGCGGTCGAAGCCGGTCTGGACGGTGCGGGTGATCGCTTCGCCCTTCAACAGCGCCTGCTCGACGCGGGTGTTGAAGCCGTCGATGTTGCGGACGCCGATCTTCGACATCTTCTTGTAGCGCTCTTCCATCTCGCGCACGGTCCATTTGAGCGCGACGACGGCCTTTTTCGGGTCGGTGACGACCGGCGAGAGCAGATGCGGAATGCCGTCATAGACGGAAAGCTCGAGCATCTTCGGATCGATCATGATCAGCCGGCACTGGTCGGGGGTGAGCCGATAGAGCAGCGACAGGATCATCGTGTTGATTGCCACCGACTTGCCCGAGCCGGTGGTGCCGGCGACGAGCAGATGCGGCATCTTGGCGAGGTCGGCGACGACCGGTTCGCCGCCGATCGTCTTGCCGAGCGCCATGGCGAGCTTGGTCTTGGTGGTCTCGAAGTCGCGCGAGCCGATCAGCTCGCGCAGATAGACCATTTCGCGCCGCTGGTTCGGCAGTTCGATGCCGATGGCGTTGCGGCCCGGCACGACGGCGACGCGGGCGGCGATCGCGCTCATCGAGCGGGCGATGTCGTCGGCAAGGCCGATGACGCGCGACGACTTGATGCCGGGCGCCGGTTCGAGTTCGTAGAGGGTGACCACGGGGCCGGGGCGGACATGGATGATCTCGCCCTTGACGCCGAAATCCTCGAGCACGCCTTCGAGCATGCGGGCATTCTGTTCGAGCGCATCGGCCGAAAGCGAGGCGTCGCGCGCCACATTCTTCGGCTCGGCGAGGAAATGGATCGGCGGCAGCGCGAAGTCGCCGTCATCCTCGACGAAGGAGCGCTGGGCTTCCCGTTCGACGCGCTGTCCGCTCTTCGGCCGTGCCGGCGGCGGAGCGACCCGCGAGCCGCCTATCGCGACCATCGGCTTGGCGGGGGGCGGTCTCGGCGCCCAGTCGGCGGCAATATCGTCCTCGTCGTCCGGCAGGATGCCGGCGGGGCGGGGCTCGTCGATGTCGAAGGGCGGGTCGTCTTCGTCGGCGACGATCGGCGGCGGCGTGACGACGCGGCGTTCGGCACGCTCGAGCGACGGTTCGATGCGCGCGCCGCCCACCTGCGCCTTCGGCCGGACCGGCTCGTTGAGGGTGCCGAACTCGTCGTTGTTGAAATCATAGGGCTCGTCGTACTGGCGCTTGGCGCGGCTGGCGCTCATGCCGATGGCCCGCCGCAGCCGGGCCTGTGCCGTGAAGCGCATATGAGCGAGAGAACCCATCAGCAGGGTCAGCGGACCTTCGTCGTCCTCATCCTCGAGTTCTTCGCGGATAGTGCGCGCCTTGCTCGGAACGGGTTCGGGTGCCTGCTCCTCTTCCGCCTCGTCGCTGACGCCGATCAGGCCGGCGCTGAAGATCAGCGCCCAGGCCGCCGGCCCGGCGAAGAGGCAGGCGAGCACGGTCGCGAAGGTGCCGGTCGGGAAGGTGCCGGTGAAGAGCGCCGGGAAACGCAGGATCATGTCGCCGAAGACGCCGCCGAGGCCGTTCGGCAACGGCCAGGTGATCGGCGCCGGAACACAGCTCAAGGCGGCGCTTGCCAGCACCGAGCCGACGAACCAGAGGCAAAACCGCTTCACGACCTTGTCGAAGGGCTTGTTGCCGATGAGCACGAGTGCCCAGGCGACCGCCGGCAGCAGCGCCACGACGCTCGCCAGGCCGAAGAATTGCATGAAGATGTCGGCAAAGGCGGCGCCGCCATAGCCGAGCAGGTTGGTCGGCTCCTCCGAGGTGGCATAGGAGAAGCTCGGATCGGCAACGTTCCAGGTCGAAAGAGCGGCAACGGCGAGCGCCAGGGTGCCGAACAGCGCAAAACCCGCCAGCGACGCGGTCTGGCGCCAGAGGAAGGTGGTCAGCACGAACCGGTTGGTACGGCTGTCAAGCGTTGCGGGGTTGCTTCTGCTCATATTGCCTGCTGTCCGTTTCGATCCGCCGGAGCGCCACGCATTTTGCGAGTAACGGTGGGAACATTCCAGCCATTGATTGCAGAACATCCTTGCCCGACCCCAACCGGTTTCGGCGCAGAATGCTCCGGGCACATTGCGTGCCATGGAATCAACCTAAGCGTAGTAGGGTTAATGCGACATTAACCATGCGCGTGTGGCGCCGAATTACCGGTGGATAGGCCGGTCGAGGAACAAAAAAAGCCCGGATCGCGAGATCCGGGCGAAAGGCGATCCACGAAATATGCGGATCGCGACGGGACTTTTGGCGGCGCCGTTTTTTGCCGGCGCCGCAATCGAGCTTAGCTGGCGTGGTAGGCGGCCTCGCCGTGCGAGGAGAGGTCGAGGCCTTCGCGCTCCGCTTCGACCGAGACGCGCAGGCCGACGATCGCATCGACCACCTTGAAGAGGATGGCGGAACCGATACCGGACCAGACGACGGTGACGAGGACGCCCTTCAGCTGCGCCCAGACCTGCGTTGCCGTGCCGGCGTAGCCGGCGGCGAAGTCGGCGGTCGAATAGTCGACGATGCCTGCACCGCCGAGCGCCGGATTGACGAGGATGCCGGTTGCGATCGCACCGAGGATGCCGCCGACGCCGTGGATGCCGAAGACGTCGAGGCTGTCGTCATAGTGGAACTTGTTCTTCACCACGTCGACGAAGAAGTAGCAGACCGGCGAGACGGCGAGGCCGAGCACGATCGCGCCCATCGGGCCGGCAAAGCCGGCGGCCGGGGTCACCGCGACGAGACCGGCAACGGCACCCGAGGCGGCACCGAGCATCGAAGCCTTGCCGCGGACGAGCGTTTCGACGACGGCCCAGGAGATGATCGCAGCTGCGGTCGCCAGGAAGGTGTTGATCATGGCGAGGGCCGCGTAAGCATTGGCTTCGAGGTTCGAGCCGGCATTGAAGCCGAACCAGCCGACCCACAGCAGCGAGGCGCCGACCATAGTGAGCGTCATCGAATGCGGAGCCATGATCTCTTTCTTGTAGCCCGTGCGCTTGCCGAGCATGATCGCGCCGACGAGGCCCGCGATGCCGGCATTGATGTGGACGACGGTGCCGCCGGCGAAATCGATCGCGCCGAAGGAGAAGATCAGGCCGGTCGGGGCCGTATAGGCGCTCGGGCCGCCCCAGAACCAGACCATGTGGGCGACCGGGAAGTAGACGAAGGTGACCCACAGGATGACGAACAGCATGACGGCCGAGAACTTGATGCGCTCGGCGAAGGCGCCGACGATCAGCGCCGGGGTGATGCAGGCGAAGGTCATCTGGAAGACGACGAAGACGTATTCGGGGATGAAGACGCCCTTCGAGAAGCTTTCCGCAAGCGTCGTCGTGTCAACGCCGGCCAGGAACATTTTCGAGAAGCCGCCGATAAAGGAATTGAGCGAGCCGCCATCGGTGAAGGCCAGCGAATAGCCGTAGGTCACCCAGATGATCATCACGACGGCGGTGATCATCAGAACCTGCATCAGCACCGACAGCATGTTCTTGGCACGCACAAGACCGCCATAGAAGAGCGCGAGCCCGGGAATGGTCATCAGGAGGACGAGGATGGTCGACAGCAGCATCCAGGTGGTGTCGCCCTTGTCCGGAACCGGCGTTGCTGCAACGGCCTCGGCAGCGGCGGGCGCCGCCTCCTGGGCAAAGGCAACGACCGGCGCGAGCAAGGCGGCGGCGGTGGCGCCCACGCGTCGAAGAGAGGAGGAAAGGTAGAATGACATTGAGAAATGCTCCCTGATCGGCGCTGCTTACAACGCTTCTGAATCGGTTTCGCCGGTGCGGATGCGCACGGCGTGGTCAATCGAATAGACGAAGATCTTGCCGTCGCCGATCTGGCCGGTCTTGGCGGCCGAGGCGATCGCGTCGACGGCCTTGTCGACGATCTCCGACGGAACCGCGATCTCGATCTTCAGCTTCGGCAGGAAGCTCACCGCGTATTCGGTGCCACGGTAAATTTCGGTGTGCCCCTTCTGGCGGCCGTAACCCTTCACTTCGGTCACGGTCAAACCCTGGATGCCTACGGCGGTCAGGGCTTCGCGAACCTCATCGAGCTTGAACGGCTTGATAATGGCCATCACAATTTTCATCGGCTTCCCATCCTTGTCTGCCTCCGCGCGGGAGGCCGTCTCTCCTTGCTGCTTAAGCGCGTGAAGCGCTGGGCAACCGAAAAGTCACATTCAAGGGGCGTGCCAGATTCAATTCAGAGGCCGCAAACTCCGGAAAAGACACGAAAAAACCACGATTCCTGCGCCGACGATCGCGGAATGCTAAAAAAGCAGCCAATTGAAAAGCTGATAAAATAGGCAAAAGCCAAAAAATGGCTCAGAACTGGCTATTTTTTACTCAACTGCCTTTTTACGGATCAGGCCTTCCTGTGCCACCGAGGCGATCAGCACGCCGGAACGATCGAACAGGCTGCCGCGCGTCATGCCGCGTGCGCCGTGCGCGCTCGGGCTGTCCTGGGTATAGAGCAGCCAGTCGTCCATTTTGGAGGGCCGATGGAACCACATGGCATGGTCGAGGCTCGCGACCTGCAGCGTCCGGTCGAAGACCGAAGTGCCGTGCGCATAGAGCGAGGTATCGAGCAGCGTCATGTCGGAGAGATAGGCAAGCACGGCCGCCTGCAGATGCCGTTCGTCCGGCACCTGGCCGACGGCCTTCACCCAGACGTCCTGCCGCGGCGCGGCCTTGTCGCGTGAGAAGTAGTGCTCGAGCGAGGTCGGCCGGATCTCGATCGGCCGTGGCCGTTCCCAATAACGGCGGATCGCCTCCGGTGCGTGGACCAGGAATTTCTCCCGCAGCTCCTTTTCGCCCGGCAAGGTTTCCGGCATCGGCACGTCGGGCATGTCGAACTGATGGTCGAAACCGTCTTCGTCGAATTGGAAGGAGGCGGACATGGAGAAGATTGCCTTGCCGTGCTGGATCGCCACGACGCGGCGCGTCGCGAAGCTCGACCCGTCGCGGATGCGGTCCACCTCGTAGATGATCGGGACGGTGGGATCGCCGGGCCGCAGGAAATAGGCGTGCAGCGAATGCACGTAGCGGCCGGCATCCACGGTGCGTTGTGCGGCGACGAGCGCCTGGCCGATCACCTGTCCGCCGAACACTCGCTGCCAGCCGACCTGGGGGCTCAAGCCGCGGAACAGATTCACCTCGAGTTTCTCGAGATCGAGAATGGCGAGAAGCGCATCCATGGGGGTTTCGGTGGGGCGCGACATTTCGGCGGTCTCCTCTACAGCGCCGCGCGCCTTTTCAGACGCGCAAAGGCCGCTGTACACTTTGAGTTGCTGCGTGTCTTCTTAAATCGCCCCCGATTCAAGGAGACATGCGGCAGTAGGAACGGCGATGGCATTGATCTATATAGGCACGGATCGATGCTCAAGTGCGACGGGAGAAGGCGGGATGATCGATGTACTGATTGCCGGAGGCGGTTATGTCGGCCTGTCGCTTGCCGTATCGCTCAAGAAAGCGGCTCCCCATCTTGAAGTGACGGTTGTCGACGGCGCGCCGGAAGGTGATTGGAAAAGGGACGAGCGAGCCTCCGCGGTGGCGCTTGCTGCCGAGCGCATGCTCGAAGTGCTCGGGGTCTGGAGCGCGATCGCGCCGGAGGCCGAGCCGATCCTCAGGATGGTGATCACCGATTCGAAGGCCGCCGATCCCGTTCGCCCCGTGTTTCTGACCTTCGAGGGCGATGGCGGCGAGGGCCGTCCCTTTGCGCATATGGTGCCGAACACCGCGCTGGTCGGCGCCTTGCGCGACGCGTGCCGGGAGCTCGGCGTGGCCATCCGCCAGGCGGCGATGGTTGAGAGCTTCAAGAGCGGCGATCACGCCGTTGCCGTGACGCTTGCCGGCGGCGAGGCGCTCGAGGCGCGGCTGCTAGTCGCCTGCGACGGCGTGCGTTCGAAATTGCGCGAGGCGGCCGGCATCAAGGTCGTCGAGTTCGATTACGGCCAGTCCGGCATCGTGACGACGGTCGAGCACGAGCGGCCGCATGGCGGCACGGCGGAGGAGCATTTCCTGCCGGCCGGCCCCTTCGCCACCCTGCCGCTCAAGAACAACCGCTCCTCGCTCGTCTGGACGGAGAGCAGCTACGATGCCGAAAGGCTGCTGAAAGAGGATGACTTCATTTTCGAAGAGGAACTGGAGCGCCGCTTCGGCCATAAGCTCGGCCATCTCAAGGTGGTCGGCGGCCGCAGGGCCTTTCCGCTGGGCCTGACGCTGGCGCGCGATTTCGTGGCCCCGCGCTTCGCGCTGGCGGGCGATGCCGCCCACGGCATTCACCCGATCTCCGGCCAGGGCCTCAATCTCGGCTTCAAGGACGTGGCCGCCCTTGCCGAAACGATCGTCGAGGCGGACCGCCTCGGCCTCGATATCGGCTCGCTCGCCGTCCTCGAGCGCTACCAGATCTGGCGGCGCTTCGACACGTTCCGGATGGGCGTGACGACGGATGTGCTGAACCGGCTGTTCTCCAACGACATCACGCCGGTGAGGGTGCTGCGCGACGTCGGCCTCGGCCTCGTCGATCGCCTGCCGTCGCTCAAGAATTTCTTTATCCGCCAGGCGGCCGGCATTGCCGGCGAAGCGGACCCGCGATTGCTTTCGGGGCAGCCTATCTGAGGAAGCGCCCGGTATTCGGCCTTACTGCTCCGACAGCTTCATATCCGGCTGGTAATCCTTGCCCTCCACCTCCTTCACCACCGCCTGGCCGCATTGCATGTGCTGGGTATCGGCGTTGAAGGCATAGGTAGGCGAGCCGTGCAGGCTCCAACCCTGGTTCAAAGCCGCCGTCACCTTGTGGCAAAACGAAGCGTCGTCGGGACCGGTCAGAAATCGGTAGAGTTTCAAGGTTTCACCTTTCGCTTTTCGATGATGTCCGCTTTCGTGGCGAGTTTCAGCGCCTCGTCGAGATGGAGGCGCTCGACCATGCGGCCGTCTAGATTGATCACGCCCTTGCCGGCATGTTCCGGCCGGGCGAAGGCGCCGATGATCGCGTGCGCCTCGTCGAGTGCCGCCTGGTCTATGCCGAAGCAGCGATTGGCTTCGTCGATCTGGGCGGGGTGGATCAGCATCTTGCCGTCGTACCCCATGTCCCGCCCCTGCCGGCACTCGGTCCCAAAACCCTCCGCGTCGCGAAAATCGTTGAAGACCGCGTCGATGGCGTCGAGACCGCTGCCGCGGGCGGCAAGCAGGACCTGCATCAGCCATGGCACGAGATAGGTGCGGCCGGGAAGGGCGGGAACGCCCGTCGCCTTGCGCAGGTCGTTGAGGCCGACGACGAAGCAATCGAGCCGACCGCCGACGGTGCGCCCCATCTCGGCGATCGCCGGCACGTTGATGACGCCGCGCGGCGTCTCGATCATCGCCCAGAGCCGCAGGCTTTCGGGCGCGTCGTTGTCGGAGAGCCAATCGAGCACCGCTTGGATGTCGGCAGGGCTTTCGACCTTCGGCAGAAGAATGGCGTCCGGGCGCAGCACGACCGAGGCGGCAAGATCCGCTTCGCGGAATCCCGATTCCGCCACATTGATGCGGATGATCGCTTCGCCGTCGGGACGGTTTGCGGACAGATGGCTGACAAGGGCGTCGCGGGCTTGCGCCTTGTGCTCGGGCGTCACGGCATCCTCGAGGTCGAAGATCACCGCGTCTGCGGCAAGGTCCTTGATCTTGGCGAGCGCGCGGGGATTGTCGGCAGGAACGCTAAGCACGGAGCGGCGGAGCCGCACGGGATGATGATCTGTCGCACGTGTCATGCAACCCGTTGTGCCCGCCTTTGTTGCCTTGCGCAAGGTCGAAGGCCCCTCTTGCAAGCGGTGCCGCGAGCCACCACATGGCTTAAAGAAAGGTGACGAACATGCAAAGCATCCGCTCTGTTCTTTTCACGGCCGCCGCCATTGCCATCACGGTCGCGGCCTTCGTGCTGACCGCCTCGCTCGCCCTGGCGCTTGCCGGCATCGCCGCCGTCGTCGCGATCGGCAGTGCGATCGCCGCGCGGTTCAGGGCGAAGCCGATGCCGGCACGGGCCCGGGCAAATGCCGGCCAGCAGCGCGAAATGCGGATCTGGAACGACGGGCGCGGCACGATCATCGATCTCTAGAAACGCTCAAAGGACGCTCCAGAAGCGAGCCGCCAAGGCCCGCAGCACAGATTCTCCTTCATTTCGGCGCGAAACTGATCTAAACGCTCTCCCAACACTTCCGCTGAAATCGAAGGCTAGACCATGGACAAGTTCGTCAAGCTCACCGGCGTTGCTGCGCCCCTGCCCGTCGTCAACATCGACACGGACATGATCATCCCGAAGGACTACCTGAAGACGATCAAGCGCACCGGCCTCGGCACGGGGCTTTTCGCCGAGGCGCGCTACAACGAGGACGGCACGCCGAACCCCGATTTCGTGCTCAACAAGCCGGCCTATCAGAACGCCAAGATCCTGGTTGCCGGCGACAATTTCGGCTGCGGCTCCTCGCGCGAGCATGCGCCCTGGGCGCTCCTCGATTTCGGCATCCGCTGCGTCATCTCGACGTCTTTCGCCGACATCTTCTACAACAACTGTTTCAAGAACGGCATCCTGCCGATCGTCGTCAGCCAGGCCGACCTCGACAAGCTGATGGACGATGCCAACCGCGGCTCCAATGCCGTCTTGTCTGTCGATCTGGAAGCCCAGGAAATCACCGGCCCGGACGGCGGTTCGATCAAGTTCGAGATCGATGCCTTCAAGCGCCATTGCCTGCTGAACGGCCTCGACGACATCGGCCTGACGCTCGAAAAGGCGGGCGCCATCGACAGCTTCGAGAAGTCGACCGCCGCATCGCGCCCCTGGGCCTGAACGGCTCGCGGATGACGCGCAGGCTGATTTCGACCGGATCGCCCTTCGAGAAGACGGCAGGCTATTCGCGTGCCGTCGTCAAGGGCGACTGGTGCTTCGTCTCCGGCACGACCGGCTACGACTACGCCAGCATGACCATGCCGAAGACGGTCGAGGAACAGGCGCGCAACTGCCTGAAGACGATCGAGGCTGCGCTGAAGGAAGCCGGCTTCTCGCTCTCGGACGTCGTGCGCAATCATTACTACGTCACCGACGCCAGCTTCGCCGACCGGGTCTTCCCGATTTTCGGCGGGGTTTTCGGCGAGATCCGCCCAGCCGCGACGATGGTCGTTTGCGACCTGATCCGCCCGGAAATGCTGATCGAAATCGAGGTCACGGCATTTCGCGGGTGAGGCGGGATCGGTTTTCGCGCATTCATCAACCTCGAGAGTAGCAGGTCCATGCAGTTTGAAGGCACCGCCGACTATATTGCCGAAAAGGACCTGATGGTCGCCGTCAATGCGGCGATAAGGCTGGAGCGGCCGCTGCTCGTCAAGGGCGAGCCAGGCACCGGCAAGACCGAGCTCGCCCGCCAGATCGCCGCGGCACTTGGCCTCGACCTCATAGAGTGGAGCGTCAAATCGACCACCAAGGCGCAGCAGGGGCTCTACGATTACGACGCCGTCTCGCGGCTGCGCGACAGCCAGCTCGGCGACGCCCGCGTCAACGACGTGAAGAACTATATCCGCAAGGGCAAGCTCTGGCAGGCTTTCGAGGCGTCGGAAAAGGTGGTGCTGCTGATCGACGAGATCGACAAGGCGGACATTGAATTTCCCAACGACCTCTTGCAGGAACTCGACCGGATGGAGTTCCATGTCTACGAGACCGGCGAGACGATCCGCGCGCGGCACCGGCCGATCGTCGTCATCACTTCGAACAACGAAAAGGAACTGCCGGACGCCTTCCTGCGCCGCTGCTTCTTCCACTATATCCGCTTTCCCGATGCCGAGACGCTCGCCCGCATCGTCGAGGTCCACTATCCGGGCATCCGCAAGACCCTGCTATCGGCGGCCCTTGCCGCCTTCTACGGCATCCGCGAGGTGCCGGGGCTCAAAAAGAAGCCCTCGACCTCCGAGGCTCTCGACTGGATCCGCCTTCTGGTCGCCGATGAGATCGATCCGGCCGACCTGCGCGCCGATCCAAAATCGATGCTGCCGAAGCTGCACGGCGCCCTTTTAAAGAACGAGCAGGACGTGCACCTGTTCGAGCGCCTGGCCTTCATGGCGCGCCGCGACGCATGAGCCCGGACGCGCAAAAGGTCCTGATCTACGCCACCTGGCGGGGTTCGCTGCTGGTCTTCGACGAACCGGATTTTCCCGAAATCGAGCTGCAGGTGCCGGGCGGCACGATTGAGCCTGGCGAGAGCCCGGAAGGCGCGGCCCGTCGGGAATTTTTCGAGGAGACCGGGCTCACGCTGCCGGACACGGCGACGCAATTCGCCACCCGGGATTTTCGCTACGGGAAAGGTGATAGGGAAATCTGCCATCGCCGCCACTATTTCCACGTCGCCCTTGAAGGCGAACAGCGGCAAACATGACTGCATCACGAAATGACGCTGGACGGCGGTGGAGCGCCGATCCGCTTCTGCTTCTTTTGGATGAGCCCCGACAAGGCCGTCACGCGTCTGGGGTACGGAATGCAGGAAGGTCTGGACTTGCTGCAGTACGCGACGCTTCGCCCTTTTCCTCGGGTTTGCCCCTCTCCTCGGGCTTAACCCGAGGACTAGCCCCCGCTCGCGGGGGGGGGGGAGAGCTTGGGCGCCGCCGCGAGTCCCTTCTCCCCGTTGAACGGGGAGAGGTGGCCGGCAGGCCGGATGAGGGGCCGCAAACCCCAAGACTCCTTTTCCATTGACCACCTGCCCGGCGCCACGCTATCAAACGATCCTGTGGTGATTTGGCCGGCCGGCTTGCAGCCACGTTAAAGAAATCGCTAAAGGGCCGAGGAAAGAACGGATTTCCGAGGACCGGTCGCGATCATCTCGCCGCCGGTTTTTTTGTATTGATCGAGTGGACCCATGCCCATCAAGATTCCCGATACGCTGCCTGCCTTTGAAACGCTCGTCAACGAGGGCGTGCGGGTGATGACCGAGACGGCGGCGGTCCGCCAGGACATCCGCCCGCTGCAGATCGGGCTCTTGAACCTGATGCCGAACAAGATCAAGACGGAGATCCAGATCGCCCGGCTGATCGGCGCGACGCCGCTGCAGGTGGAACTGACGCTGGTGCGCATCGGCGGCTATCGACCGAAGAACACGCCAGAAGAGCATCTCTTCGCCTTTTACGAGACCTGGGAGGAGGTGAAGGGCCGCAAGTTCGACGGCTTCATCATCACCGGCGCCCCGGTCGAGACGCTCGACTATGAAGAGGTCACCTATTGGGACGAGCTGCAGCGGATTTTCGACTGGACCGAAACGCATGTGCATTCGACGCTGAACGTCTGTTGGGGCGCGATGGCGGCGATCTACCACTTCCACGGCGTGCCGAAATATCCGCTCAAGGAAAAGGCCTTCGGCGTCTATCGTCATCAGAATCTCAAGCCCTCCTCCGTCTATCTGAACGGCTTTTCCGACGATTTCGCCGTCCCCGTGTCGCGCTGGACGGAGGTACGCCGCGCTGATATCGACCGGGTGCCGGGTCTCGAGATCCTGATGGAATCGAGGGAGATGGGCGTCTGCCTGGTGCACGAGAAGAAGGGCAACCGGCTCTATATGTTCAATCACGTCGAATATGATTCCACCTCGCTCTCAGACGAATATTTCCGCGACGTGGACGCCGGCGTGCCGATCAAGCTGCCGCACGACTATTTCCCGCACAATGATTCGACCCTGCCGCCGCAGAACCGCTGGCGCAGCCATGCGCATCTTTTCTTCGGCAACTGGATCAACGAGATGTACCAGACGACGCCTTACGAGCTCGAAAAGATCGGCAGCGGAGAGTGATGTTCATTCCCTTCTTCCTTGAACTGAAGGCAGAGAAGATCCCGGTGACGCTTCGGGAGTTTCTGTCGCTGATCGAGGGAATGGAGAAGGGGATCGCCGCTTTCGACGTGGAGGCCTTCTATTTTCTGGCGCGCACGGCGCTGATCAAGGACGAGCGCTACATCGACCGTTTCGACCGGGTGTTCCGGCATTGCTTCGCCGGGCTCGAAGCGGTTTCCCCGTCGCAGAATGTTGCCGAAGTGGCGATCCCCGAGGAGTGGCTGAAGAAGCTCGCCGAGAAATATCTGACCGAGGAGGAGAAGAAGCTCGTCGAGGCGCTCGGCGGTTTCGACAGGCTGATGGAGACGCTGCGCCAGCGGCTTGCCGAGCAGACCGGCCGTCACCAGGGCGGCTCGAAATGGATCGGCACGGCCGGCACCTCGCCCTTCGGCGCCTATGGCTACAATCCCGAAGGTATCAGGATCGGCCAGGAAGGCTCGCGGCATCGGCGTGCGGTCAAGGTCTGGGACCGGCGCGAGTTCAAGGACTACGACGACACAGTCGAGCTCGGTACCCGCAACATCAAGGTGGCGCTGAAGCGGCTCAGGCGCTGGGTGCGCCAAGGGGCGGCCGACGAACTCGACCTCTCCGGCACGATCCGTTCCACCGCCGAGCACGGCTATCTCGACGTGGTCACCCGGCCGGAGCGCCGCAATGCCGTCAAGCTCCTGATGTTCTTCGACGTCGGCGGATCGATGGACGACCACATCCGCATCGTCGAGGAGCTGTTCTCGGCGGCCCGCGCCGAGTTCCGCCAGATGGACTATTTCTACTTCCACAATTGCGTCTATGAGGGCCTGTGGAAGGACAATCGCCGCCGCCGCGCCGACATTACCCGCACCACGGAGGTCCTGCGCACCTATGGCAGCGATTACCGCGCCATCTTCGTGGGCGACGCCGCGATGAGCCCCTACGAGATCAGCCATCCGGGCGGCTCGGTCGAGCACTGGAACGACGAAGCGGGGGCGCTCTGGCTCGAGCGCCTGACGGCGCATTTCCCGCGGTCGATCTGGCTCAACCCGGTGCCGGAGAGCCATTGGCGCCATACCCATTCGATCGGCGTGATCCGCGCGCTCTTTCACGGGCGGATGTTCCCGCTGACGCTCGCCGGCCTGCAGGCGGCGACCAAAGAATTGTCGCGTTGAAAAGTGTGACTTTCCGGTTGCCGCCCCGCCGGAAATGACGCAGTTTGTCGCCCGCTTGGATGATGTCGCGAGGGGAGAAACGATGAGCACCGACACGGAAATCTTCGGCCACCTGCCGTCCGGCGAACCGGTGCATCGGCTGACGCTCACGGGCGGCGGGCTGACCGCCAGGGTTTTGACCTGGGGCTCGGTCATCCAGGACCTGCGGCTTGACGGCCATCAGGCGCCGCTCGTGCTCGGCTTTGAGGATTTCCAAAGCTATCCGGCCCACTCCTCCTATTTCGGCGCCACGCCCGGGCGCAACGCCAACCGCATCGGCGACGGGGGCTTCATGCTCGACGGCAAGGCCTATCAACTCGAGCTCAACGAGAAGGGCGTCACACATCTGCACGGCGGCAGCGACAATATCGGCAAGCGCAACTGGACGATCCTCGACCGGGCGGAGGGCAGCGTGACGCTCCGGATCACCGATCCCGATGGCCGCGCCGGCTATCCCGGCAACTGCACGGTGACCTGCACCTATGCGCTGAAGCCGGGCGGCACGCTGAACGTCCTCTACGAAACCGAGACCGACGCGCCGACGCTCGCCAATGTCTGCCAGCACAGCTATTTCAATCTCGACGGCGGCGAGGACGCGCGCGGCCATGACATCATGATCGCCGCCGACCATTACCTGCCGACGGACGAGCGGCTGATCCCGACCGGCGAAATCCGCCCCGTCGCCGGCACTGCCTTCGACCTCCGCGAGATGACCTCGCTCAAGCGCCAGATGCAAGGCGACAGGATCGCCTATGACCATAATTTCTGCCTCTCGCCGGAGCGCATGCGGAAGCGCTCGGTGGCGCTGGTGCGCAGCATCAATTCCGGCGTCTCGCTGGAGGTGCGGACGACCGAGCCCGGCGTCCAGCTTTACACCGGATCCAAACTGAACGTGCCGGTCTCTGGCCTCGAAGGCCGCCGCTACGGCCCCTTCGCCGGCTTCTGCCTCGAGACGCAAGTCTGGCCCGATGCGGTGAACCACCGAGGTTTTCCGAATGGTGTGCTGAGGCCGGGTGAGGTGCTCCGGCAAGAGACGGACTACGTTTTCGCCAAGAGCTGAAACGGATATATAGCGCGAAGTATCTAAAGGTGCTCAAAGAGGGAGAGAGCGAAGCTTCGTGTGTTTGCCGATCGGAACTCGTGCATCGAAGGTGCGGCAAGGCCATCTGGAAACGATTGTCGCTGCCACCATGTGCATAGGCGATTTTTGATAGGCGGGCGCCAAGACAAAGCCGTGTAACCCAGCGGAGCGTAGTGCTGCTCGTTCTGCCGAATTTCTGAGAACTCGGGTATCTCCGGTGATGAACATCCACGATTCCGCTGAGGTGCGCAAAAATTCTATCCATTCCAAATCGGTGGAATTTCGCCCGCGCGGTAAGCCGGAGAGATCTTTGATGTGCAGGGCCGAGTGGCCAAAGTGACTTATGAAACCATGTAATGTTGAGGCGAGAACTGGCGAGGTGCAGTTGTCGAACAGAACCTTCACCATCCGCTGACTGAGAGAACCTTCAAATTCCACGGCGCGGCGCACCGATGATTCGGGCACGTCAAAGGCCATGTTCAGCAGGCGTTCTCGTTCCTGGCCGTCGGGGTCGGTCTCGATGACGTGCAAGAATATCTTACGTCCATCAGTCCGAAATCGGTCGGTAGAAAGAGGGTGGTCGCGGCCGAGCTCCTCACGGGCAATCTGAATTGCAGCGCGCACCTTTATTGCTGAAATACCTGCTCGAATGAACGCGTCTGCAACTCTGATTTCCATCAGGTCTCTGAAGTCGAGCACCAACCGATCATCACCAAGATTGATTGCCGGAGCCCAGAGCGGTGCGTACGTAGAACCCTGGCGGAGTGTCCGCGCAGCCATCGAGAGATTTTCGACGCGGGCACGTGAAGGAGGCGTCCTGCTTCCGCAGGCGTGTATAGTCCCACTCCTATCAGGTAGCTCATCCCGAAATCTCCTACGCCCATAGATTCAATAAACGAGATTCCTGTCAACAACTTTAAGCAAGTGCTCGCGAGCGCTGACAGTGAGCTTGTTAGGACGCGTTTTAGACAGGCAAAAGCTGCTAGAAAGCTGCTGATAATCTTTGAGAAAACTGGAGCGGGCGAAGGGATTCGAACCCTCGACCCCAACCTTGGCAAGGTTGTGCTCTACCCCTGAGCTACACCCGCTCATCAGACCCAGGTCCGGGGTAGTCTGTGGACCGTGGGTTGCCGCCCCGTCTTGCGGCGACCGGCGCTATATGGCCTATCGATTTTTCAAATGCAACAGGGAAATGGCGCGGAAGGCAAGAATTTTTTCGGGCTAATCCCAAAAGGCCGCCATGCCGCGATCCCCCGCCGTTGGCCGCCCTTGAGATTGCGTAAGCCGGCCCTTCCTCGTAAAGCAGGACAAAATCTAAAGCCGTCGGAAGGATCAAGATGATGAGCGAGGCACAGCCGAAATCCGCGGAAGACCTATTCCGCTTTCTCGACGAACTCGGTATCGAGCACAGGACGAAGCAGCATCAGCCGGTCTTTACCGTCGCCGAATCGGTGGCGCTGCGCGATGAAATTCCCGGCGGACATACAAAAAACCTGTTCCTGAAGGACAAAAAGGACAATTATTTCCTGCTGACCGTCGAGGAGAATGCGACGGTGGACCTGAAGACCATTCATCAGACCATCGGCGCGGCCAGCAAGGTCTCCTTCGGCAAGCCGGAGAAGCTGATGGAATATCTGGGCGTGATCCCCGGCGCCGTGACCGCCTTCGGCGCGATCAACGACACCTCGGGCAAGGTGAAGATCATTCTCGACGAGGGGCTGATGGAATTCGACACGATCAACTGCCACCCGCTCTCGAACGACCAGACGACCTCGATCGCCGCCACCGATATGCTGCGCTTCATGGAGGCGACCGGACACGAGCCGCTTGTCTTGAAAGTGACGGCCTGACATACGATCTTTGGTGCGGAAAGCATCAAGTCGGGCGGCAAGCCCGCGAGGAGAGAGAAGAATGGGCGGTAGCGACAATCCCTATGCAGGTTCCTTCGGCAACCAGATGACGGCCTCGGCCTCGTTCGGCGGGCAGCCGGCACCGAATGCCGCGGTCGCCGGCGACCTGATCAAGGAGACGACCACCGCCGCCTTCGCCCGCGACGTGCTCGAGGCCTCGCGCCAGCAGCCGGTGCTGGTCGATTTCTGGGCACCCTGGTGCGGCCCCTGCAAACAGCTGACGCCGGTCATCGAGAAGGTGGTCAAGGAAGCCGCCGGCCGCGTCAAGCTCGTCAAGATGAACATCGACGACCATCCGTCGATCGCCGGACAGCTCGGCATCCAGTCGATCCCGGCGGTCATCGCTTTTGTCGGCGGGCGTCCCGTCGACGGCTTCATGGGCGCTATCCCCGAGAGCCAGATCAAGCAGTTCATCGACCGTATCGCCGGCCCGGCCGTCGACGATTCCAAGGCAGAGGTCGAGGCCGTGCTTGCCGACGCCAAGGCGCTTTTCGAAGCCGGCGATGCCCAGAACGCCGCCGGCCTCTACGGCGCCGTGCTGCAGGCGGAGCCGGAAAACACCGAGGCGATCGCCGGCATGGTCGAATGCATGATCGCGCTCGGCCAGCTTGCCGAGGCGCGCCAGGCGCTCTCGCAACTGCCGGAAGAACCGGCGAAAGCCGCGGCAATCGGTGCCGTTTCGAAGAAGCTCGATCAGATCGAGGAGGCTCGCAAGCTCGGCGATCCGGTGGCTCTCGAGCAGCAACTGGCACACAACCCGGACGACCACGCGGCACGGCTGAAGCTTGCCAAGATCCGCAATGTCGAGGGCGACAGGACCGGCGCCGCCGAGCATCTCCTGACGATCATGAAGCGCGACCGCAGCTTCGAGGACGACGCCGCCCGGCGCGAGCTCCTGTCCTTCTTCGAAGTGTGGGGACCGAAGGATCCGACGACGATTGCCGCCCGGCGCAAGCTGTCTTCTCTTCTCTTCTCCTGATCGGAAGACAGCCGGCAGCCGAGCCGTTTTTTGCGTCTCCGATCGCAGCTTTTGCCTTGAGATTTTCGAGGGATGCACCATTTCTTGAGCGTGCGGCCCGCGTTTATGAAATGGGGGACGCCGCGATCTTCAGGGGCAATCGGAAATGCATGTCGGAAATGCGCGTTATCTCAGTCCGAAGGATCTGCCGGAGATCATTCCGGTCTTCCCCCTGACGGGCGCGCTGCTGCTTCCGGGTGCCCAGCTTCCTCTCAACATCTTTGAACCCCGCTACCTCGCAATGTTCGATGACGCGCTCTCCGGTGACCGGCTGATCGGCATCGTCCAGCCCTCCTTTGCCGAAGGCCGCAGCGACATCGATTCCTCGCCGGTGCCGGCACTCTGCCAGGTCGGCTGCATCGGCCGCATCACCTCCTTCGCCGAAACCGGCGACGGCCGCTACATCACCTCGCTCACCGGCGTCTGCCGCTACAGGCTGTTTGCCGAAATTTCCGGCGTGCGCGGCTATCGCCGCTTCCGCATCGGCCCCTTCGCGGCCGATCTCGAAGGGCCGGACGACGAGGCCCTCGTCGATCGCGAGGCGCTGCTTGCCGCCTTTCGCGCCTATCTCGACGCCAACAAGCTGGAGGCGGACTGGGAAAGCGTCGAACGGGCGAGCAACCGTACGCTCGTCAATTCGATGGCGATGATGTCGCCCTATGGGCCGGCGGAGAAGCAGGCGCTGCTCGAAGCGCCGGATCTCAAGACGCGCGCCGAAACGCTGATCGCGATTACCGAGATCGTGCTCGCCCGCAATTTCGGCGATCTCGACAACATTCTGCAGTGAAGACGAAGCCATGGACGCAAACGCCAGCAGGGTCGATCCGAAACTTCTCGAATTGCTCGTCTGTCCGCTGACAAAGGGGCGGCTTAGCTACGATGCCGAGGCCCACGAGCTGGTCTCGGAAAAGGCCCGCCTCGCCTATCCGATCCGCGACGGCGTGCCGATCATGCTTGTCTCGGAAGCGCGCAAGATCGAAGATTAGGCGACGGTTGCTTGCCCCCTCATCCCGCTGCCGCGACCTTCTCCCCGCGAGCGGGGCGAAGGTGCCGGCAGGCGGATGAGGGGCAAATCGATGGAAGGTCGTTTGTGCCCTAACCGCCGACGTGCTCGACGCTCGCCTCGATCCGCTCCATGTCGTCGTCGGAAAGACCGAAATGGTGGCCGATCTCGTGAATCAGCACATGGGTGATGATATCGCCGAGTGTTTCCTCGTTTTCCGCCCAGTAGTCGAGGATCGGGCGGCGGTAGAGGGTGATGCGGTTGGGAAACTGGCCGGTCTCCATGGTGAAGCGTTCGCCGATGCCGCGGCCTTCGAAGAGGCCGAGCAGGTCGAAAGGCGTCTCGAGCGCCATGTCTTCGAAGACGTCGTCGCTGGGGAAATCGGCAACTTCGATGATGAGGTCCGTCGTCAGCTTGCGGAATTCGTCCGGTAGGTGGCTATAGGCTTCAAAAGCAAGCTGTTCGAATGTGGTAAGCGTCGGTGCGTGGCGTTCCCGCCAATCATCGGTCTGGTCAATGCGGGCCATAGGCACTCCTTGTTGCCCTCATATAGCGATTTCCCGTTTGTTTTTCGAGTGTTGAATTCTGTTCAGGCGAGGCTGAGGAATAAATTCTTATTCTTTGCTGTTGACTCTTCCTGCCAGCTCTGGAATCCATAAGAACATAACATGAACATTTGATGGGAGTTGACCGTCATGGCCGAGAACGCCGTGCAACGGCAAACCATACTTTCCCTTCGTGACACCATAGCACGGATTGAAAATTGCAGCTTGCCTGGAATCGTGCGGACCGCCAAGACGGCCGATGCCGCCGGCTTTCGGCGCGGCAGTGAAGGGACCTTGCATCGCAAGGTGCTGCCGCTCGGGATCGGGCCGCTCGACGGTCTCCTCAAGGGCGGGCTGCCGCTCGAAGGGATGATGGAAATCCGCAATGCCGAAACCCGCGATGCGGGCGCGGCCGCCGGCTTCGTGGCGGCGCTTGCGGTGCTCTACCAGCAGGAGAGGAGGGAGAAAGGCCATCTCGCTCCGGTGCTCTGGATCAGCCAGGCGCTCGCTTGCCGCGAGGCGGGGCAACTCTATGCGCCCGGCCTCAAGTCCTATGGGCTCGATCCGGAGCGCTTCCTCTTCGTCGCGGCGCGCACCGTCAAGGATGCGCTCTGGGTCGCCGAGACGGCGCTTTCGGTGCCGGTCTTCGCCGCGGTCGTTCTGGAAATCCGCGGCAATCCCGCCTGTCTCACCTTGAGCGAGAGCCGGCGCCTCAATGTCCGGGCCCGGGCGGGTCATGTGCCTCTGCTTCTCTTCCGCCAGGCGGGCAAGGAGGAGGCGAGCAGCGCCTTTTTCCGCTTCCAGATCAAGCCGGCGCCGGCCGGCGAACGTCCTCTCCCCGATGGCTCGGTGCTTTGCGGCAGCATCGACCATCCCGCCTTTCACCTCCTTGTCGAAAAAAGCAGGGCTTATGCCGCTGCCGACATCTTTCTGGAATGGAACGCCCATGACCGCCGCTTCTACCCCCTCGACGAACGCCGGAGCGCCGCTCTTCAGGCCAACGGACAGCCAGAGAATCCTGTCGATCCACTTTCCTCACCTGCCGGCCGACCGCCTCGCGCGCAGCCGCTGGGGCGCCTCCTGGCTTTCGCGCGGGCGTCCTGATCATCCGCCGGTCGTTTTCGCCGCCAAGATCGACAATGCCATGCGCCTCGTCGCGCTCGACACGCTTGCCGAGAAGATCGGCCTGAAGCGCGGGCAGGGGGCGGCGGAGGCCCGCGCCATGTGCCCGGCGCTCGACGTGATCGCCGCCGATCCGGCGGCCGACCAGGCCTTTCTGGAAGGGCTTGCCGACTGGTGCGACCGCTACACGCCGCTGGTCGCGCTCGACGGAAAGGACGGCCTGTTTCTCGACATCACCGGCTGCGCCCACCTGCATGGCGGCGAGAAGGGGCTTGTCAGCGATCTCCTGTCCCGGCTTTTCTCGCTCGGCGTCGAGGCGCGGGCGACCGTCTCCTCCGCAGCCGGCCTTTCCTGGGCCGCCGCCCGCTACGGCGATGTGGCCGTCATCGAAGCGGGAGAGGCCGGTCGGGTTCTTGCACCCTTGCCGGTTGCGGCGCTCCGCCTGCCGAAGGAAACCGCCGCAGCCCTCGAGCGCGTCGGGCTGAAACAGATCGGCGACCTTCTCGAAGCGCCGCGCGCGCCGCTTGCCCGCCGCTTCGGTTCCCTCCTTCTCCTCAGGCTCGACCAGGCGAGAGGCGCGGCGGACGAACCTTTGTCGCCGCGCCTGCCGGTGCCGAGCTTTGCCGCCGAGCGCCGGCTCGCCGAACCGCTGATGGACGAGGAATACATTCTCGAACTGACCCGTCACCTTGCCAAGGACGTCCGCACCTCGCTGGAGCGGCATGGCGAAGGCGGGCGGCTGTTCGAGCTTCTTCTGTTTCGCGTCGACGGACGGGTATTCCGTGTGCGGGCGCATGCGGCCATGCCGTTGAATGATGCCGGCCGCATCGCGGCGCTCTTTCGCGAACGGCTGCAGGCGGTCCATGACGATCTCGATGCCGGCTACGGCTTCGAAATCCTCAGGCTGGCCGTTTTGCGCAGCGAAAGGCTCGATCCGGCGCAGCAGGATTTTTCCGGCGTGCCCGAGGAAAGCCAGCCGCTTGCCGCCTTCATCGACAAGGTTGCCGCCCGGTTCGGCCCCGATTGCCTGATGCAGGCGAGCCTTGCCGAAAGCCACCTGCCGGAGCGGGCGGGCGGGTTTGCCGCGGTCAGGAATGTGGCGGCGGTGATGGCGCCGCCTGGCTCTGACGGCAGGGTCTTTCCGGAAAACCGCCCGCTTCGGGTTTTCGCCTACCCCGAACTGGTGGAGGCGACGGCCGAGGTGCCGGACGGCGCCCCGCGCAGCTTCAACTGGCGAAAGACCCAGTATCGCGTCGCCCGCGCCGAGGGTCCCGAGCGGATCGCCGCCGAATGGTGGATCGACGGGGAGGACCATCCGACGCGCGACTATTTCCGGGTCGAGGATCAGGAGGGCCGCCGTTTCTGGCTGTTCCGCGAAGGCCTTTACGGAAGGGAAGTCGCGGCAGCCCGCTGGTTCATGCACGGAGTTTTCGCATGAGCGAGGCGCCGATCTTCTACGAGCTTGGAGCGCGCACGAATTTCTCCTTTTTAGAAGGGGCGGCGCCGGCCGAGGAGATGATCGTCTTTGCCAAGAAGATCGGGCTTTCAGGCCTCGGCGTCGCCGACCGCAACAGCGTGGCCGGTGTCGTCAGGGCCCATGCCAAGGCAAAAGTGGAGAATTATCCTTTCCAGCCCGGGGCCCGCCTGGTCTTTGCCGATGGCACGCCGGACATTCTCGCCTATCCCCGGAACAGGCAGGGCTGGGGGCATCTCTGCCGACTGCTCAGCGCCGGCAACCTGCGTTCGAAGAAAGGCGACTGCACGCTTCATCTCGCCGATCTTCTCGAATGGCAGGAGGAACTGCTGCTGATCGTCATGCCGGGCGAAGGCCGGCCGCAGCCGGAAATCCTGGGCACGCTTCTTGAGACATTGCGGGAGCATGCCGGCAACCGGCTCTATCTCGGCCTTGCGCCCCGTTATGACGGCTTCGACCGGCATGACTTCGCCGTTCTCGCCGCCCTCGCCAGGAGCCTCGATGTCCGGCTTCTGGCCACCAATGACGCACTCTATCACGATCCGCACTACCGGCCGCTTGCGGATGTGGTCACCGCCATTCGCGAGCATGTGTCGATCGCCAGCGCCGGCTTCCTCCTCCAGAAGAATGCCGAAAGGCACCTGAAGGGCCCGCAGGAGATGGTGCGGCTTTTCCGCGACTATCCCGAAGCGATCGTCAATGCGGGCAAATTCTTCAAGCGGCTTTCCTTCAGCCTCGACGAGCTCAGCCATCAATATCCGGACGAAAACGCCGCGGGCGAGACGCCGGCCGAAAGCCTGCGGAGGCTCGTCGCCGAAGGTGCGCGCGAGCGGTATCCTTCCGGCGTGCCGGAAAAGGTAAAGCGGCAGATCGAATACGAGCTCGAACTCATCCACGACAAGAAATACGAGCCCTATTTCCTGACCGTCCACAAGCTGGTGAAATTTGCCCGCAGCGTGAACATTCTCTGCCAGGGGCGGGGGTCTGCCGCCAACTCCTCCGTCTGTTTCTGCCTCGGCATCACCGACGTCGATCCGCAGAAGTTCACGCTGCTGTTCGACCGCTTCCTGTCGCGCGACCGCGACGAGCCGCCCGATATAGATGTCGACTTCGAACACGAGCGGCGCGAAGAGGTCATCCAATATATCTACAGAACCTACGGCAAGGAGCATGCCGGGCTCACTGCCGCGGTGATCAGCTACCGCTCGCGTTCGGCCGGCCGCGAGGTCGCCAAGGCCTTCGGCCTGTCGGAGGACATACAATCGGCTCTCGTCAGTTCCGTCTGGGGCTGGGGCACTTCGCCCTTCACCGAGGAACAGGCGAGGGGGGCGGGGCTCGACATGGCGGATCCGCTGACGAGGCGCGTGCTTGCCTATGCCAGCCTGCTCATGAACTTCCCGAGGCACCTCTCCCAGCATGTCGGCGGCTTCGTCATCACCCGCGACAGGCTCGACGAGGTTGTGCCGATCATGAACACGGCCATGCCCGACCGCTACATGATCGAATGGGACAAGGACGATCTCGACCAGTTGAAGATCCTCAAGGTCGACGTGCTGGCGCTCGGCATGCTGACCTGCCTCGCCAGGGCCTTCAAGTTCCTGGAAGCCCATTACGGCAAGCCGAAAACGCTCGCCGAACTCTACCAAGACCAGAAAGAGGCCGTTTACGACATGATCTGCCGCGCCGATACGGTCGGGGTGTTCCAGATCGAAAGCCGTGCGCAGATGAGCATGCTGCCGCGGCTCAGACCGCGCGAAATGTACGATCTGGTGATCGAGGTGGCGATCGTCCGCCCGGGTCCCATCCAGGGCAACATGGTGCATCCCTATCTGAAGCGGCGCGAGGCGCAGCGCCGGGGAGAAGCGGTCGACTATCCGAGCGAGGAATTGAAGGCGGTCCTGGAAAGAACGCTGGGCGTGCCGCTGTTCCAGGAGCAGGCAATGCAGATCGCCATCACCGCCGCCGGCTTCTCGCCGAGCGAGGCCGATCGCCTGCGCCGCGCCATGGCGACCTTCAAGCGGACCGGCACGATCCATACTTTCGAGCGGAAGATGATCGATGGCATGGTCAAGAACGGCTATGAAAGGGAGTTCGCCGAGCGCTGCTTCAACCAGATCAAGGGTTTCGGCGAATATGGTTTTCCCGAGAGCCATGCCGCCTCCTTCGCCTCGCTCGTCTATGCCTCCTCCTGGTTCAAGGCCTATTATCCGGATGTCTTCTGCGCCGCGCTTCTGAACTCGCAGCCGATGGGCTTCTATGCGCCCGCGCAGCTCGTGCGCGATGCCCGCGAACACGGGGTGAAAATCCTGCCGGTCGACGTCAACCACTCGGACTGGGATGCCCTGCTCGAAGGCGAGAGGATGTTCAGCAAGGATGCGGTCGACCCGCGCCATGCGGATATGCGGGATGTGATCAAGTCGCAGAAGGCCGTCCGGCTCGGTTTCCGGCTGGTCAAGGGATTGCGGCAAGCGGATATGGGGGCGCTCGTCGCGCGCCGCGGCGAGGGATACCGGTCCGTTCACGATCTCTGGGTCCGCTCCGGGCTGACGCGGGCCGTGCTGGAGCGTCTTGCGAATGCGGATGCCTTCCGCTCCATCGGCCTCGACCGGCGAAGAGCCCTCTGGGCGGTGAAGGCGCTCAACGAGCAGTCGGCGGTCGAGCGCCTGCCGCTTTTCGATGGGGCCGGTTCGACGGACCTACAGGTCGAGCCGGCGGTTGCCCTGCCGGACATGCCCGCCGGCGAACATGTCATCCATGACTATCGCTACCTGACGCTGTCGCTGAAGGCCCACCCGGTCTCCTTCATGCGAGAGGATTTCTCGCGCATGAGCATTCTTTCCAGCCGGGATTTGGCGCGGACCCCGGCCGGAAGACGGGTGACGGTGGCAGGCCTTGTGCTCGTTCGCCAGCGGCCGGGTTCGGCCAATGGCGTCATCTTCATGACGATCGAGGACGAAACCGGTGTTGCCAACATCATCGTCTGGGAGAAGACCTTCCAGAAATATCGGCGGCAGGTCATGGGATCCCGGCTCGTGAAGATACGCGGCCGCTTACAGAGCGAAAGCGGCGTCATCCATGTGGTCGCCGAACATATGGAGGACATGACGCCGATGCTCGGGCTCCTGCGCAACGAGGCCAGGCGCTTCGGAGCCAATGATCGGGCCGACGAGGCGCTCAGGCCGACCGCGGATGCCCGCGACAAGAAAGCACTCCGGCAATTGCGCCTGATGCCTTCTCAACAAGAGGGACGAAAAACGTCGGAGTCGGGGAGCGAGGTGGCCGAGGTCATGCCGAAGGGACGCAACTTCCATTGATCCTCGGTCGGCTTGCCAACTGCAGATCGTTGCATCGCCCGATTGTCTCCGGCTTTGGCTGCGGGTAAGCCTGTGTAAAAATGTCGCAGCCTTTCCGACCCAATCTGCAAGCCATGAGAGAAAAATCGGTGCCTTAGAATCCGCTAATCCGATGAAAACACGAAATTTTTCCTCAAGATTAGAACGCCTCTAATATACCCTTCAACTTTATGGAGAGGAGTTTTTTGTTGACGGCAAATATCCTCTTTTGCTTTATCGCAAATTCAGGATGTTGCGTTTGACGGGCAAGACGAAATGCTGGTTTGCAGCTGCAATTTCATCACCGAAAAAGAGATCGAGGACACGATCATCGGCCTCCTCGATGAGGACTGTTGGCAGCTGATCGTGCCGGCGAAAGTCTATCACGCGATGGAAAAGCGCGGTCGTTGCTGCGGCTGTTTCCCCAATGTCGTCGACATCATCATCCGCACCACCGAGCAATATCACGCCCGTCGCGACTCGACGGACGCCGAGATATTTGATTTCATGACCCGCCTAAAACAATTCCACGAAGAAAACCGGAGGGCGGATCTTGAAAGGCGACGCAAAGGTCATCGAGCAGCTTAACGAAGCGCTCTTTCTCGAACTCGGTGCCGTAAACCAGTACTGGGTGCATTACCGCTTTCTCGAAGACTGGGGCTACACGCTGCTTGCAAAGAAGGAGCGTGAGGAATCTATCGAGGAAATGCACCACGCCGACAAACTCATCGCACGCATCATCTTCCTCGAAGGCCATCCGAACCTGCAGACGGTGGCGCCGCTGCGCATCGGCCAGAATGTCAAGGAAGTGCTGAAGGCCGACCTCGCCGGCGAATACGACGCCCGCACGGCCTACAAGAATTCCCGCGACGTCTGTCACGCGGCCGGCGACTATGTCTCGATGAAACTCTTCGAGGAACTGCTCGCCGACGAGGAGGGCCACATCGACTTCCTCGAGTCGCAGATCCAGCTGCTCGAAACGATCGGCGAGGAAAAATACGGGCAGCTCAACGCCGCCCCGGCAAACGAAGCCGAATAGTATCGAATTTGTTTGGATAAAGCGCCGCGCGTGCTACGCGCGGCGCTTTTGTATTGAGCTTATTGCAAGATAGCCCGCACCGTACGGATGTTGCGCAAAGGTCCATGCGCAAGACCCAATCGCGTCATGATGTGCGATGCGAGAATTGAAGCAGCGCACCACGCCCGGATCGACAGCGGCGACGTTTCGGCCCAACGCATTTGACTGTTCCGACAGGAACAGGAGAGACCTCATAACTCGCGCATAGATGGCAGCGGAACGGAAGCTCCGTTCTCGAGGTCATGCGAATGCATGATCCGGTATGGGGGTCGAAGCAGGTCACGGAAATTTGCCGGTTCTCGTTCATTTCACGCTGTTTTTCCGGCTCGCTCATGGTCAGTTTGCAGATCGGATGCGCCTCAATGCGACAAGGCATTGAAATGCGGGGGCTGCGTTGGCGACAGCCGGCGGGACTGGGCAGTGCGGCCTTTGAGCAATCGAGCGGCACGCCCGCGGCATTTCTCCGAACAATCCGATTTTGACGGGCGAGACATGAGGATCGTGGTTCGAGCCTGCACGTCCCCGAGGCAACCAGTCAGGAGACAGGAATGGGAACTATCACGGGTACGAACGGCGACGATGTGTTGATCGGCAGCGATCTTGAGGCCGACGTCATAACGGGCCTCGAGGGTGCCGACGTCATCAATGGCGGCATGGGCTATGACACGGCCAATGGTGATGGGGACAATGATACCGTCAGCGGGTCATTTCAGGGTGACGACCTCCGCGGCGCCGACGGGGACGATACGCTGAACGGTGACAGCGGCAACGATCGGCTCATGGGTGATGTCGGACAGGACATGCTGCATGGGGGCAGCGGCCGGGACACCATTGTCGCCAACGGATACGATGAGACTGCCGGCGACATCGTCGACGGCGGCTCCGGCACCGACACGGTGATGCTCAACTATGCGGCCTATGGCGCCGGACTTGACATCAGGATTGATGATTGGGCTTCCGTGCAGACCCTGACCGGCGGCATGCAAGTGATGAATGTGGAGTCGTTCTCGATTGGCGGGACCAGTTTCGACGATGTGATATCCGGCGGCGCCTATGCCGATGCTCTGTGGGGAGGCGCCGGCAATGACGAGCTTTGGGGTGGCCGTGGCGATGATACGCTGACGGGCCACACGGGTGCCGACATGCTCGCCGGCGGCTATGGTTCCGACCGCCTGTTCGGCGAAACCGGGGATGACATCCTCTTCGGGGACGCTGGAAAGGACTATCTCTACGGCGGCGACGGCGACGACAAGCTCTATGGCGGCGACGGCGATGATCTGCTCATTAGTGACGTCGGCAACGATCTCCTTTCGGGCGGCAGCGGCAGGGACCAGATATTCGCCGGCGACGGCGCGGATATTCTTCAGGGAGGGGCGGGCGACGACGTTCTTCTCAGCGGTCTTGGAGACGACAAGTCGGAGGGAGGCGCTGGCGACGATGTCTTCATCTACACCCATGGCGAAGGGAAGGACCAGATTACCGATTCAAGCGGCAGCGATCGTCTGCAAATCGGGAACTTCACCGGCGATTTTACCGCCAAGGCGGCGACCGAGGTCAACACGCTCGATGGCGGAACGACGGTTATCGGCATAGAGCATTATTCTTTCTTCGCCGCCGGTTCCGACGCGAACCGCATCATCACAGCCGACGGTAACGACGTCGTCTTTTCCGATGGAGGAGACGATACGGTCGATCTCGGCGCCGGCGATGATTATGTCAACGCAGGTCTCGGCATCGACAATGTGATCGGCGGCAGCGGCGATGACGAAGTATCCCTCGGCGGCGGCGGTGCGGACCAGGCCGATGGAGGCGCGGGAAAGGACTGGGTAACTGTTATCCGCAGCTCTCTTACAGGCGCTCTGACCTTTTCGGTCAACGGCGCCGTCGCCACGCTTTCCGATGGCTCGGTTCTCACCAATTTCGAGCGTTATCAGATCCTGTTCGGCGCCGGCGACGACGTGGTTGCATCCGTAGGCTCCGCCGAGACCGTCTCGTTTTCCGGCTACGGCGGCAACGACAGGCTGATTGGCAGCAACGGTGCGGATTGGCTGGATGGCGGTGACGGCAACGACACGCTGACCGCCGGTGGCGGAAACGATGTTATCCGCGACTATGACGGCTGGAACACGATCAACGCCGGCGACGGCGATGATCAGGTCGCCGTTGCCGACGGTTCGAGCGGTGCCAGCACCAATGTCGTCAATCTCGGCGCCGGGAACGACACGTTTTCGCGGAGCGCCTCGAATGGGGTTCTCGACCTCGACGGAGGCGCCGGAAACGACTTCGCGACCATCGACTTCAGCATGTCCTGGTCGAATGTCGGATTTGAGCTCTCGGCCGACGTGACCGCTACCAACGCGTCCGTCTTTGTGAGGAACGTCGAGCGAGTCAAGCTCATCGGGGGTGCGGGCAGCAACACCTTCGCCGGCGGTAGCCTCGATGACGAGTTGAGCGGCGGCGGCAACAACGACACCCTCAACGGCGGCGCCGGCGACGACACGATATCGGGTGATGCCGGCAACGACAGATTGAGAGGCGGCGCTGGCAATGACATCATCCGCGGCGCGGGCCTCGCCGGTACCGAGGGCAAGGACGTGATCTATGTCGAGGACGGCAATGACACGGTCTATATCGGCATCGGCGACAAGGCGGACGGCGGCGCCGGAACCGACGTGCTGAACCTTGATCTCACTGGGCAGACGCGGGAAATCAGTTTTGCCTTCTCTGGCGCAGCGGTGATCGTCGATACGGCGACATGGTTCAACGGCTTCGAAGGGCTTGATTATGCGGGCAGCAACGGCCGTGACAGGGTGAGCGGCGGCGCTCTCGACGACACGCTCAAGGGCAACAACGGCGACGACACCCTGCACGGCGGAAACGGCAACGATACGCTCCGCGACGGCGCCGGCGACGATCAACTCTTCGGGGATGCTGGCGACGACCTTCTCATCCGCGATGATCCATCGGGCAGGGATGTGTTAGACGGCGGTAGCGGTGTCGATACGCTTTCCTTCAGCGAAGGATCGACTTCGGTCGTTCTCGATCTCCAGGATCAGGCGGCGAGCAAGGGCCTGGCACTCGGTCTCACGGTGACGAACGTCGAAAACATCAGAGGCAGCGGCGCCGACGATGAGATTCGCGGCAATGCAAACGGCAATGTTCTTTATGGCGGGAAGGCGGACGACATCCTCGATGGCCGCACGGGCAACGACATGCTGGTCGGCGGCAAGGGCGATGATTGGCTGACCGGCGGTGCCGGCAACGACCGGTTCGTCTTCGATAAGGACGGATTCGACGGCGAGGGAGACGTCATCACCGATTTCACCCGTGGCCAGGACAAGCTCGTCATCGAGCGCGACGCCTTCGGCATCGCGGGGGGCGATGCGGCGGTGACACTCGTGACAGGCACCGACCCCGCAGCGACGAGCGGAAAGGGCATGTTCCTGTTCGAGACGGACAATGGCCGTCTCTGGTTCGATGCCGACGGCTCGGGTACTGCCGAAGACCCGCAACTGGTCGCCATCCTGCAGAACGTCAGAACACTTACGACGAGCGACTTCGTCCTCGCCTGACGAAGGTCCGAACGATCCGCGATCAGTAGCCCGTCCCGTTTTTGCGGGGCGGGCTCCGACGGCGGGCCTACCTACCCACCAGATGCGCGAAGGCGGCGACGACCTCTTCATAGGCCTTGCGCTTGAAAGGCACGATCAGGCCCGGCAGTTCGCGCATCGGCTTCCATTCCCAGGCGTCGAATTCGGGGTCGTGGCCGCCCGGCGGCGGGTTGATGGCGATCTCGCTTTCGTCGCCTTCGAAGCGGAAGGCATACCAGCGCTGCGTCTGGCCGCGAAACTTGCCCTTGAGGCCGATGCCAATCAGGTGCTCCGGCAGGTCGTAATTGATCCAGTCGGGCGCCTCGGCAAGCAGCGAAACGCTGCGCATGCCGGTCTCCTCGTAAAGCTCGCGATAGGCGGCTTCAAGCGGGTCCTCGCCCTCGTCGATGCCGCCCTGCGGCATCTGCCAGAGCTGCGGCGAGCCATCATATTCCGAATTGCCGACCGCGAGCCGATGTCCGGCCCAGACAAGCCCCTCATGATTAAGGACCATGACGCCGACACAAGGCCGATAAGGCAGGTCCTCTGCCTTCAAAGCCTTGCCCTTGTCTTTACCCATGTCGTCATTCCCTTGCATGTGCTGTCAGGTATTCAGCCTGCTTAGATCAGTTTTGTTGCGGATCGTTGACGAGAGCCGAAATGCCGACGAATTCGATGCCGCGCCCGCCGGCCTCCTCCATCCAGTCGGCGATCGTCGCCACGCTCTCTTCGAAGGCGGAGGCGACGCCGATCGCCGTGCCGTTGCGCCGCGCGACGCGTTCGAGTTCGTCGAGCTTGCGCAGGATCGCGCCGCGGCTGAGTTCGCTGTCGAGAACCAGATCGGCAAAGCCATGCGGCACGCCGAAGGCGCCAGAGAGCGTTCCGGAAAGCGATTGCGCCGAGGTGCCGTCGTCGAGAAACAACAGGCCGCGCTTACCGAGGTCGCGCATCACCGGCTCGAGCGCATCCGCATCGGAGAGAAAGCGGCCGCCGAGATAGTTCATGACGCCGGTATAATTGGTGATCTGGCCCATGCTGCGGTGCAGCTCGGCGAGGTTCTTCGTGGCGCCGCGAGAGACGAGAAGCGCATGCGGCCCGGGGTCGTTGTCCGGATAGTCGAAGGGCTCCATCGGGATCTGCAGGAGGATCTCGTGGCCGTCGCGGCGCGCATCCTGCATCCAGCGCTGCAGGCTGTTGCCGGCCGCGGCGAAGGCGAGCGTCACGTCCGGCGGCAGATCGCGGATCGCCCGCTGGGTCCCCGTCTGGCTGAGGCCGAGGCCGCCGACGACGAGCCCGATGCGGGTGCCGCGGGCGCCGGACCAGGGACGGGCATATTGATCCATGGGCCGCAAACCGTCCGGACCGACGATCGGCAACCGGCCATCGGGCGTGACTTCGACGAGGTCCTCGTTCGGAAGCGCCGCCATGCGGGGATCCTGACCGCGCGTTGCCCCGGCACTGATCAGCGCCGGGCCCTCGCCGTCGCGCGGCCTCGGCGTGAATTTCGTGACCGTTGCGCCGTCGTCAGTGAGGATCTCCTCGACATGGGCGCCGGAACGGGCGCCGCTCGGGCGAAGCGAGCCGGCTGCTCCTTTCGGCTTGGCGGGGGATGCGACTTGCTCGGCGGGCGCCTGGCTCGCTTCTGCGCTCGCTACCGGATCCGGAGTGCGGAGCAGGGGATCGGGCGCCAAGGCGGCCCAGCCGGAAAGCCCGGCGACGACAAGGGTGAAGATGCCAAGAAATGCATAGCCGGACAGCCGGCGCGGGTCGCGCTTGCGCCGAGGCCGCTTCTTCGGGCCCCGGCCAAGGGGGGCATTGAGATCAGTTCCCAAACGGAGCCTCGACCTTTGGAACGTTGCCGGTGAGGGATGCGCCCCGCTCGCGAGAATCATCGGCAGTCGGCTACATCGCCGATGCATAATATAAAGGCGCCGGGTTGAACAGCCCGGCGTCTTTGTCTCATCCGCTTCGCGTCCGCTTACTTCTTGAGCTCGGCCTGTTCGGGATTGGCCGGGAAGGACGGATCCGTCTTCTTGCCGCGCAGGAGGTCGAGCGCGTAGTTCAGCTGAATGTCGTCCTTGGCCTCCGGCGGCACATAGGCGACCGAACCGGAGCCCTCGTCGTCCTCGTTCTGGCCCTTGATGTGGCCGCGCAGATCGGACTCGCCCTGGGCCTCGACCTTGCCGAGGAGTTCCGGCGGCAGCGGCTGTTCGACCTTGATGTCCGGGGTGATGCCGGTGCCCTGGATCGACTTGCCGGACGGCGTGTAATAAAGCGCGGTCGTCAGGCGCAGTGCGCCGGCGTCGCCGAGCGGAATGATCGTCTGAACCGAGCCCTTGCCGAAGGAACGCGTGCCGAGCACGGTCGCGCGCTTCATATCCTGCAGCGCACCGGCGACGATCTCCGATGCCGAAGCTGAGCCGCCGTTGACGAGGACGATGACGGGCTTGCCGTCCGTCAGGTCGCCCGGCGTCGCGTTGAAGCGGCGCGTCTCGTCCGGGTTGCGGCCGCGGGTCGAGACGACCTCGCCGCGTTCCATGAAAGCGTCCGAAACATTGATCGCCTGGTCGAGCAGACCGCCCGGGTTGAGTCGCAGGTCGAGCACATAGCCCTTGAGCTTGTCGGTCGGGACGTCCGCCTTGACTTTCTCGATGCCCTTCTTCAGGTCGTCGAAGGTCTTCTCCGTGAAGGAGATCACTCGGAGATAGCCGACATCGCCTTCAACGCGGTATTTGACGGCACGCACGGCGATCACGTCGCGAACGATCGTCACTTCGATCGGCTTCTCCGCACCCTTGCGCAGGATGGTGAGCTTGATCGGCGTGCCGACGGCACCGCGCATCTTGTCGACCGCTTCCTCGAGCTTTAGGCCGCGGACGTCCTGCCCGTCGATCTTCGAAATCAGGTCGCCGGCAAGCACCCCGGCGCGGGCGGCAGGGGTATCGTCGATCGGGCTCGTCACCTTGACGAGATCCTCTTCCATCGTCACCTCGATGCCGAGGCCGCCGAACTCGCCGCGCGTCTGGGTGCGCATATCCTCGGCATCGGCCGAGTTCATGTAGCTCGAATGCGGGTCGAGCGAGGAGAGCATGCCGTTGATGGCATTCTCGATGAGCTTGTCGTCCTGCGGCGGCGTCACGTACTGAGCGCGCACGCGCTCGAACACATCGCCGAAAATCGCCAGCTCGCGATAGGTGGACGAATTGGCCGCCACGGCCGGGATCGTTGCCGAATAGACGACGCCCATCGCCGTCGCCCCCATCAGCGCCCCGACCAGAACAAGTGAAGCTCTACGTATCATTTCGCGCCTTTCCAACTTCTGCTGCGGTCCACCACGGTCGGGAATCAACCGGCTTTCCGTCTTTTCGGAATTCAATGTAAATCGTTGGCCTGTCGGTTTCCAGCGTCAAGGCCGCCGCACTCGCCACTCTTTTTGCACCCATCGTCGCCACCGGCTCGCCTGCCACGACGAATTGCCCCGGGCGGACGCTTACGCTCTCCATTCCGGCAAGCACGATATGGTAGCCGTCGCCGGGATTGAGGATGATCATCTGTCCGTAGCTGCGGAAGCTGCCGGCATAGACAACCCATCCGTCCGCCGGCGTGGTCACCAGCGCGCCTGCATTGGTTTCCAGCATGATCCCCTGCAGCGAGTGCCCGGTGCCGTCCGCGTCGCCGAATTGCCGCAGGATCGAGCCTGCGACCGGATAGCTGAGCCTCTGTTGCAATTCCGAAAACACATATGCGGGCGCAATACGGTTTTTGTCGGGCACCGCGCTCTTGGCCAATTCCCGCGCCGCCTGGCGCTCGGCCTCGTTCATCCGCAGCCGTTCCTCCTCCTGCGCGCGCGCCGTCGCGGCTGCCTCGCGCACCGAGGAGATCTCGTTTTCGAGCGAGGAGATCAGCCCCTCGAGATTGGTCGCCTGCAGGGCCAGTTCCTCCGCCTTGAGCTGCTCGGAGGCGAGTTCCGTCGCGTTCTGCTGCCGCAGCTTTTCCTTCTCGGCGACGAGCATAGACATGCGCCGCTCTTCCTCGAGATTGGCGGTCATCGTCGCCGACAGATCGTCCCGCTGCCTCGCTATGCCGGCGCGGATGTCGGAAAGCGCCTTGAGATCGGCGACGAGGCTGTCGGTCTGCTCGCGTATTTCTGGAACGACGGCGCCGAGCAGGATGGCGCTGCGAACGGAGCCAAGCGCATCTTCCGGCGTCACCAAGATCGCCGGCGGTGGGTTGCGGCCCATCCGTTGCAGGGCGGCAAGCACCTCGGCGAGTACGCCGCGCCGGCCCCTGAGCGAGCGCTTGACCACGTCCTCCTTGGCGCGCAGCTCGTTGAGCTTCTTCTCGCCCTCGGCGATCTGCCGTTCGAGGTCCTGGCGCTTCGCCGCCGAATCGACGATCGCCGAGCGCAGCGCAGCATTGCTCTTGTCGATCTCGGCAATCGTTTGCTCGAGAGCCGCGGCGCGATCACGCGAAACGCCGATCGTCTTCGACAGCGCCTCGAGTTCGCTGCGTGTGCTGTCGCGCCTCAGGGTCAGGTCGGCGGCGGGATCCGGCGGCCCCTGCGTCGCAGCGGTCGGGCCCGGAGCGGCCGCGCCGGGATCCTGCGCCAGTGCCGGCGCGCCGCTCAACAGGAGAACGGCGGCGATCGCCGCGTGCCGACCGACCTGCCCGACGGCAAATTTCATCCGGGCGACGTCTCTGTTCCTGGCGCGCGTCATCCTGTCTCGTGGGCTAAGCAAATAAATCAGGAAACCCTAATCCGATTTGCCGCAGCCCACCAATACATATTCTTGTTATTGCCGACGAATGAGATTCACGCACGATGATACGGATGACCGGCCAAAATCGTCACGGCCCGATAGAGCTGTTCGGCAATCAGGATGCGCACGAGCTGGTGCGGCCAGGTCATCTTGCCGAGGCAGAGGACGGAATCGGCCCGGGCATGAAGCGTCGGGTCGAGCCCGTCGGCACCGCCGATGGCGATCATCAGATCGCGCTTGCCGCCGTCCCGCAACGTGCCGAGCAGCGTCGCGAAACTCTCCGAATCGAGCGCCTTGCCGCGTTCGTCGAGCAAGAGCAGCAGGCTGCCCTCGGCAAGCGCCTTTTCGAGCTGGGCCGCTTCCTCGCGCTTGCGTGTTTCCGCGTTGGCGGCGCGGCTCTCGTTGACTTCGACGACGCGCGCCAGTTCCAGGCCGATGGCCGGTCCCGCCTTGGCGAAGCGATCGAGGTAACGGGCTGCGAGATCCTTTTCCGGCCCCGCCTTGAGGCGGCCGACTGCGAAAAGTCCGATTCGCATTGACCCGTTTCCATCCCCACCGGCATCCGATCGAAGGGGATTTCGATCGGCAAAAACCCTTCTGCTGCCATCCTCCCGGTCGGGTGATGGCAGCGGCATCTCAAATCGGCACCGGTCGTCGCTCCGTCCTGAGGCGATCGGTCAGGGACGGGCGGCGCGTCTCAGTGCAGGGTGCTGTCCTCGACCTCCGGGGCCGCCCACATCTTTTCGATGTTGTAGAATTCCCGGATCTCGGGCCGGAAGATGTGAACGATCACATCGCCGGTGTCGATCAGCACCCAGTCGCCACCTTCGAGACCTTCGACGCGGGGATTGCCAAGGCCCTCGTCCTTCAGGTCCGTCACCAGGTGGTCGGCAATGGCCATAACATGCCTGTTCGAACGGCCGGAGACGACGACCATGAAGTCTCCCAACGCCGACTTTCCGGCAATGTTGATGGTGATGATATCTTCTGCCTTCGAGTCCTCTAGGCTTTCGAGGACCAGCTTAAGCGCACGGACAGCGGCTTCGTCGCTCAGTTCCGTGCTGCGCGGGACTGCGGAGACCGCATATCCCTTGGCGTGTGCTGTTGTCAGGGTCTTTCCTTTCCGAATGAACAGAACAAGCACTTCCGGTCCGTGATTGAGGTCGAACCGTGCGTCAAATGTAGGCACCAAACCGGTACGGTTTCAAGACGCGAGACGTAAATGACGGGAATTCACCCGGATTTGGCGGAACGGAGCGCCGTCGAGCTTAGTGAGGAGCGGGGTCCGTGGATGAAAGTCCAGGCCGGCGGCGGCCGAGATGCGACGCTCGGCGCGTCGTCCTCGTCGATTCGCGCCTGACTGAAGGTCCTGGCCATGGGCGACGACAGATAGGCGAGCGTCGAGCCCGGCCTGTCGATCACCGCGATCGGGAAGGTGCCGACGATCCGGCGCCAGTCCTGCCAGCGATGAAAGCTCCGGAGATTGTCGGCCCCCATCACCCAGACGAAGCGGACGCCGCGGTTGCGTGCCCGGACGAACTCCAGGGTGCGCGCCGTATAGCTCTGTCCGAGCGCCTGCTCGAAGGCCGTGATCTTGATGCGCGGATTGCCGGCGATCTTCTCGCTCATCGCGATCCGCTCGGCGAGCGGCGCGAGATTGTTGCGGTCCTTCATCGGATTGCCGGGCGTCACCATCCACCAGAGCTGGCAGAGCCCGAGCTTGCGTAGCGCCGTCTCGGCAACGAGCACATGGCCCTCATGGGGCGGGTTGAACGATCCGCCGAACAGGCCGACGGCCATGCCGCTCTCGACATGCGGCATGCGCAGATATTCCGGCTTCACATCCGCAGGTGTCGTCAGGGCCGCACCTGTCCTGTGCCGCGCACGCGATATTTGAACGAGGTCAGCTGCTCGACGCCGACCGGACCGCGGGCATGCATCTTGCCGGTGGCAATGCCGATCTCTCCGCCCATGCCGAACTCGCCGCCATCGGCAAACTGCGTCGAGGCATTGTGCAGCAGGATCGCCGAGTCGATTTCGGTGAAGAAGCGCTCGACGACGGCCGCGTCTTCGGCGATCACCGCCTCCGTGTGGGCCGAAGACCAGCTGTTGATGTGCTCGATGGCGCCGGAAATGCCGTCGACGAGCTTCGCCGAGATGATCGCGTCCAGATATTCGGTGGCCCAGTCTTCGTCGGTTGCGCCTCTCAGGCCCGGCAACAGGCCTTGTAGCTCGTCGGAAACGCGCACCTCGCAACCGGCGTCGAGCAAACCCTTAAGCAGCGGTTTCGCCAGCCGGTCGGCGGCGTTGCGGTCGATCAGCAGCGTCTCGGCGGCGCCGCAGATGCCGGTTCGGCGCATCTTGGCATTGACGACGATGTTTTTCGCCATATCGAGATCGGCGGAGGCATCGACATAGATATGGCAAAGGCCTTCGAGATGGGCGAAGACCGGCACGCGCGCCTCGTTTTGAACCCGGGCGACGAGGCTTTTGCCGCCGCGCGGCACGATAACGTCGATCGCCCCGTTCAGCCCCGAAAGCATGGCGCCGACGGCGGCGCGGTCGGCGACAGGCACCATCTGGATCGCTTCTTCCGGCAGGCCGGCAGCCTTCAGCCCCTCGGCCAGGCAGGCATGGATCGCCCGCGACGAATGGAAGCTGTCGGAGCCGCCGCGCAGGATCACCGCATTACCCGCCTTGAGGCAGAGCGCGCCGGCATCCGCCGTGACGTTCGGACGGCTTTCATAGATCACCCCAATGACGCCGAGCGGCGTGCGGACGCGCTCTATATGCAAGCCGTTCGGCCGGTCCCATGCGGCAATGACGTCGCCGACCGGATCCTTCAGCGCCGCGATCGCCCGGATGCCGTCCGCCATGTCGCGGATGCGGCCGTCCGTCAGCGTCAGCCGGTCGATGAACGCCTTGGCGACACCGCTCTCTTCAGCGTTTGCGAGATCGGTCGCGTTGGCGGCGAGGATGTCGCTGCTCCTCGCGATGATTGCCTCGGCCATGCCGATGAGCGCCGCATGCTTGCGCTCGGCGCTGGCAATGGCGAGCGGCCGGGCGGCCGCCTTGGCGCGACGGCCGATCTCCAGCATGATCGCATTGACGTCTGAGCCGTTCTCGACCGTGTCAAGCATGGAGCTTGCCTTTCTTCTCGTCCTTTTCCGCCCCGGATCATGGTTCCGAGGGAGCCGTCATTACCATATCGTCGCGATGCACCATGGCGGTGCGGCCGGCGTAGCCGAGGATCGCGGCGATCTCGGCCGATTTCTTGCCGGCGATCTGGCGCGCCTCGTCGGCGTCGTAGCCGGCGAGCCCGCGGGCGATCTCGCGGCCGGAATTGTTGAGGATCGCGATCGTGTCGCCGCGGCTGAACGTTCCGGTCACCTGGCGGACACCGGCCGGAAGCAGGCTCTTGCCGGAGCGCAGCGCCGTCTCCGCGCCGGCATCGATCGCAATCGAACCGGCCGGCAGGAGCTGTCCGGCGATCCAGGTCTTGCGCGCCGTCACCGGCGAGCGGGAAGGCGCGAACCAGGAGGAACGGGCGCCGGCCTCGATCGCCTTCAGCGGATGCACCGGCTTGCCGGAAGCGATGATCATCGCGCAACCGGCCGTTGTGGCGATCTTGCCGGCATCGATCTTGGTGCGCATGCCGCCGCGCGACAGTTCCGAGGCCGCACCGCCGGCCATCGCCTCGATCTCCGGCGTGATTTCCGCAATCGTCTCGAGGAAGCGGGCTTCCGGATCGAGATGCGGCGGGGCCGTATAGAGCCCGTCGATGTCGGATAGCAGCACGAGCAGGTCGGCGCCGACCATGGTCGCCACGCGGGCGGCGAGCCGATCGTTGTCGCCATAGCGGATTTCGGTGGTGGCGACCGTGTCGTTCTCGTTGATGATCGGCACGGAGCCGAGCTTCAGCAACTGGTTGATCGTGGCGCGCGCATTCAGGTAGCGGCGTCGCTCCTCCGTATCGCCGAGCGTCAGCAGGATCTGGCCGGCGATGATCTGGTCGGTAGAAAGGCTTTCCGACCAGGCGCGGGCGAGGGCGATCTGGCCGACGGCGGCGGCCGCCTGGCTTTCCTCGAGCTTCAGGGCGCCGGCCGGCAGGTTCAATACGGTGCGGCCGAGCGCGATGGCGCCCGAGGAAACGACCAGCACTTCGACGCCCTTGCCCTTTAGCGCCGCGATGTCGGCGCACATGGCGTCGAGCCAGCTCTTTTTCAGCCCCGTCTGGCGGTCGACGAGCAGGGCCGAGCCGATCTTGATGACGATCCGGCGGTGCTTTTCGAGCGGTTTGCGGTTCGCGGCCATGTCAGGCTTGCTCCTCGCCGGCCTTGGCGGAGGAAATGACGTCGCGCAGTGCCCGCAGCGCCTCGGTCATGCCCTTGTTGGTCACGGCCGAGATGAGGAGCGGCGGCGCGCCGCAGGCTTTGGCGAGCGCCTTCGATTTCGCCTTCAACTCCTCGTCGGTGAGCACGTCGATTTGCGACAGCGCGACGATCTGCGGCTTGTCTTCGAGCCCGCCGCCGTAGGCCTCCAGCTCGTGCTTGACGGTCTTGTAGGCCTTGGCGACATCTTCCTCCTGAGCCGAAACCAGGTGCAGCAGCACCCGGGTGCGCTCGACATGACCGAGGAAGCGGTCGCCGATGCCGACGCCCTCATGGGCGCCCTCGATCAGCCCGGGAATGTCGGCGATGATGAATTCCTGCCCGTCGACGGTGGCGACGCCGAGATTGGGGTGCAGCGTCGTGAAAGGATAGTTGGCTATCTTCGGCCGGGCGCGCGTGCAGGCGGCAAGGAAGGTCGACTTGCCGGCATTCGGCAGGCCAACGAGGCCCGCATCGGCGATCAGCTTCAAGCGCAGCCAGATGGTCTTCTCCTCGCCCTCGAGGCCGGGATTGGCCCAGTTCGGCGCCTGGTTGGTCGAGGATTTGAAATGGGCGTTGCCGAAGCCGCCATTGCCGCCGGCCGCGAGCCGATAACGCTGGCCTTCCGCGACCATGTCGACGATCAGCGTCTCGTTGTCTTCCTCGAAAATCTGCGTGCCGACCGGCACCTTCAGCGTTACGTCGGCACCCTTCGCGCCGGTGCGGTTGCGGCCCATGCCGTGAACGCCGGTCTTGCCCTTGAAGTGCTGCTGGTAGCGGAAGTCGATGAGCGTGTTGAGGCCGTTGACCGCCTCCACCCAGACATCGCCGCCGCGGCCGCCGTCGCCGCCGTCCGGTCCGCCGAACTCGATGAATTTCTCGCGGTGGAAAGAGACGGCGCCGGCGCCGCCATCTCCGGACCGGATATAGACTTTCGCTTCATCGAGGAATTTCATCGGCTCGCCATTTCTTGCGTGTTCGGCTTCATCTGGGGTGAGGAAGGATAAAGCTGGAAGACCGCGCATCCTTGCTCTCTTGCAGTCGCCGCCATCGATATAGGCGGTTCCGGCAGAGGTCAAAGACTATCGCATGAAGGACCCGCCAAAGCTGAGCTCCGGCGGGTTCTGTTCGTCAAGCCGGCCGGCGCAGGTCCTCCGCCGTCAACCGCGTTTCGATATGCGCCACCATGGCATTGCGCGCGAGCGCATAGATCTGGCTGCAGCCGGTGATGCGGAAGCCGAGCTTCTCCTGCACCTTGAGCGAGGCCGGGTTGTCGGCAAAGACGCCCGAATGCAGCACCGCCTCCGGCATGCGGCGGAAGAAGCGTTCGACGGCGGCATGGACGGCCTCGCTGGCCAGGCCCTTGCCCCAATAGAAGCGGTTCAGCCAGTAGCCAACGTGCCATTCGCTCCGCCGGAATTCGATGCCGACGCAGCCGATATGGACGTCGTCGCCGGAGGTGACGGCGAGCATCCAGTCGGGCAGGACGCTTGCCGTCTGACGGTTCAGCCAGTCGAGCGCATCTTGCTGGTGGTAGGGCGCCGGCACCCGAGCCAGCATGCGCGCCACCTGGAAATCGCCGAGCGATTCGGCGATCGCCGCGGCATCGGAAAGCCGGTGCGGGCGCAGACGCAGCCGCTGCGTCTCGATGATGGGGCAGGGGCCGGGATCGGGGCGGGCGACCACCCGCGACCGTTCGGGAACGAGCGCGTTCATCGCATGCCTCCCCAGCTTCTGAGCGAAACCCAAGTCTTGCGGTCGAGCCGGTACCACTCGACGGCAATGGTGCCGCCGAGCGCCAGGCTGTCGACCATGCCGGAGCCCTGGAACTGGAAGCCGCACTTCTGGATGACCCGGCGCGAAGCCATGTTCATCACACGGCAGCGCGCATCGATCTGGTCGATATCGCGGGTGCGAAAGGCCATGTCGGTCAGTGCCTGCGTCGCCTCCGTCGCATAGCCTTTGTTCCAATGGGGTTCGCCCAGCCAGTAGCCGAGCTCGACCGTCTTGCCGTCGGCATGCGGCTCGATCCCGCAGCAGCCGAGGAATGCGCCATTGTCCGCTTTGGTGATCGCGTAGACGCACTTGCCAATCGTGCCGGGGCCAATCGTGCCGGCTTTGGCGCGTCGCACGAAATCGGCCGCATCCGCCGTCGTGTAGGGGTGCGGCATGCGCGAGACCATGGTGGCGATATTGGCGTTGTTGGCAAGATGGGCAAGGGCGTCGATATCATCTTCGTGGGGCGCGCGCAAAACGAGCCGGGGCGATAACAATATCGGGCAATCGGTCCTTGACCGCTGAGGCCTCAGCCTTTGTTCGGGAGACCGTGATTGGTCTTCCCTCAAGAGCTCGGTTTGCATGGTTCTTCCTCCAGAGACGTGAAAAGGGGAGCTGGGTATTGCCCCATCTCCCCTTTGAAGTCTGGCTTTTGAACCTTGCGGGTGCGTCAGCCGGGTCGATGAGACGCCGGCTGTTTTAGAGCGCTACCGGCTTATTCCGCTGCTTCGGCTTTCGGCATTACAGACACGTAGACTCGGCCGTTGGCCTTCGTACGGAAGTCCACGTTGCCCGCCGTAAGCGCAAAAATCGTATGATCCTTGCCAAGGCCGACATTGGCGCCGGCATGCCACTTCGTGCCGCGTTGGCGCACGATGATGTTGCCCGCAATGACGGCTTCGCCGCCGAACTTCTTCACGCCAAGGCGCTTGGACTCAGAATCGCGACCGTTGCGCGACGAACCGCCAGCTTTCTTGTGTGCCATTGGTGTTCTCCTTTAACCTTCGATCCCGGAACTCAGTTTGCAGCTTCAGCTTCAGCGGCGGCTTCGGTCTTCTTCGAAGACTTCTTCGCCTTGCCGCCGGCCGCAGCAATGTCCAGGATGCGGACGATCGTCTGATGCTGGCGATGGCCGCGCGAACGCTTGGAGTTCTGGCGGCGGCGCTTCTTGAAGGCGATGACCTTCTTGGCGCGGCCCTGGTCCACGACCTCGGCGCTGACGACGGCACCTTCGACAAACGGAGCACCGATGGTGGCATCGGCGCCGACGCCGACCATCAGGATCTCGGTGAATTCAATCTTGTCGCCTTGAACGCCTTCCAGCTTTTCGATGGTGATGACGTCGTCGGCTGCCACGCGGTACTGCTTACCACCGGTCTTGATGACTGCGAACATACTTTATCCTTTCATGTTCGGTCCGGCTCTTTGCCCGTGGACAAGGCCGTCTTTTTGTCAGTCGCTACGTTGAGCGGAGAGATGCGAGGAACCCCCTTGACCTCCGCCAGTGAACGGGCACAAACCATTACCCGCTGCGGTGCGGGCAGGCCACACCACTTCATGGCGCGGATTACGGGAGTCGCCCTTCCTTGTCAAGGCGAAAGCCACCGACTTGAAGATATTCTTCTTTCTGCCCCTTGTCAGCGGCCGAAACTGCCGCTATGAACCGGCCGCGCTTCAAAGCGCCAACCGGCCCCGCGGAGAGGTGGCAGAGTGGTTGAATGCACCGCACTCGAAATGCGGCATGGGTGCAAGCCCATCGGGGGTTCGAATCCCCCCCTCTCCGCCACACCATGCTGAAATTAAAGAATCAAATTTGTTTTTGGCTTGATTACCCCCGGATTATCCCCGCCTTATTCCATCTTTGTCCATAGACTTGAAAATCGACACTCACGCGCAAGACCTGGAAAGTGCGCGATGATGCATCCCGCTGCTCGTCGCGGCGAAAGGATAAAATGTTTCCCAAGCTCCTACTTACTCGAAAAAGCGGCCTCGCCCTCACTATGGGAACAGACTTCCCGCCATTTGACCGAAGTCGCCGACTATACTCGCACGACAGCCCGTGATCGCGCCGAACGTTGGCGTCAACGGTGCGCTTTTCCTTTACCGCGCTTGTTAAGGTGCGTCACCAAGGGGGCTGCGCTGCCCAGCTATGTCAATGGCCCGTCATCGTGACGAGAGGGGCTGGTGCTGTTTCGGGGGAGGGAGGGGGCTCCTTGTGCCGGTCGCCCTTCCGACATTCGTCGAGATTTTTTTCGCCTTCTTCACGGCCGCCACACTGGGCCACTGGGGGCGACACGCTGCTGCGACAGCTGACCGCTGAGTAGTTTCAACACACACACGCACTTCTCCCCCACCAAGCTGCCAACGACGCCTGTCCGGCCTTGTCGTGACAGACAGCGGCATCTTCACTTGCGCACCTGGCGCCGTCCGACCTGACTGGCCTTTGCGCTTAAGGGCAAGCTCCGACCTTGAGGGCCAGATTGGGGCCGGGAGCGGAAAGTCAATTTTAGAATATGGCGAGAGCGGACATCAGCTAAGCCGAGTGAGTGAGACGCCAATTGCTAGTGGGCCCGGAGGGAGGAAGCGACCACCTTAGCATAAGCCGAGATCAGAAACGAAAACAAAGCCTTATTGGACTTCTGGGTACGATTTCGAGCTTTTTTCTGTGTACGGAGTGCCGTCTACGATGTCAACATCCGCATCATTCGTACTGGCAGCAACACCACAGCCGCTTTCCTCTAGTTAATTATTCGTCGACGAGGCCGTACCTCCTGCCGCTGCCCATCAATCTAATTCCGCGCAATCTCGATCCGAATGCCTGCTGGAAATCGTCGGCCTCTAGTGCCACGATGGAAAATCCTTCACCAACTTCCTGAAACACCAGAACTTTTCCATCGTAGATTTCGAGGCCATGGTCCTCAGGAATTGGGAGGCTAATCTTTTCCATCATATTGTTCCCTAGCCGCAAGTTTCGTGTTACCGGCACACCACTCGGCGGCAAGAAGGTGACGGGGCCTATGATTGTGTTTGGACCAGCACCAACTGGTTGCTCAAGGCCGAATAACCGGTGCATTCCTCTCGGCATATCGATCTGATTTCCGGGCTGAAATGGGCCCCTATTGCGCGTCACATAGCCTGCTTCTATCCAAAATGCCGCGCACTGAACGTCCTCTTCCTCTTCCTCTTCCTCAGCTCCTCGCAGCGCACGCCACCGGTCTTCGTAGTCATCAATGACCAGTTCCAGTGGTGCCGAGTTGTTCCAAAGTTCAATTGCTGCGATATGGCTCAACTGAAATGAGCGTTGGAATTCGAGTTGACTAGTTGCAACAAGTGTTGTTCCGCACTCAATGTTGCGAACTAGTCCGCCAGCAGAAAAATTCCCTGAGCCTGCTACCATTCCAAACCTGTCATCAGCTTCATTCAAAAAAAATGCCGCCTTCATATGGAAGTCCTTCCTGGGTAGGAAGCTGGCACTTCCAGTCACAAAAGCTCCATCGTAAATTCTTACTTGCGAATTTTGCTTGCCAGCAATTAGGCGCAAAGCAGATGGGTCGGTACGGCCATAGTCAATGCCGAACAACCAACGCGTTTCTACAACGGGCCAAATGTTGTGGCCGAGCTTTAGGTCAAAATATGCGGCGCCTGAGTTCGTTGCGTACGCGAAGCACGAAAGCATTTGGGTTGATTGAACGCGTTCGTGGGCGTCAATCAAGCGACCGATTGTTGTATGCTGCTCACCCTGCGAGTGAATGAATGATTTCGCCCGCATCGCTCCCCCGGTGCTGGTTCAATTTGAAAAGCTTATCAAGTGCATCATCGTCCGAAATGGCGTCGCTCCAGCCATAGGCTTCCGCGACGGCAGCATCCAATTCAGAGTGGAGTTGCCGAAGCCAGGAGGGCCTGTCGTTGTAGAGTTTCGTCAATGTGCGGCCACGCAACTCTTTCTCAGCGGAAGCGTCAACCGCGTGGAGCTGAGGATTCAAGCCAAGCTCGGCTATGACAGGAGACGAGACAAGCTCTGCGGGATTCAACCAAGTTTCTCGCAGTTGATTTAAGCGTCTCGCAATTTCTGCAATCTTCTCAAATGGGTCGCTTCCCTCGTGCGTCGATGACTGACGTTTCGCATTCAACCCCTCAGGGAATGGAAATGTTTCGAAAACCGTACTCGGCGTGTACCGAGGGTCATTTCCGACCCCTAAGAAGGTGCAAAGACGAAGCGTCCACAATTCGTGAAAACGGCTACTAAGAATTCCCCAAACTGCATCTTCCTCCGACGCAATTGCGATCACCATATTATCAGGAAGTATACCGGAAGATACCCACCTGAATATCCTATGCTTGGATACACGTGGAGTGGCGATATACTTTGTCTTGTTGGCGAGTGCTTGCCGCATCTTGGGACGACCATTCCAATGCTGCCACCAGGTCTCTAGAGCTTCCCTCTGATTCATGTGTCTACGGTGCAGTCGGACTGGTTCGATGCATTTGAACGCCTCACCATAAAGCGAGGCTTCGAACTCAGATTTGCCATAAAAATCAATGATGTATCTGTCCAAAGGGCGATTTACCACTTCGTCCCCAACGATATAGGGAACCACAACATCAGAATTTGGCCTACCGTTTGGATTTCCAGCAATTCGGAGCAGGTCTCTAGCTACGCCCCCGGGAAGAACGAAGCTTGCTTCCGGTAACCCCAAGCGTTCAGCATCACGTCTGTTGATGCTCCCTCTTGGAACGACACCTTGGAAAGCTATGCCCAGATTGTCTGGCAGCTTAAGAACTGAAGAAAGATTAACGCCAACCCGTCCCGACCTGCCCGTAAGATCGGGATAAATTTCATCCACTATCTCACCATTTAGCAACACTGACTCGGATGACGAATTGGCGAAGCACACTATCGCAACCCGAACGGCAGCTCCCTCAACCGCCCACGGTTCGTCGTCCCAAGCCCGAAAAATACTCGAAGTTTCAGTAATGGATCGGAGAACACGCTGGTTCTTCCCGCCCGAAATCGAATTCGTTGCCACTAATCCTACTCGTGTGGGCCCAAAACTTAGCACCTGCTGCGCTTTGTGAAACCAAAAGCAAACGAAGTCCGCGCCGTTCGGCACAGCATTCCCATACACCGATCTGATCTTTGATATGTACTCAGCACCAAGTTCGGGCAATAGCTTTCGACCGCCCAGGAACGGTGGATTCCCGATAATAGCGTCCACCTTCGGCCAAATTGCCTCGGTGCCATCTTCATTCAGCAAGGCATCCCTGTTCTCAATTGTATTGAGCGGCTTCAAAATCGGGTTTTGGCTTGCCGAAAATCCATTCTTTAACATCCATTGGATTTCCCCTATCCAGACGGATACGCGTGCGAGTTCAGCTGCATAGGGATTGATCTCAATGCCCTGAACGACTTCGGGCCCGATACGTGGGAACCCACGCGGAAGGCCTAAGGCTTCAGCCTCAACTTGGGCCCTATGCTCAATGTCCTTCAATGATCGAAGTGCAAGATAAAGAAAGTTTCCGGAGCCGCACGCAGGATCAAGAACGCGAAAATCACCCAACCGGTTCAGGAATTGGTCTAGCAGTGTCTGGGCTCGGTTTCTGGCTTTCGTTCGTGTGCCTCCTGTTCCAATGGAGGCCTTTTCCATCAGGCTGGTAATCTCTGCCTTGGTCCTTTCCCACTCTGCCGTCAACGGCTCAACAATCACCGGATCAATGATCATCATGATCTTGTCACGGTCGGTATAGTGGGCACCTAGCTGGCTCCGCTTTTCAGGATCAAGGCCGCGCTCAAACAGAGTACCAAGTATGGACGGATCAATGTCGCCCCAATACTGTGCGGCAGCATCTCGAACGATCCCTATTTCGCTCCTTGTTAATGCTATTACAAAGTCATCATCGAACAAACCGCCGTTAAACCATGCAATACGCTCGAAACCAACGCGCCCACCTGACTTCATCGCCGCAAAGAGATCACGGGCGAATGCCTCGAATTCACCCGGCTCTTCAAGTGCTCGGTCTAGCATTCTGGAGAATATATTGTCCGGGAGAAGCTTGACGTCCTCCGCGAACATGCAAAACACGAGACGGTTGATGAAGTGCGCGACAAGTTGCGGCGCGTGTCCACGTTCACGAAGCGAACCCGCGAGCTTTGCGAACTCTGCCGCAACCTCTTCGGTCAACTGCTGCCGAGTTTTCTTGGGTCGAAGTGCCTCAGGATCAGAAAAGACGGCCTTGAGCCACGCTCTCTTTTTCGCGTCTCCGAGGTCAGAGATCGGAATTTCGTATACCTTTGAAACAGTATTCGTCCAGTTGGTGTGGATACGGATCAAGCTACCGATATCTGACACAACGAGCAGAGGCGGATTGTCGAGCGCAACGGCATATCGCTGAAGTTGAGCAAAAGCGGCGTCTAAGTTCGCTTTTGCCCCTTTATACTCCCAGGCGAAGAAGCCGCGCTTAAAGACGTCGGCGAACCCCCTGCCTCCGGTGGTTTTTGTCGCACCGACCTCAAATCCGTAGTCGACGCCTGATGGATCAACGTCTGCGGGTGTGGGCTCACCTAGCAAGCGGCAAAGGTCCAAAAAATGCGCTTGGGCAGCAGCACGCTCCTTGAGCGCGGAGTCCCGCCACTTTCGAATGAAATCTTTCGCTTCCATAGCCTCACATTGCCAAGTGAAGTCCGCAGTTAAATCAGATTCTCAATACAGCGAGAACCGCCTCGTGTGAGGGAGATACCATCAACGTCGCCATGCGCAGTAGCACGCGGGTCGCAGTAGGAACCTAACCGCGCTTGACCCTACCTACAGGTCCGCCTTGCCTTTGTTTTGATAGTCGGCAAGGATTCTTATTCGGCGGAACACGGATAGAAAAATCTTCAGCGTCTTTAGGTCGCTGCCCGTCCGACGATTAATTTCCGCAATTTGCGTCGGGGGAATTTGCAGCAACTCGGCCATTTCGAGGTTTGCGCCTCGAACAAAGTCTAGATTATGCTGAAGAAGTTCCAGCTCCTTTTTCTCAACTTCAATCCTAAGAAGCTTTCGATCTGCCAACTCCCGATGAATGTTCGAGTAGGTGTTATTTGCTGCATCGATTGACGCGCAGACACTCTTGACTACACGAGAGATCAAAAATGACACCGTTACCGCGACTGCAATTAGCTCTATCCAGCCCGGGGAGGCATATTGAAGCGATTTGATTGCAGGACGTTGCCGCTTTGGAACCGTGTATTTTAGGTGATTATAGAAATTTACCGCGCTATATCCGCCGCGCCAAGGGAAGGTTGCGTAGGCCTGATCAATTCTTGATCTAGTGTATTCGTCGTCATGCGGCATAAGAGAGAAAAAAGCAAAATATACCTGTTCATAAGCGCGAGGAAACTTGTACAGGTCTTCTAAATCCCATCTCCGATCTATCCGGATTTTATAATATCCTTCCAGTAAGTCTTCTGCCACGCCCGCCCCCCGGCATCCTGTTAGACCATTCCTTGCCCCGAATTCCAGGGGGCACAGACCCATAGATAACTCGCTGCATCTATGGTTGCAGTCAACGAACCTCTATGCCTTTCCACGGGATTTATCGCTTGCAACTCAACATGAGGTGATAACAAGGCACGTTCACGTCGAACGCACGCTCCTCCTTCGCGTACGTGTAATTTCCTTAAGCTCCAAGTCTTGCACTCGCCACCCTAGAGCAATTCCGCTCTAGTCGCGATTGCGCTTTGGAAGATGAAGGTGGTATCTTGCGCTTCGCCACACGCAAAGCACGAGACGCGACTTTGTCCAACATAAATCGCAGCGACATATTTGATAAAAACTTGAACTTTCTTCTAGGGTCAGGAGCATCCTACGGACTACTGCCGACATTAGCTGTTAAACTCAAAAAAAAGGACGCCGGGAAGTCTCATACCCTTGAAACATTAGCGACCCAATTTGAAGGTAATCGCAAGATAAAGACGCTTATCTTTTCTTGGTACGTGAAAGAGGTGATTAAGCCAGCGTCAGACTTCCAGATCGGTGATTATTCGTCGCTCAACGCAATTCAATGGGAAGTTCTGGAAAACTACGAGCGCTTTCTCAAAACCGTGTTGGCGCTGACCGCAAAGAAACGAGAGCAGAACAGAGCCAACATTTTCACAACAAATTACGATGGTTTGATTGCACACGTATCGGAAAGGATGCTGCGGCATGGCTACGCAGATTTTATTCTAAATGACGGAGGCTCTGGCTTCATAAAGCGGAATATGTACGCCAAGAATTTCAACAGATTCTTCCGAGACCAGGGTGTGTTTGACCGACACAGCAAGAGCATCCCACAGGTAAACCTCCTTCAGCTGCACGGTTCGGTGTATTGGTTTAAAGACGGCAGCGACAACATCGAAATTTCCTACGACCTCGCTCGTGCACAGGCCCGAATGTCAGAAGTGCCGTGCATCGAGAATGAACTTTTCGACGCAGTGCTGAATGATGGAGAAAAGAGCGACGCTGATATCGAATCTCTTGATGTCAACATCCCTGACGCTCAGATTGATGAATTCTGGAAGCAATACGAGCAGCTCCCAATTGTTAATCCTACAAAATGGAAATTTCACGAGACGGTTTTTGAAGAACACTACTATCAAACTCTTCGCCTTTTGAGCTACGAATTAGAGAAACCGAATTCGGTATTTGTTGTATTCGGATTTTCATTCGCTGACGAACACATTTTAAACTTGGTAAAGCGATCCCTTTCTAATCCGACTCTAAAAATGTTCGTTTGCTGCTTTAACAATAAGGAAAAATCTTCTCTTCAGCAAAAATTTGAAGGATTTGACAACGTCGAACTCATTTGCGTGGACGGGGACTTAGATTTTAGAGCTTTCAATGAGCAAGTTTTTACCGTTGAAGCACGCTCGGATGAAGCTGGATCATGACAATTACCATTGGAGAAGTGATTGCTGTTGTTGGTGTCGATGTTACATTGAGAGCGTTTGAAAATTCTAATTTGGAGACGCATTTTTACAACGGCAAACGCTACAAGGGAGTGTCGATAAGGGAATTCATTGCGATTGAGCACGGGTTTCGGGATATCGTTTGCATCATCGAAGGTGAATACCTCGATGAACGAAATGCCGAATACGACGGAGCACAGCAGCGCTACATTCGAAAGCTCAAGGTCCGGCCGATTGGCTACTTTGAAGCTGAAGACTTTAAGGATGGCATCAAGTTCCTCCCCAAAATTAGCGACTCCGCACGCCTGCTTTCAGAAGCAGAAATCGGCCGCATTTTCGAAAGCAAGTCCAGCAAAGACTTTGCCATCGGCACGCTGTTGAAGGAAGGAATCGAGGTATCTTTGCCTTGGCAGAAGGTCTTTAACACACATTTCGGGATATTCGGTAACACGGGGAGCGGAAAGTCAAATACGCTCACAAAGCTATTTACGGTACTTTTCGATAATAAATTCGATGAAATATCTGGAAAGAGTAATTTTATATTCCTCGATTTTAATGGAGAATACACTGCCGATCAGTTAACAAGTGTCGACCAAAAGAACGTCATTCGACTGTCGACCAGGAAGAATTCCGAAGACAAGTTCCATCTGCCGGATACCGAGTTTTGGGATGCAGAAACACTTGGTATATTGTTCCAAGCCACTGCAAACACCCAAAGACCCTTTCTTCGCCGCGTGATTTCGGGCAGAGCGAAATTCTTATCAATCCCCAACAGCTTGTCGCGATACATCGTTTCGAGCTTCAAGAAGGTACTTTGCTCCAAGGAACCTAAACTCGAAGCGCTGGAACTGTTGAAAGCTCTCGCCAGAAATTTGGACGCCGATCAAAGCCTGCTGAGTGATTTGAACAAAGTTTCTCTCAGAAAAGGGAAGGACATAGACTCCTTTCATTTCGTCGATAACGACAACACTTGGAAGTTTTTAAGTTCTGATGACGCTTTTTACGCAGCGCGTTTTGGAGATGCAATCAATAAAATCTCGGAAAGCAGCCCAAGCGGCTTCCAGGAACTACTAGTTCGGTCGGATTTGCAAATAATACGCGACGTGCTTCACGGGTCCGCTCAATATGAACACATCCATCCTTTGCTACGTCGTATTGACGCAATGAAAGACGACTTCGCGAAGGTAATTTCCGTATCTTCCGAAGTTATTTATACAAAGACCGTGACCGTGATCTCACTTCGGGATTGCAGGCAAGAAGTAAAGAAAATATTGCCGATCTTGATTGCTAAACATTTTTACGAATTGCACAAAGCGCGGGTTTCATCTCCACCAGACTCAACGATGCACGTGATCATAGACGAGGCGCATAATATCCTTTCACAGCAGTCGATTCGTGAAGCCGAAAGCTGGAAAGACTATCGCCTGGAGTTATTCGAGGAGATTATCAAGGAAGGGCGAAAGTTCGGCATGTTCATAACTTTAGCAAGCCAGCGTCCTGCAGACATCTCCCCAACGATCATTTCTCAGTTGCACAATTTCTTTATCCACCGCTTGGTCAATGATCGAGACTTGGCCCTTCTTGAGAATACGATTTCTACGCTGGATAGTGTTTCTCGCAGTCAAATTCCGAATTTGCCTCAAGGTGCTTGTGTGATAACCGGAACAACGTTTGATATCCCGATGTTAGTGCAGGTTAATAGGCTTCCGGATAACAAAAAACCAGACAGCAGAGATGTCGATTTAGAGGAACTGTGGAGCTAGTTTGATTCATCGGACTTAAGGAGGTCATCCAGCACACCCAGTTGATAGACATGCAAAGATTGCACTTTGTTGAACAACTCTCTAACTATCGGAATACTCGGCGCAGTAGTTACCAAATCCTCTCTAATAGGGGAAATGCGCTGGTAAATTTCTAGAGAGTAATATGGACCGTTCCATACGAAATCTTCCGGCTCAGCGTCGTACCACTCCTGCCTTTGAACCTGCTTTACGACATACCTATTCTTTTGGTGTTTGGCCTCATATGCCTTGTCCACTTTTTCATTGCTTACATCATCATATTCGTGAGTTAAATCCCATTTGATCTGCTGCTTTGAAGTAAGTTCAGTGAGCTTCGAAACGGCTCTGATCCAGTCATGTTGCGTATAAACCATTATTTTGCTTTCTCTTCCTCAATCGAGGTGCTGACGTGCAGGCTGATCTCGTTCAGCTCTCTAAAAAGCTCCCACATCGCGTCACATTCGTTGAGTAGCGTGCCTGCTGATCGATTCGCAGAAAGCCACTTTGTGACTTTTCGATTTTTGGAGATTATCGACTTCGCGAGCTTTCTGTTTTTAAAGCCGTTCAACCGCTTGAGAGCGGCGATTTGGACCGAAACTTCAGAGAATACTTGCGCACTTATAGCCTGGTCGGCGGGCAATTCGGCGATTTCCCCGAGCTGTGGAGCTAATTTATCGATTTTCCTGCGTAAATCAGGCAAGCGCATACGAGTGAAGTAGCGATCAGAAAGCCGTTTAACGCCTAGCGCAGCGTACCCTGAGAACACTAACCCCAGGTACCCGATGAAAAAACCAATCAAAGACAGCCAATCGATCAGCCGATAGGTGTCAAATTCTGGTGGCAAAGGTCTGCTGAAGTACCAGCCGATTAGAAACAGCGCTGGCGCAACCAAAAATGTAAAGATGAATGCGGTCACTGCACATCCGAAAGATTTAGCGGATCGATCTCATACACGCTACTTACAATAGAGTTGCAAGCTCGAAAAGACGGTAGGCGATCTCGCTAATCAGTGCCAACCGAAAATTGGTGGCCTCGGCAGGGGTCGCCAAAGCCGCCGATAAGCTATACCTTTTACGAACAATGTGTTCCGCGGCAATTTCGCGCCTACAGGGCTCAAATTTTGTAATTGGACAATCGACGCAGCGGGCGGAGCCCTTACGGACGCGTGCTATTCATTCGGCCTGTAGGAGAAATTCGCTGCTCCAATTCTGGAAGCTCTATCTGACTGCCGCGTGCGGCAGCTAGTGGTTAATAAGTTGGGAACCCCGAACGTCCGAAATGACGGCGCGTAACGGTCGCTAGCCTTCCTGCTTTTCGAGCGTCCCGGATCCGTCATAAGATATCTTACTTGCCGCGACGAAACGGCTGTGAACGAGGGGAAAGCGCGTGGCGGAGACAGCATCGCAATGCGACAACATGTTCGGCAAGAGGCTCTACCAGATTCGCGCGCGATGCGCGTTGCCGATCCTGGCGCGGCAAGCTGCATCGCGCAAACCGATCTATTATGAAGCGTTGGCCGTCGAGCTCGCGATGCCGAACCCTCGCAACCTTAACTACGTGCTTGGCAGCATCGGTACGACGTTGAATGAGCTGTCGCGCAAGCACGGCTGGGGCGAGATACCACAGATCCAGTCGTTGGTGATCAACCAGCACCGGCGACTGCCCGGGCATGGGTTCGAAGGCTTTCTTGCCGAGAAGATGAGCGTTTATCGCAATCTCTCGGTGATGGAGAAGCGCGCCTATCTCGACGCCTATTGGCATGAGATCTACGCCTACCCTATTGGGCCGATGTTCTCGAAGCGTGCAAGCTAACTCCCGCCTCGCCCGAGGCCCGCGACATCGTCGCGAAGGCCAAGACTGGGCGGAGCGGCGGCGGCGGTGAAGGCGAGGAACACCGGCGCCTCAAGAACCGGGTGGCGAACAGCCCGATCCTCGTGGGACTTCCTCTGACCGCACGAGCGACCAAGGAAGCACCCTTGCCCTCGGGCGACAAGATCGACGTGCTGTTCGATGCGCCAGGCCGGCTCGTCGCCGTCGAGGTCAAGTCGAGCATCTCTAATGATGTCGACCTGACGCGCGGGCTATTTCAATGCGTAAAGTACCGCGCTGTCATGGAAGCCGAGCGCGGTGTCAGTGGTGCTCGGCATTCGGTTGATGCCCTGGTGGTGGTCGGGCGACGCTTCCCCGCCGCCCTGCGCGCGTTGCAGAACAGCCTGGGCGTCCAAGTCGTGGAGATACTGGATCGCCACTGAGCCGGCGGCAGCCATCCGAGATCGTCTTACAGGGTCCCGGTGCACCTCTGCGCGAGACCGGCTCAAACGCCACAACGAACGGCCGGTTTCGGGAAGCGGCAGGCCGAGTCAGAACGACCGCGATGGGGGCGCCTTGCTGCCATTCGCGAAGCGGTGACAAGGAAGGTCACCGCTAGACAGGATAGGTCAATCGTGGCGTCCTCAAGCCGCAGTGGCAATGATCCGGTGGGTAAAGTCGGGGTTTCCTGATAAAGATTACTCTAAAGCATTGATATAAATAGGATGATGACGGTGCACATCACCGCCTAACTCTCTGTTCGTCTGTCATCCTGTTCGCCAAAAGACCAGCCACCCGTGGGCGGATCGGTTATCAAGGCACGCCGCCATCGTGGCAAGCCCTTCAAGCAGTCAGACACCTTGGTCGTGCGGTTGAAATCAGGCAAACGGGCCAAGTGCTTATTTTTCAATAACTTGCGGCTGACCACACCCGGCCCATGGCCTTAGCGCCTGGCCTGGTTGCGCCCCACCTTAAGCCGTTGTTTCTGTTCACGTTGGCCCGTTCGCCCGGTCTGTTTGCAGGTGCTGTCACCGTCAATGTAGCGTCGCCATACAGGTTCCAGCCGTTCGCGCTCGTAGCCAGAACGCTTTACCTGCGCGCCATCGAGGCGGATTTTGCGCGGGAAGACGTTGAAGGGCTTCAGAAGCCGGGACAGAGCGTGGGCCGTGATCGGCTGGCCCCTCCTAAATTCAGCCCACGGACGATCTTCGATCTCAACCAGCGCCTCCACAATCGTATCTGTCCATAGCGAATCGGCCTTCTTGCGCGCGAAGATGGCCCGTAGATCCTGAAGGAGCATTTCAGCTTCACCTTCATCGTCATCACGTGACGATAGTTGCCGGGCTGAGATTGCAGCCCGATCCGGCCAATCCCCTCCGGCGATTTCGGCGATGGCCAGGAGCGGGGTCCAGTTGTCGCGGGCGCGGTCGGAGAGCGCGTCAGGCACCTTGGGATCTGCTTCCTCCAAAAGGGTCATGTGATCTTCTGCCCATCGTGCCGCCTTTCGGCGCAATTCTTCGTAGGCATCATCACGGACAGGCACCCGCACAACGCTGACGGTCTTCAGCTTTCGACGGAGCTCGATAATGATGGAGCGATCTTCAAGCGTAGGATCAAGGCGTCCGATCGCGGCGAACGCCTTGGGGCACCATGTTGAAAAGGGCGTCGGTATATTGTTGTCGCCAACGCATCGCAGGACATGCGCCTGCGACCGCCTATGGCCGGAGTTCAATACTCCGCGCAGTTCCGATTTTTCGGATATGAAGGTGTCCGCCTCATCGATCAGCAATGTCGGTTTCCAGAGATCGATCGACCGGAAAACAGTCGCAGGCGTCACGTTGGCCGCCGACAGCGGCTTCGGCACGAGGAGCTGAAGGACCGATAGTAGGTTGGTCTTGCCGCACCGCTTCGTCGGACTTGAGATGAACAGGATGGGTGAGTGCTGAGCGGCATCGTGCGCGTGGGAGTGCATCACCCAAAGCGCCAGCGCTTCGGTCGCACCCTTCGGCAAATCCATATGGCGGTTAAATACGGCCACAATCTCATCGAGAAGCACTCTGCCGTCCACCGGCCCGTTCCACGGTTTGACGGCAGCAAGAAATGTATCTTCGTCATCATCGGCGGTGGGCTCGTAGAGCGGTGCATCTGTTAGCTGGCGCTTCAGTTCTTGATATTGTGGCATGATCTCAACTCGTCATTCCAATCATTGCCGGGTGTCACGGGTGCCGCAATCCTGACCTTGTGTCCGGCTGAGGTAAGGCGACCTGCCAATTGCTCAGCCGCTTCGATGCCCGGCTTGTCGGCATCAGCGGCGATGATGACCTCAGAGCATTTAGGCGGCGCAATCTTCGGCAAGTTCGTTGCCGACAGCGCTGCTGCTCCCGGAAAGCCGGTGATCTGCATTGCGCTGAGCACCGTCTCAATGCCCTCACCAAGAATGAACGGCTGTTCTGGATCGGCGGGCTGGAGGACGACTAGCCCGCCGGCAAGCTCGCCATATATGCGCCGGACCTTGCCGTGTATGCCGACCCCATTACTCCTTGCGTCGGCCGTCAGGTACGTCACATGGACCCCAATGATCCGGCGGTCCTTGTCGGTGATGGGTGCGATCATCGCGGGAAGCATTTTGCCGGTGATAAAGTGCATCACGCCTGCGCTGACCAGTTTCAGCACCGACGGCGACGAATTGATTCCTCGTCGTCGCAAATAGGCCTTCGGCCGTTCAGTTGACTCCTCAGCGGCATCCAGCAGTTCCCTAGCGATCTGCTCGGTGCCCGTGGTGCCAACATCCTCCGCCGGACGGATCCTGGCCCCATTCCTTTTCGTCGGCAGAAGGCCCTGTTGTTTGAGGGCGTCCATAATCGCGTCATGCGAGCAGCCAGCGTGGCAAAAGAATACAACCCTTTTCCGGCCGGCGCTGACATGCAGCGATGGCTTCCTGTCATCATGTGCCGGGCAACGACACATACCTGTTCGCTGATTGCCGCCGAGCGCGTTAATGATAGAGTTCGCTGCGGTCATCAGAGTGCGCCCTTCGTGTCTCGGGCGGAAATGCGCGCCTGCTGCCAGTCTGCGATCTCATGGGCCAACCACACCTTCCGGCGATCAGAAATCCGCACGGGTGCCGGATATAGGCCTCGCCGTATCAGTTCGGCCCTTTGGGTTTTTCGAAGCCCGTCCAAGACAGGCAATTCAGACTCGCGCAGAACGCGCTGCGGTTCGGTGGTCTCGTTCATGATGGGTTTCCTTATCAAGCATCCGCTCGACTTAACGAGCGTTGCTGTGACCCATATCGCGAGCTCGAGCAGAGTTCTTCCGCAACAAATCCGGGATTTAGAGGCAGGCTGATACGGCTTTGAGCCGTAACCTATAGCCGGCGCCCTCAGGTAGTGGAGAATTTACTGTCACCGCTTCTCTAAGCGTCGCTTGATAGTAGAAGCGTCCAGATTTCTTTTCCGGAGTTTCACAGCGGTTTCTTCAGATACTTTCCTTCGTGCCGCTCCCTTCGGCATACCTTCAGCGATGAGTTTTTTCTCCTTGTTTCGCGCCGAGCGCAGTGCAACATTTTCGTTGACTCGATCACGCCCTTTCACCGGCGGCCGTCCGCGCGGCTTCGGCGCGCACTTGGCAAGTTCCAGCAGAGCACGCGCCGCCTTGGTATTCAGGACGACCGTCTTTTCGCCAGCATCTTCCGTGTCAGCCAATATGCGCTCAACGAGTTCAAGCAGATCATCTTGATGCCAACTTCTCACGCAGCGTCCTCCTAGACCTGGATAGGGCAAGCCACTATTCCGCAGTCCTCATCGGAACCACCTTGCCAACTGGCGCAGGGTTCGCGCAAAAACGCGACCAATCGGTCATCAACCGCACGCGCTTTTCAAACAGGTCGCCACGGCGATAGGCGCGCTCAACGGCATTACCGATTGTATGTGCCAGCGCCTGCTCGACAATGTGATTTGCATAGCTGGTCAACTCCGCAGCCCAGTCGCGGAAGGTGGAGCGGAATCCATGAACGGTAACGTCATTGCGGTCCAAGCGCTTCAACACCGCCGCCATCGCCATATTGGACAAGCCGCTCGAACGCGCACCTATGAATACGAATGGATTGTCCTTCTCACGGGGAAGGGAGTTGAGAATTAGGGCGGCACGATCTGACAAGGGAACACGATGTTCCTTGGATGCTTTCATGCGGCCTGCGGGGACGGTCCAGACCTTTCCATCAAGGTCAATTTCGTCCCACGTCGCGCCAATAACCTCGCCTGTCCGTGCTGCTGTCAGGATCGTAAACTCCAGCGCCTTGGCCGCAACACCCTCCCGCTTGGCCAACTGCGCCATAAAGGTCGGAAGCTTCGAATACGGCATTGCTGGGTGATGCTCGACGCGCTGTATCTTGCCACGTGCGGGTAGCACATTTTGCAGATGACCACGCCAACGGGCCGGATTCTCACCGTCGCGATACCCGCGCGTCGTGGCCCAATCCAATACGTTCTCTATGCGACCGCGAATCCGGTTAGCGGTTTCAGGAATTGCCATCCAAACACTTTTACCGGGCCGATTGGGGTGTTCACGCTCCAAGGCTTTCAGGACAAGGCCCGTGTCTACCTGCGCAATCGATACCTTGCCGAAGACCGGGAATACATAGTCCTCCATGGTGGAGAGGAACTGTGCTGCCGCCTTACGGTTGCGCCAGCGTGGTTCGTTCTGATCGAAATATTGACGAGCTGCTTCCTCAAAGGTGACGGCCTTTGCAGCTTCAACGGCACGAGCTGCCCGCTCGGCACGCTTCACATCGATCGGGTCTATGCCATCAGCAATTTTCTGTCGTGCCGCCCGTGCACGCTCACGAGCTTCCTTGAGGCTAAAATCATCAAGCGATCCCAGTCCGTGAAAACGCTCCCGCCCGTTTAGCTCATACCGGAGCAGCCAGCTCTTGGTGCCGGTGCGACCAACCTGCAAATAGAGCCCACGTGTCTCGGGATCACGGTAACGACCCGGTGCATTCAGCTTCGCGATTCGCTTCGTATTCAGTGCCATCAATTCATACTCCCACTATTTGGCCCCCGTTTCAACCCCCGGATTGACCAGCGGAAATAGGCGAGCTCTATCGGCAGTTGCCGACGAAGACATAATGGAAAAAATCCAATGTTACAATGCCTTAGAAAGCATATAACGGCAGTTACCGGTATCTACCGAGTTAGGCGGAGGCAGCCCCCCTCTCCGCCATAAATCACGCCCAAGTTTAAACAGGTTCACCGCCGCGTCGTGCCACCGCACGCGGCCGCCACCTTGCTCCGACTCAGGGCGTCGGCAGCCCACCCCGCCCAGAGTTCCGCCGGCGGCAGCCAGATCCATCCTCCGGCCGGATCGCCGACGACCTCCGACTTGCCGGCCGCGGCGCAGGCGGCGGTCAGCAGGCAGATCCAGGCAGCGCGTCTTTCGTGGTCGGTTTCGGTGGTGATGTTCTGCAGCAAGCGGCCATTGTGCCAGCCGATGAAATCGAGGAGGCGAGCGATGACACCGGTCTCGGCCGCTTGCGCATAGAGCCAGTCGAACTTCTTGCGTTTCGCGGCTTTTGATATGGCGAAACGCTCATCGGCGAGAAGAACCCCGAGAAAGGCGTTGGGGAAGGCCTCGATGATTGCGGCGCCGGGGATGACGGCTCGGCCGATCGGTGCGGCAGCGGCCAGGTGGCCAACTTGTGCGGCGGTCTCGGCGGCGGCTTTTCTGAGAGCGAGACCGTGGCCGAAGTGACTGAGGCCCGGCTTGCAGCGTCGCTGGAAGGCGCCGCGGGTCAAGAGGCGCTCGCACAGGCGGTCGAGCCTGTCGGGGGCGTCCGGCGGCGTCAAGGGGCCGTCGATGGCGATCATTGCGAAAGACGTCGAGAGGGGGATGTGCCGCTGCCGCCGCTCCCAATCGGTGTGGGTCCTTGCGGAGCCGACGGCCTCGCCGAGGCTCCAGGCGATGCCGGTGGTCGGGCGGGACCGGGCGTAGCCGACGTCGATGCCGAGCAGCTTGTCGAAGCTCATCCTTTCCGCTCCCGTTTCCGCCCAGTCTATGCGTTTCCGCTCAGCGCCTGTTGGCGCGCAGCCATGCCTCCAAGGCGGCAATGACCGACAGTCTGAGACTGGCGCCGCGGGCGAGTGCGCCGGAAAGCGCGCGGCCCTCGGCTTCGCATCCCATCTCCTGCATCACGTCCTCAGGCGTCATGCGGCGCCGGTCCATGATCGCCTTGATCTCGGCGATGGTGGAGGCAAGCAGGTAGCGGCCGCTGGCGATGGGTGTTTGCGCCGGCCGCGGATCGGAAGACGTCGGCGCAGGGGAGGTCAGTCTCGGGGCGAGTGGCCGCGCGCCTTTGGCGGCAAGCCAGATCAGGAAGGCGTCGCGTTCGGCATCCGTCGCTTTCGCCCAGGAATTCTTGAGCTTCTCGATGCGGGTGCGCTCCGGCTCGATGCCGGCGAGGACGAAGGCCTTGCGCGCCGAGCCGATCTCACCGGCGAGCAGGGCGCGATAAATGTCCGGGAAATCGGTCTTCAGCCGCTGCAGGTGGGCGTCATCGCGCCTCGTCTTCTTCGACATCATGGACCTCGACACTCGATTTCGATGGTCCTCTACCGCGCCTGAGCGGCGAGGGCGAGGAAAAACATCGGCCAGCTGGTTGGTCGGCGTCGATTGGCGAGGTTGCGGCGGACCTCAAGCTCTGCACAAGCCGGCCCTTTCATCCTGGCGCCAACAGCCGGAATGATTCGTGGCGAAGGAAGGACGATGAATGTCTGACATTGTTGAGCACTATAGCGACCCGCAGGATGCGAGCGTGGCTCTCTACCTGATGGAAAACGACGGCGACGAACTCACCGATATTCTGGTCGCCGCGCTGGAAGATGCGTTCCGGATCCTCGATGAGGATTGGTCTTTCCAGACGATGCACTGAAGGCGGTCGGCGCTACAGCGCCGCGCGTCTTATCAGACGCGCAAAGGTCGCTGTAGCACTTTGAATTGCTGCATGGCTTTGTCCTTAAATCGAGGTCGATTTAAGGAGACATGCAGTAGCCGCCCTGCAACAATCGCTCCACGGATGCGGCCACCCGCAGCAGCGTTCCGTCGAAGCCGTTTCGAGCCATCAGCATCAGCCCCGCCGGCAAGGCAGTGCCGGGCATCGGCAGCGTGATGGCCGCCAGGTCGAACTGGTTGGCGACCTCGGTGTTGCGCAACAGCAGACCCTCGACACGGCGATATGCCTGCCTGTCCTGCTCCACGGAGGCGAACGGGACAGCGGGGATCGGCGTCGTCGGCAGCAGCACGAGGTCGAAGGGCGCGAGGCGCTCGTCCATCGCGCGGACGAGCGCACGCCGCGTCAGCAGCAGGCTTTCGATGGCCGCGTCGGGAACGGCGAGACGGCGGCGGAGCGGGGATTTGGCGCGCGCATCGACCGGCGCGTTTTCGTCGGGGAGCCAGTCCGCATGGATGCGGCTTGCCTCGAGCCCGGCGAGGGAGCCGATTGCGGTGGCTTCGGCGAAGCGGCGCAGGAGATCGTCGAGGTCGCATGCGGCAATTGTTGCGCCCGCGCGCGAAAGCCTCTGCAGGCTTGCTTCGAAGGCCGCGGCGATATCGGACGCGAGGTCGTCGAAGAGCACACCCTTCGGGATCGCGAGCTTCAGCCCGGCAATCGGCAGCGGCGTCAGCGGTTCGGATGGCTCGCCGGCCATGATCGCATCGGCCGCCGCGCAATCGGCGACGCTCAGCGCCAGCGGGCCGATTGAATCGAGGCTGGGCGACAGCGGAAAGGCACCGTCGAGCGGCACGCGGCGGGCGGTCGGCTTGAAGCCGACAAGCCCCTGCAGCGCAGCCGGAATGCGCACCGAGCCGCCGGTGTCGGAGCCGATGGCGATTTCGCTCGTGCCTTCCGTCACCGAAACACCCGCTCCCGAGGACGAGCCGCCGGGGATGAGGCTCGCGTCCCGCGCGTTGCCGGGCGGCGGATAATGCGGGTTGAGGCCGACGGCGGTGAAGGCGAATTCGGTCATATGGGTCTTGCCGATGATCACCGCGCCGGCGGCGCGCAGGCGCCGGACGATCGTCGCGTCCGCCGCTGCGGGCGGCGCGCTGCGCCGGATGATTGAACCGGCAAGCGTCGGCTCGCCGGCAACGTCGAAGAGATCCTTTATCGAGACGATGCGGCCGTCGAGCGGACCGAGACCCGTTCCTTCCCGGCCCCTGCGATCGGAGGCATCCGCTTCGGCGCGGGCGGATTCGGTATAGAGCTTCATGAAGACGCGTTCGTCGCCGAGGCGCTCTCCCAAGCGGGTGAGAATGGCTTCGAGCCGATCGCGGGACTGGGCGTTCGAACGGGTCAAGGCAAAGACCTCATAGGTGCCGCGGCCGACGCATACCGGATTTTTGGGATCAGATGGGTGCGAGCGGCAGGCGAGTGCAACCGTTTATGGAATTGCCGCATTGTTATAGAATGCAAGCGGCAAGGATTTCCAGAGACCCAGGAAGACGTCGATGCCGAACCGGAAATCTCCTGTCACTCTCGACTCTACGGCAATCCAAGCGGTGAAATACGACGCGCCGCGCCGGATGTTGAGAATCTGGTTCGTCGGCAACCACCGACCTTATCATTACCTTGACGTACCGGTGCATGTTTACGAGGAACTCCTGAGGAGGATTCGGCCGGCGGCTATTTCAACCACCACATACGCGACCATTACGATTTCCTTTTCATCCCGCTGCCGCAACCTTCCTCCCCGCAGGCGGGGCGAAGATGCCGGCAGGCAGATGAGGGGCACCGACATCGGCGGAGGTTCCCTTCGGGAACTCCGCTTCCTTCACAGAACTGTCGCCAATCCGTTCAAATAGTTTCATGCGCCTGTAAAGCCGCTGACATGCATGGCGCCAATGGTCCGCTTGCGAGAACGAGGATTCGCGGACCGGAGGCAGGATTTGGCGGCTGTTCGAGACACGCTTACCAGGCGTTCCTTTCTCCTATCGGCTGGCGCTGCCGGTCTCGTCGCTTCTTCCGGGCTTGCGACCCCCTTTTACGCTAGGGGCTACGGCCGGCCGGAGTTCGTTCACGGCGTGCAGTCCGGCGATGTCGATACACGGTCGGGAATGATCTGGACGCGGGTCGACCGGCCGGCGCGGGTCGCGGTCGAATATTCGACCACCGAGAGCTTTTCGAACGCCGCCCGGCTCCCCGACATCGATGCGACGCCGCAGACCGATTGCGCGGTCAAATCCAGCCTCGACAATCTGCTGCCCGACCAGGACATTTTTTACCGCTTCACCGCCACCGATCTCTATGACGGCAACCGCGTTTCCGAGCCGATCGTCGGCCGCTTCCGCACCGCGCCCCTGCGCCGCCGGTCGGTGCGCTTCGTCTGGTCCGGCGATACCGCCGGCCAGGGCTGGGGGATCGACGAGGTCGGCATGAAGACCTATTCGACGATGCGGCTGCACGAGCCGGATTTCTTCATCCATTCCGGCGACACGATCTATGCCGACAACCCAATCCCCGACGAGATCAAGCTGCGCGACGGCGGCATGTGGAAGAACCGCATCGTGACGCCGGAGAAGCGCGATGTCGCCCGGACGCTCGAGGAATATCGCGGCCAATGGAAATACAATCTGCTTGACAAGCACGTGCGGGAGCTCAATGCCGCCTGCCCGACCTTCTATCAATGGGACGACCACGAGGTCCTGAACAACTGGTCGGCCTCGACGGATCTTCGCGACGATCCGCGCTATCCGGAGAAGGACGTGGCGGTCTATGCATCGCGGGCGGCGCGCGCCTTCCACGAGATGACGCCTATCCGTACCCTGCCGACGCAGCCGGGGCGGATCTTCCGCAAGATCGCCTATGGGCCACTGCTCGACGTCTTCTTCGTCGATCTGCGCTCCTATCGCGGCGCCAACCAGGGCGGCGAGGCCGGCCTCCTGGGCTGGCGCCAGACGGACTGGCTGAAACGCGAACTTGCGACATCCAGCGCCACCTGGAAGGTGATCGCCTGCGACATGCCGATCGGTCTCGTCGTCTGGGACGACTATTCGAGGAAGCGCGGCTCGGACGCGATCGCTAATGGTGACGGAGGTGCGCCCAAGGGGCGCGAGACGGAATTTGCCGATCTGCTGCGCTTCATCCGCGACAATGCAATCGACAACATCGTCTGGCTGACGGCCGACGTGCATTACACGGCCGCGCATCACTATGACCCGTCGCGCGCCGCCTTCAAGGACTTTTCGCCCTTCTGGGAATTCGTCTCCGGGCCGCTCCATTCCGGCACCTATGGACCGAAGGAGCTCGACATGACCTTCGGACCGGACGTTCGGTTCATCAAGGCGTCTGGCGGTGGCATCGACAGCAACCTGCCGCCCTCGGCCGGCCTGCAATTCTTCGGCATCGTCGACATCAGCGGGCAGACGCGGCAGCTGACCGTGCGGCTCATGGACCGGCAGGACAAGGAGCTTTGGCGCGTGACGCTCGATCCGGCGGCCGTTGGGTGACTTGCTTTTTGCAAACCTGCTCCGCGCGCCGGCCCCCTTTCGCTCGTGCAAAAAAACCTGTATGAGCGCGGCAACTGAAAAAGCGGTGCCCGCCCTGACGCGCGCGCCCAGAACTTTCCGAGACAAAAAATGAGCATTCGTAACATCGCGATCATCGCGCACGTTGACCATGGGAAGACCACGCTCGTCGACGAACTTCTGAAGCAGTCGGGCTCGTTCCGCGAAAACCAGCGCGTTGCCGAACGCGTCATGGATTCCAACGATCTGGAAAAGGAACGCGGTATCACCATTCTCGCCAAGGCGACCTCGGTCGAGTGGAAGGGAACGCGCATCAATATTGTCGACACCCCCGGCCACGCCGACTTCGGCGGTGAGGTCGAGCGCATCCTGTCGATGGTGGACGGCGCGATCGTGCTGGTCGATGCCTCCGAAGGCCCGATGCCGCAGACCAAGTTCGTGGTCGGCAAGGCGCTGAAGGTCGGCCTGAAGCCGATCGTCGCGATCAACAAGATCGACCGGCCGGACGGCCGCCACGAGGAAGTCATCAACGAAGTCTTCGACCTCTTCGCCGCGCTCGACGCGACCGACGAGCAGCTCGACTTTCCGATCCTCTATGGTTCGGGCCGTGACGGCTGGATGAACGTCAATCCCGGAGGTCCGAAGGACCAGGGAATGGGCCCGCTGCTCGATCTGGTTCTGAACCATGTTCCCGAACCGACGGTGGCGGAAGGGCCGTTCCGCATGATCGGCACGATCCTCGAGGCAAACCCCTTCCTCGGCCGCATCATCACCGGTCGCGTCCACTCCGGTTCCGTCAAGCCAAACCAGGCCGTGAAGGTGCTCGGACAGGATGGCAAGCTGCTCGAATCCGGCCGTATATCGAAGATCCTCGCCTTCCGCGGCATCGAGCGTCAGCCGATCGAGGAAGCCCATGCCGGGGACATCGTCGCGATCGCCGGTCTCACCAAGGGCACCGTCGCCGACACCTTCTGCGATCCTTCGGTGGCCGAGGCTCTGACGGCCCAGCCGATCGACCCGCCGACCGTCACCATGTCCTTCATCGTCAACGATTCGCCGCTTGCCGGCACCGAGGGCGACAAGGTCACCTCGCGCGTCATTCGCGACCGACTGTTCAAGGAAGCGGAAGGCAATGTCGCGCTCAAGATTGAGGAATCGTCCGAGAAGGACTCCTTTTTCGTTTCCGGCCGCGGCGAATTGCAGCTCGCCGTTCTGATCGAAACGATGCGTCGCGAGGGCTTCGAGCTTGCCGTCTCGCGTCCCCGCGTCGTCATGCACAAGGATGACAACGGCCAGCTTCTCGAGCCGATCGAGGAAGTCGTCATCGACGTCGACGAGGAGCATTCCGGCGTCGTCGTGCAGAAAATGTCCGAGCGCAAGGCCGAAATGGTCGAACTGCGCCCGTCGGGCGGCAACCGCGTCCGCCTCGTTTTCTTCGCCCCGACCCGCGGCCTGATCGGCTACCAGTCGGAGCTCCTGACCGACACGCGCGGCACGGCGATCATGAACCGGCTGTTCCACGACTATCAGCCCTACAAGGGCGAGATCGGCGGCCGCATCAACGGCGTGCTGCTCGCGAACGAGCCGGGCGAGGCGGTCGCCTACGCGCTGTTCAACCTCGAAGACCGCGGCCCGATGGTGATCGAGCCGGGCGAGAAGGTCTATGAGGGCATGATCATCGGCATCCATACCCGCGACAACGACCTCGAAGTCAACGTGCTGAAGGGCAAGAAGCTCACCAACATGCGCGCCGCCGGCAAGGACGAGGCGGTCCGCCTGACGCCGCCGATCAAGATGACGCTCGAGCGGGCGCTCTCCTGGATCCAGGACGACGAACTGGTGGAAGTGACGCCGAAGTCGATCCGGCTTCGCAAGCTGCATCTCGATCCGCATGAGCGCAAGCGCTTCGAAAAGGCCCGCACCGCCGGCGCCGCGTAATTTCGAGAAAATCGACAGCTGCATGAGGACCCCGGAGCGATCCGGGGTTTTTTGCTGTGTGTGCCTTTCGCGGCCGGCTTGCGGATAAAGTTAAAATCACGTTAACCTTCTCATGGATGCCGCTAAAGTTGCCTGTGGGTTAAGCTTGGCCGGCAGACGGGCGGGATTCCGGTTCGCCGAGCCGTGTGTTTAGAGTCAGGTCATGAAGACTGTTTCGATCGAGGTCAGGCCCGGGGAGCCGCATGAAGCGGCGGCGATTGCCGATGTGCATCGCGCATCCTGGCTACAGGCCTATGGCGGTCTCATCCCGCACCGCCCGCTGGTGAAGATGGTCAACCGGCGCGACGAGACCTGGTGGCGAAAGGCGACGCGCGGTCCGGCGACACTGCTCGTCGTCGACGTGGCGGGAACGATAGCCGGCTATGCCACGCTTGGCCTGAGCCGGGCGCGAGCGCTGCCGCAGGAAGGCGAGATCTACGAAATCTATCTGCGCCCGGAATATCAGGGCCTCGGGCTTGGGCGGAAGCTCTTCGGCGAGGCGAAGAGCTTGTTGAAATCGCTCGGCTGCGAAGGGCTCGTCGTCTGGTGCCTGGAGGACAGCGAACTCGCCTATAACTTCTTCCTCTCGGCCGGCGGGCGCGACGTTGCCGAGGGCATGGAAGACTTCGGTGAGAAGTACCTGAAGAAGGTCGGCCTCGTCTGGAAATAACGACCTCCAGGGCAAATGCATTTCGCCGCAAGCCCTCATGCATCCCGGCGCTGCCGAAGATGATATCTGGCTGCTATTGCCAAGCGGCTCCGGGCAAGGCGTCTGGCCACCGACTTTCCTCCGGGACAAAATCCGCTCTGCCCATATTTGGCCGTGTCGCCTGCCTATGGCAATTCCGCCCGGCTGGACGAAAGTCATGTTGCATCGCCGCATGTTTCCCTTTATCCGACGGGCGACTTCTTAAACGGCCCTGGAGGTGCTCATGCGGATCGACGCGATTTCCATTGGAAAGAATCCACCCGAAGATATCAACGTGATTGTGGAAGTGCCGGTCGGCGGCCATCCGATCAAGTACGAGATGGACAAGGAAGCCGGCACGCTGGTCGTCGATCGCTTCCTCTACACGCCGATGACTTATCCGGGCAATTACGGCTTCGTCCCGCACACGCTTTCCGATGACGGCGATCCGATCGACGTCTTGATCTGCAATACGCGGCCGCTGGTACCGGGCTGCGTCATCAATGTCCGCCCGATCGGCGTGATGATGATGGAAGACAATTCCGGCCAGGACGAAAAGATCATCGCGGTCCCGTCGGCTCACCTGACCAAGCGCTACGACAAGGTCCACGACTATACCGACCTGCCGGAAATCACGCTCAAGCAGATCGAGCACTTCTTCGAGCACTACAAGGATCTGGAGCCCGGCAAGTGGGTGAAGATCTTCGGCTGGAAGGATGCGGGCGTCGCCAAGCAGCTGATCCGCGAAGCGGTCGAGCGCGCCAAGGCGAAGAAGTAATTATGTTGCCGCGCCGGCGATCTCGGCGAGGCGCTTCTGTAGAACCTCCGGATCGGCCTCGATCCGGAGGATTTTTTTGCGCTGCGTGGCGCCGGAGACGAGGGAGATCCTGTTCCTGGCGATGCCGAAGGATTGGGCTAGCAGGGCGATTAGCGCCTGGTTCGCCTTGCCCTTTTCCGGCACGGCGCGCACCCGCACCTTGAGGTGCTCCTCGCCGTCGGCCGCCGTTTCCAAACCGTCGATCGCGTCTCGGCCGCCGTTCGGCGTCAGCCTCACCGCCAGGCGCGCATGGTCGCCGAAGCCAGCCAGAGCTCGCCGGCCCATGTCAGCGAATGAGCGCCGGCGCGATCGTCGTGTTCAGGAAGAGCTGGATGAAATAGAGGATGACAAGCACGACGAGCGGAGAAAGATCGACGCCGCCCATGTCCGGCAGGAAACGGCGGATCGGCCGGTAGAGCGGTTCGGTCAGTTGGTAGAGCGAGCGGCCGATCATGTTGATCGCCTGGTTGTTCACGTTGATCACGTTGAAGGCGTAGAGCCAGGAGAAGATCGCCGACGCGATGATCAGGAACCACGCGATATTTATGATGAAGTTCAAGGTACCGATGACAGCAATCATGCCAGTCTCCAAATCTATGTCGCCAGACATGTAGACATTGGGAACGAAACGAGCAAGTACGACGCTCGCACCCCGCGCCATCATGTTTAACGATGCGGGGCGTTGTTATCCCCGGAGAGTGCTTCCGCCATGTCGGCCGTCCACACTGCGCATCGTTTCGCCGCCTTCCGGCATGTCGGCTACCGACGCTATTTCGTCTCGCGCTTCCTTGCCTATTTCGCCGTGCAGATCATGTCGGTCTCGGTCGGCTGGCAGATTTACGACCTGACGCGGGATCCTTTCGCGCTTGGCCTGATCGGCCTTTTCCAGTTCCTGCCGTCGCTTCTCCTCATCCTCGTCACCGGCAGCGTGGCGGATCGCTACAATCGCCGCGTCATCATGGGGCTCTGCATGCTCGTCGGCACGCTCTGCGCCGCGGCCTTGCTGGTGCTGACGGTCACCGGCTTGTTCGCGTCCTGGCCGGTCTATGCGATCCTCATCGTCTTCGGCATCGAGCGGGCCTTTCTGACGCCGGCCGCGCAATCGCTGGCGCCCAATCTCGTGCCGGTCGAGGATCTGCCGAATGCGATTGCCTGGAATTCGAGCTCCTGGCAGACGGCGACGATCGTCGGACCCGTGGCGGGTGGCCTGATCTACGGCCTGGGCCCGATGGTGCCCTATACCGTCAGCCTCTGCTTCTTCGCGGCTGCGGCGCTGATGGTGTTTGCCGTGCCGAAGCCCGCCCAGCGCTCGCCCGCCTCGGCGCAGAACTGGCAGACGATCACCGCCGGCTTCCGCTACATCAAGGCCGAGAAGGTCGTGCTCGGGGCGATCTCGCTCGACCTCTTCGCGGTGCTGCTCGGCGGCGCGGTGGCGCTGATGCCGGTTTTCGCGCGCGATATTCTGGTGCTCGGCCCATGGGGGCTGGGCCTGTTGCGCGCTGCCCCGGGCGTCGGCGCCGTCGGCATGGCCATCTGGCTCGCCGCCCACCCGATCTGCAACCGGGCAGGTCTCTCCATGTTCGTCGGCGTGGCGCTCTTCGGCCTAGCCACGATCGTCTTCGGCCTGTCGGCGACGCCGTGGATATCGATCGCCGCGCTCGTCGTCATGGGTGCGGCGGACATGATTTCGGTCTATGTGCGCGAAAGCCTGATCGCGCTCTGGACGCCGGACGAGCTGCGCGGCCGGGTGAATGCCGTCAACGCGGTATTTGTCGGCGCCTCCAACGAGCTTGGCGAGTTTCGCGCCGGCACTATGGCGGCCGGCTTCGGCGCCGTCTTTGCCGTCGTCTTCGGCGGGCTCGGCACGCTGCTGGTGTCGCTCATCTGGGCGACCGGTTTCCCGCAATTGCGCAGGATCGACAGGCTCGACGTGCCGGAGAGGCGCTCGACTGCATAATTTCGGCCGGCGCAGCGAAAATGCAGAAACGGCCCCTCATCCCGCTGCCGCGACCTTCTCCCCGTGTTGACGGGGAGAAGGGGCGACGCCGCGCCGGCCCAAGTCCCCTCTCCCCGTCAAAACGGGGAGAGGGTTAGTCCTCGGGTTAAACCCGAGGAGAGGGGCATTCATCATCGGGCACACGAGGTCCCGCCGCTGTTTCGCCGCGCAAAAAGATCAGCTCGAGAAAATTCTCCATCCAGGTGCGCAAGGGGTGGTCGTGGATCATCCGGCCTTCGAGATGCGCCTTGCCGAATTGGGCGCCGGGCAGCACGAAGCGGTGGGCGCCGTGCACGACCCAGCGATGCATCATCGCGCGCGTCAGTTCGCCGTGGAACTGGATGCCCCAGGCGTTCTCGCCGTAGCGAAAGGCCTGGTTCGGATAGGTGTCGCCGGTCGCCAGCAGTTCGGCACCCTTCGGCAGATCGAAGCCTTCGCGGTGGAAGTGGTAGACCATGGCCGGCCAGTCGAGCAGCGCCTTGCCGGCCTCGGTGGCCTCAAGCGGATACCAGCCGATTTCGGTCATGCCCTGGTGATGGGGGGCGACCTTGCCGCCGAGATTGCGGGCGAGCATCTGGGCGCCAAGGCAGATGCCGAGATAGGGCTTGTTTTCGAGGAGCGGCACCGACAGCCAATCGATCTCGCGGCGAACGAATTCCTCCTCGTCATTGGCGCTCATCGGCCCGCCGAAGATGATCGTACCCGAATGACCCTCGAGCGTCGGCGGCAGCTCGTCGCCAAGCGCCGGGCGGCGGATATCGAGGGAAAAGCCCTTCTGCTCGAGAATATGGCCGACGCGGCCTGCGCTCGACCGCTCCTGGTGGAGGACGACGAGGATCGGTCTGTTGGCGTCGCAAGCTTCTCGCGGCATCGTCAGCTTTCCTGTTGTGCCTCGTTCTCCTCCTCAACCATGTCGATCTTGGCCGCTGCCTCCCGCCGTTTCAAGACCCGGTCGCGCCCGGAGACGCCAAGGAGATCGGCGATCCGCCAGATTGCGTGATCTTCCATTTCGCTGCGTGCGCCGTCGGCATAGACGATGTCCCACAGCATGCCGACGAGTTCGATGCGCTGGTCCTCGGAGAGGTGGCGCTTGATCTCGGAAGTGAAGCGGTAGAAGTCGATCGCCTCGCTTTCGGCGGTTTCGCCGGCCGCGACCAGCGCGTTGAGCGCAGCATCGTCGAGCCTGTAGTGCTCCTTGATGATCTTGCGCAACGTGCGGCGTTCCGACGAACGGATGGCGCCGTCCGCCTCCATCACCTGAAAACAGAGCCCGATGACCGCCACGCGCGGATCGTCCTTGTCGATTCGCGCACCCGTACCCGTCAGTTCTTCGAGAAACCCTCGAAACCGTTCAAACATGCCTATGCCCGCAACCCTTGAGACCAGAACTCAGAACAGCCGGAAGGTGGCCTTGCTGCCTTCTTCCACCACCCGCTCGCGCACGCCGGGATCGTCCGGCGGACGCCCGAAGAACGGTGCGGCCTCCTCGTCCGCGGCAGCGGTTTCCTCGCTCTTGGTGGGCGGAACCAAGGGTTCTTTCCGCTCGGGCACCTTTATCGGGGCAGGTGTCGGCGACGGGGGTTCCGCTTCCAGCACGGGAGGGCCTGCTTCAGGCTTGATCGCAGCCGGGGCCGCCGGCGCGATCGCCGGCTGGTCGGGTGCTACCGGAGGCAGGCTGCGGATGGCATCGTCGGGGCTGAGGCGACCGTCCTCGGTGGGGCCGGCAAGCGGCGACGGGGGTGCCTTCCATTCGAAGGCGTCGAGCCGGCCGCTGACCGGCGAGACCGGCAGCCAGGTCGGCGAGGTCACGCCATCGGCGGTCCAGGCCGGGTCGCGCGGGCTTCTGAGCGCCTGCGCCATCCAGTGGCGGATGCGGCCCTCGTCGCCGGTGTCGGCCTCTTCGATGTCGGCAAGCAGCAGGAAGATGCTCTCGCTCGGTGCCAGCCGGACGGCGGCTTCGGCCTTTTCCCGGGCAAGCGCCAGTTCGCGTGCCTCAAGAGCTGCATCGGCGACCGTTGCCAGGCTGACGGCATTGTTGCCGCGGAGCGTTTCCAGCCTTTTGGCGCGCTTCAGCCGGTCGACGGCGGAATCGCCGCCGCGCGCCCGGACGTAAAGCCGGGCCACGTCCGGATGCGGTTCCTGCTTCCAGATTCTTTCGAGGACAGAAGCGCCCTTGCGCAGATTGTCCTCGCGAAACAGCGCCTTGGCGGCGACGAGCGCCGCCGGCACCAGCCGATCGTCGAGCTTCAGTGCGGCGAGCGCGTCGTCGCGGGCGGCCTTCGGATCGGCCTCCAGCTTGCTCGTGGCCCGGGCGGTGAGCAGCACGGCCTTCTTGCGGTTCGCTTCCTTCTTGTCGAGAACATTGGCGGCGCGGCTCTGGTCGAGAAGGTGAATTGCCTCGTCCCACTCGCCCGCCTGGCTACGCTGGTCGAGGGTCGCAAGTGTCGCCCAGGAAAGGTGCGGCGCCTTTTCGGCAGCCCGTTCGGCATATTGGCGGGCGGCCTCGTTGGCACCCAGCCGCTTGGCTTCGAGATAGAGCCCGCGCAGACCAAGCTCGCGTGTCTCCTCGTCGTCCGCCATCAGCTCGAACTTCTTGCGCGCATCGTCATATTTGCCTTCGATCAGCGCCGTCTGCGCCTCCAAGAGGTGGATGAGCGGCTCCTGGTCGACGCGGATCAGGCCGCGCGCGCGGCTGGCCATCTTGCGCGCCAGCGCGGCGTCGCCGGCGCCCGCTGCGATCAGGCCGGTCGAGAGCGCCTGGTAGCCGCGATCGCGCTTGCGGGCGCGGAAGTAGCGCGTCACCGTATAGGGCGACAGCCAGATCGTGCGGATCAGCCAAAGGACGATCAGGATCGCGGCGACGACCGAGATCAGGATGGTGGCGGCGCGCATCAGGCTCATTTCGATGCGCTGGCCCTGCCAGATCAGCGACAGCTCTCCCGGCCGATCCGCCAGCCAGGCAAAGCCGAGTGCGAGCGCAAGGACGAGCAGGATGAAGAACAATATCCGGACCATCTAGTCTTGTTTCCTCCCCTTAGCCTTGGGTGCCGTTTCGCGTCATGGTCGCCGCCACGGCCGCACCGATCGCGGTTTCGACGCGCAGTCGCCGGTCGAGCTTCTCTTTGAAATTCTGGCCCGCCGCTTTCGCCGCGTCAGGAAGGCCTTCCCATTCGAGCGAAGCGCCCTTGAGGTCGCCATTGTTGAGCTTGTCTTCGATGCGGGCGATCATCGCCTCCGGCGTGTCTCCCTCGACGCTGCCGACCGGCCGGACGCGAATGCCGGACATGGCGCTCGAGATGAGCCGGGCAAAAATGCCTTCGTTCGGGTCCGGCTGGTGCAGGGCGTCGAGCATTGCGGTCGCCGTTGCCGGAAACGCCTCACGCAGATCCGTCCGTGTGGCGACGCCGGTCTTGGCGTCCTCGGCAAGCGCTTTCACCGCAGCGTCTTCAGGCGCGATGCTGCGCAACGCGTCGAGTTCGGCGAGAAACGGCCCGCCGCGATCGATTGCGGTCTTCAGCGCGGTGACGGCGACCGCTTTGGCCATTTCGATGTCGTTCACCGGCTCATTAAGCTTTTGCTCGGCCTGGTCGATGCGGCCGGCGAGTTCGGCCTTGGCGGTGTCCGCCGATTGCCGGGCGTCGGCGAGATCGGTTTTCAGCGCAGCGATTTCCTTGGTCAGGTTGGCGACCTCGGCCTGGAGCGCCGTCACATCGGGTGCGTTCGCCGCCGAGGGGGCCGCCTGTTCCAGCGCGGCGAGGCGGCTTTCCAGCGGAGCGAGGACGACCGCCTCTGCCGCGGCCGTCGGCCGCGACCGGAGCTCGGCCTTGATCGCCTCGATTTCACCCATCAGGTTCTGCTCGACCGATCCGTTGCCGCGATCCGGCCCCGGTGCCGGTACATAGCCGGCATATTGCAAGACGCCGGCGCCGAGAAGCGCGACGAGGCCGCCAAGGATGCCGGCGGCAAGCGCCCCGGCGCTCGTCCCCTGCCTTCTCTTCGGTTCGGCTGTCGCGCCGCTGCTCAGATGCGGGGGCTCCTCGTCGAAAGCGGCGGCAGCCGCGTTGGCGCGTTCCTCCTCGGTTTCCGCTTTCCGTTCGGCCTCTTCTTCTACGGCCTTCTCCGCTTCGACGTCGTCCGCCGCAGGTCCGGTCGCGTCCGGGGCCGTTGTCGCCGAGATCTCCGCCGGCTCGTCGGTCACCGGCTCCTGGCTGGCGATCGATTCCGTCTCTTCGGTGACGGTTCTCTCCGCCTCCAGGTCGATCGTCAGCGGTTCCTTTTCCGGTTGCGAGCGGCGCGGCGGCTTCTCCGATACCATAGTGACCTCTTACCGTTCTGTCGGGCTCTGAAAGCCAAACCTAGTCAGGGAAGCGCAACAGGGAAAGTCCCCGGGCCTCGTTTTTGCGGCATTTGCCTTAGATGAGCTGACCGACGGCGGGAAGCCAGCGGAAAATCGTCGCTGCCTTTGCTGATCCCGCCTCAAAGGATCTTCAGCAGGCTTTCCTCGTCGGGCGCAGGTGCCACTTCTGCTGCAGCGCCGCTGGGCAGCGCCTCTTTGACAGTGGCGCTGAGGCAGAGGTAACGGGTGGAAAAGTCGGCGCAATCAACGCCGCTGTCGCGCATCAGCGCGGCAAGCCGCCTAGCCGTTTCGCGTGAGTAGAGCAGCACCGCGTCGAACGGGCCGGAGCGGGTGAGGGCCGGCAGCGTTTCCGGCGGATGGTCGACAGGAATCATGCGGTAGCATTCGACGGTCACGTGATCGATCGCCCGCTGACGAAGCGAATGTTCGAAGCCATCGGCGCGCGGCAAGCCGGCGAAATAAAGCAGAGATCCGGTTCCGGGGCCAAGAAAGCCGGCAACCGTTTCCGCCAGCGCTTCGCCGGTTCCCACGCCGACCCGGACGTCAGTGAAGCCGAGATCGGTGGCGACGGCCGCCGTCGCCGCACCGACGGCGAAAAGCGGCGTCGATAGATGCGCTTGAAGTGCGGGACCGAGCTCGGCCAGAACACGGATCGCCTCGGCGCTGGTCACGGCAATCGCGTCATGGGGCCGCTCGAAGCCGGCGCGGAGCGCGGCGACAAAATGCTGCGCCTGAATCAGCGGCAGGACGGTGGGCTGGTGTCCCATCGCTTCGAGCTTCAGCGCCGTTCGTTCGGCTGCCGGGCGAGGACGGGTGACGAGCACGCGCATCGGTCAGGTCCAGCTCGAAAAGAACCCCGGTCCGGCCTTGGCACGGATCTGTTCGCCGGCCTTGCGCCCAAGTTCCGCCGCCTCCGCAGCCTTGCCGTCGATTTCGACGCGATGCGAGGTGGCGCCGTCGGGCGTCAGGATCATGCCAAAGAAGCGGATATGGGCGCCGTCCGACTGCGCGTAGCCGGCAATCGGCGTGCGGCAGGAGCCGTCGAGCGACGCCAGGAAGCCGCGCTCGCAGGCGACCGCCTCATGGGTGCGCGGGTCGTCGATTGCGGCAAGCAGCGTATTTACCCGGTCGTCGCCGACGCGGCTTTCGATGCAGATCGCGCCCTGGGCGGGGGCCGGCGGAAACGCCTCAGGATCGAGCAGTTCGGTCGGCACGTCGGTCATCCCGAGCCGCTTCAGCCCGGCATAGGCGAGCAGCGTGCCGTCGACCTGGCCTTCGGTGAGCTTGCGCAGCCGCGTCTCGACCTGGCCGCGATAGGTGATGACGTTGATGTCGGGCCTCAGTCGCCGGATCAGCGCCTGGCGGCGCAGCGACGACGAGCCGACGGTGGCGCGCTCGGGCAGATCCACAAGCTTCGGGGCTGTTCGCCCGACGAAGGCATCGCGGATATCCTCGCGCGGCAGGAAGGCGGAGAGACACAGCCCGTCGGGCAGCTTCGTCGGCATGTCCTTTGACGAATGGACGGCGAAGTCGAGATCGCCCGACAGAAGCTGCTGCTCGAGCTCCTCGGTGAACAGGCCCTTGCCGCCGATCTCGGCGAGCGGCCGGTCGGTGATGCGATCGCCCTTCGTCGACAGCACGACGACTTCGAACATTTCCGGCGGCAGGCCATGGGCGGCGGCCAGGCGGTCGCGCGTCTCATGAGTCTGGGCGAGCGCCAGCGGGCTGCCGCGCGTGCCGATGCGGAAAGGTTTTGTTTGCATCCTTGGCCATCCGTTGTTACTGCAGGTTTCCTTCGATCGGAAACGATCTGAGAAAAAACCATGCAGCACTTCAAAGCGTTACAGCGTCCTTTGTGCCTCTGAAAGACGCACTGCGCTGTAGGAGTTCCGTGTACCCACCTTTATTGGTTACCGCAATCTTTGAGTATACCACGTCATGTCCCCGCCCTTGCGCATCCTCGGCATTGAGACAAGCTGCGACGAAACCGCGGCTTCCGTCGTGCTGCGCGACGAGGAGGGCGGCGGCCGGATTCTTGGCGACGTGGTGCTGAGCCAGCTTGAAGAGCACAGCGCCTATGGCGGCGTCGTGCCGGAGATCGCCGCGCGCGCCCATGTCGAGGCGCTCGATGCGCTGATCGAGGAAGCGTTGCTGCGGGCCGGGGTGACGCTCACGGACATCGACGCGATCGCTGCGACGAGCGGTCCCGGCCTGATCGGCGGCCTGATCGTCGGGCTGATGACCGGCAAGGCGATCGCCCGAGCGACCGGCAAGCCGCTCTACGCCATCAACCATCTCGAAGGCCACGCGCTGACGGCGCGGCTGACGGACGGACTTGCCTTTCCCTATCTGATGCTGATCGTCTCAGGCGGCCACACGCAACTGATTCTGGTCAAGGGCGTCGGCGACTACGAGCGCTGGGGCACGACCATCGACGACGCGCTCGGCGAGGCCTTCGACAAGACGGCGAAGCTGCTCGGCCTTCCCTATCCGGGCGGGCCTGCGGTGGAACGGGCGGCCCGAATCGGCAATCCCGAGCGCTTCGACTTCCCCCGGCCGCTCGTCGGCGATGCCCGGCTCGACTTCTCCTTTTCCGGCCTGAAGACGGCGGTGCGGCAGGCAGCGCAATCGCTGGAGCCGGTCACCGAACAGGATATCGCCGACATCTGCGCCTCGTTCCAGCGGGCCATTGCGCGGACGCTGAAGGATCGCGTCGGCCGCGGGCTGAAGCGGTTCAAGGGCGAATATCCATCGGTCGATCGGCCGGCGCTGGTCGTTGCCGGGGGCGTGGCCGCCAACCAGACGCTCCGGCAAACGCTGCAGGCGCTCTGCGACACGCACGGCTTCCGCTTCGTCGCGCCGCCGCTTCAGCTTTGCACGGACAATGCGGCGATGATCGCCTGGGCAGGCGCCGAGCGGCTGGCGGCGGGGCTGCCGGCCGACGGGCTCGATGTCGCGCCGCGTTCGCGCTGGCCGCTCGACAGCGAGGCCCGGGCTTTGATCGGCTCCGGAAAACGCGGCGCCAAGGCATGACGGACAGAAGATGAGTGCTAACCAAACGATCGTGCCAAAGATCGCCGTCGTCGGCGCGGGCGCCTTCGGCACGGCCCTTGCGGCTGTTGCGGCGGCAAAGGCCAATGCGGACGTGACGCTGCTTTCGCGCCGCGAGGAAGTGGCGGCGGAATGCCGTCTGACCGGCCGCAACGAAAGGGCTTTGCCCGGCATCGCGCTTCCCGCTGGGCTTGGCTTTTCCGCCGATGCCGCGGCGCTGGCGGGAGCCGATATCGTGCTCTTTGCCATGCCGTCGCAGGAACACAGGACCGCGGCGCAGACCTACGGCGCGGCGATCGGCGCCGATGCGACGATCGTCACCTGCGCCAAGGGCATGGAGCAATCGACCGGCCGGCTGCTGACCGAGTTGCTTGCAGACGAATTGCCGGGCCACAGGATCGGCGTCCTTTCCGGGCCAGGCTTCGCCGCCGACATCGCCAAAGGCCTGCCGACGGCGATGGTCGTCGCCGCTCCCGACATGGCAATTGCGACGCAACTGGCCGAAGCACTGTCCGGACCGACCTTCCGGCTCTACCCGTCGACCGACCGCATCGGCGTCCAGCTCGGCGGCGCGCTCAAGAACGTGCTGGCGATTGCCTGCGGCATCATCGAAGGGGCGGGCCTCGGCGATTCCGCCCGCGCGGCGCTGATCTCCCGCGGCCTTGCGGAAATGTCGCGCTTCATCGCCGCACGCGGCGGCGAGGCCGATACGGTGCGCGGCCTGTCGGGCCTCGGCGACCTGGTGCTGACGGCGACCAGCCACCAGTCCCGCAACCTGCGCTTCGGCATAGCACTCGGCAAGAACGGCCGTGCCGACGGCAGCGGCGGCGAGCTCGTCGAGGGCGCCTTTGCCGCGTCGGTGGCGGGGCGCGTGGCACAGGACCTCGGCATCGAGATGCCGATCACCGAAGCCGTCGCCGCCATCATCGACGGCAGGCTCGATGTGCGCACTGCTCTCGAACAATTGATGTCGCGGCCGATCACCCAGGAGTGACGCCGGCCCGCGCATTCTCATAGGAGGAACCATGCTCTTCGCACTGCTCTGCACGGATAAGCCGGGCGCCCTGCAATTGAGGCTCGACACGCGGCCCGACCATCTCGCCTATCTCAACGACCTCAACGCCAAGGGCGTCCTGAAGATCGCCGGCCCCTTTCTCGGCGCCGACGGCAAGCCGACGGGAAGCCTGGTGATCGTCAAGGCCGAGACGATCGAAGAAGCTGAGGAGATCGCCGCGGCCGATCCCTATGCCAAGGCGGGCCTCTTCGCCAATGTCGAGATCAAGGCCTACAACTGGGTCTTCAACAATCCGGACGCGTGAGGGAGCGATGGCCCACTGGCTCTATAAATCCGAACCCAACAAATGGTCCTGGCAGATGCAGAAGGATGCCGGCGAGAAGGGCACCGAATGGACGGGCGTGCGCAACTATCTGGCGCGCAACAACATGCGGGCGATGAAAATCGGCGACAAGGGCTTCTTCTATCATTCCAACGAGGGGCTGGAGATCGTCGGCATCACCGAGGTCTGCGCCCTTTCGCATCCGGACTCCACCGCTGACGGCGATGCCCGCTGGGACTGCGTCGACATCCGCGCCGTGATCGACATGCCACGTCCGGTCTCCTTGAAGGAAATCAAGGAAAACCCGAAACTCGCCAAGATGTCGCTGGTGACCTCGATGCGCCTCTCCGTCCAGCCGGTGACCGAGGACGAGTGGATCGAGGTCTGCCGCATGGGTGGGCTCGACAACCCGCCGAAGTAATTGCTCTCGGCGCACGCCCCCCCGAGTCTCCAATCTTGAAAACGGATCCGGAAAGCTTCATCCGCGCCAATACCGGCATTCTCTCGCCGCCGCATGTACCGGAGATCCGGCTGCATCTGGCGAGCGAAGCGCATGACCTGTGGCTGAAGACCGAGGAGGAACTGGAGGCGATCGGCCTGCCGCCGCCCTTCTGGGCCTTTGCCTGGGCGGGCGGGCAGGGTCTCGCCCGCTATGTCCTCGATCATCCGGAGGTGGTGCGCGGCCGCCGCGTCGTCGATTTCGCCTCCGGCTCCGGTCTCGTGGCGATTGCCGCCATGCTGGCCGGCGCCGCCGAGGTTCTCGCCGTGGATATCGATCCCTGGGCCGAAACGGCCGTGCGGCTCAATGCGGATCTGAATGGCGTTGAAGTGAGGTTTCTCGGCGAGGACATCATCGGCCGCGAGTGTGAGGCCGACGTCTATCTCGCCGGCGACGTCTTTTACGACAAGGGCTTTGCCGATCTGCTGCAGCCTTGGTTCGAGGCGCTCGGGAGCGCCGGTGCCGCGGTTATCGTCGGTGATCCGGGCCGCGCCTATTGCCCGCGCGAGCGGCTGGCGGCGCTTGCGACCTATGAGGTGCCGGTCACCAGGGCGCTCGAGGACAGCGAGGTGAAGCGGACCACGGTTTGGCGGTTTGGGGCCGCCGACACGAACGTTGGAGCGTGATTGGATCCTTACCGTCAGCGCGCGCGGTAGTCGTCGCGGGCGACCGGGATTCACCCCCCTCTGCCCTGCCGGGCATCTCCCCCACAAGGAGGGAGATCAGCCAGAAGCACAGATGCTGCCCCGCCGCTCCGCCGAAGTTGCCGACTCCGGCCGTAAACCCGCAACGGCGCTGATCGGGCGAGACATCGCCGCTTGCCAATCTCCCTCCTTGTGGGGGAGATGCCCGGCAGGGCAGAGGGGGGTATTAGCACCGCTTCCTGATTTTGGCGCTTTCCTACCCTTCACATCGCTCTACGGCCGGACGACACACACACCGTGCTCCCAGGCGCAGGCGCTGGCATTGGTCTGCGGCGAGACGACGATGATTTTCGGGCGCTCGGCCGGCGGGGCGGCCTCAAGGTTATCCCCGGCGACATAGGAATAGCTGCCGGTCTGGCTGAAATAGATGCCGGTGCCCACATCCTCATAGGCTGAAAGATTGCCGGCATAGGTGCCGAGGCCGGGGATATCGGAGGGGAAATCATAGCCGCCGTCGATGTCGCCGCTATAGCGGCCGGCGCCGTAGCCCCTTCCGTCAATGACGATCCAGGGGCCTCGATTGCGATCACGCCGCACGAAGTGCGGGGGCCAGTGCTTGCGTCGGACATGGCGGGTGCGGGTCTGAACGTCGCGGAGGCCGCCCGTCTCGAAGGACGAGAAATCATCGATGCTGGAATTGACGGAGCGGTGGCGCCGATGGCCGGCGAAATGGCGGAGGTGCCGCGCCTTGCGCCAGGCGCGGTGCGGCGGGCGATCCTTGAGCCGGACATGCCGCACGCGCGTCTCCACGTCCTGGAGGCCCCTGTCGCTCCCGGCGCTCGCAGGCAGGCCGGCGGGGATTGCCAAGGCCAGGGCCAGGAGTAGAACTTTGGTCGCGTGGACCGCGCGCAACAGATTCATTCTGCCATGCCCCTCGGATGCGGTTAACGAACTCTTAACCGCATCCTGATGTAAGCGCTGCCAAATGTCACGAATTTGATTGGCTTTTTCCGGCCTTATCGTTAACGGCGGGATGTCTCCGGCAGACCGGAAAATGCCGCTTTTCGTCTAATCGATTTTATTTATTTTGCACTGCAAACATACTTGTCGTTAAGCAATATGGTGATTAAAGGTCCGAATGACTGAATTGCGCACAATCGGGTGCGATACCGGATTAGAATAGTCTAGTTAAAGGGCGAGAAATCCGGTCATTTCGTGAGGTTCCGATGACGGATGTCACAAGAAGCCGGCCGCTCTCGCCGCATCTTCAAATCTACAAACCAATTCCCACCATGGTCATGTCGATCATGCACCGCATCACCGGCGGCGCACTGTATTTCGGCACGGTCATAGTGGCCTGGTGGTTGATCGCCGCCGCCTCGGGTGCGGCCTATTACGATTGGGTGAACTGGCTGTTTGGCACGCTGATCGGCAAGCTCGTGCTGTTCGGCTACACCTGGGCGCTGATGCACCACATGCTGGGCGGCCTGCGCCATCTCGTCTGGGACCTCGGCTACGGCTACGAAAAGCACTTCGCGACGAAGATGGCCAAGGCGACGCTCGCCGGATCGGTGACGCTGACGCTCGTCATCTGGATCATCGCTTCTCTGCTTCGCTGACAGGGGAAACACCATGGATATGCGCACACCCCTCGGCAAGGTTCGCGGCCTCGGCTCGGCCAAGGAAGGCACGGACCACTTCTGGCGCCAGCGCCTGACGGCCGTTTCCAACATTCCGCTGTTGATCTTCTTCGTTTTCTTCGTCGCCCGCTACGCCGGCGCGCCGCATGCAGAGCTCCTCGCGGCGCTCTCCAATCCCTTCGTCGCGGTGATCCTCGGTCTCGTCGTGACCTCGGCGCTCATCCACATGCGGATCGGCATGCAGGTCATTATCGAGGATTATGTTCATGCGGAGGGCGTCAAGATTGCGCTTCTCATGCTCAATACATTCTTTGCGATCCTGATCGGCGGGCTCTGTCTTTTCGCCATCCTGAAGATCGCTTTCGCAGGATAACTCGCCATGGCATCGATCAGTTCACCGGCTGCAAACGGCAAAGCCTATCAATATGTCGATCACGCCTTCGACGTCGTCGTCGTCGGCGCCGGCGGGGCGGGCCTGCGCGCCACCCTCGGCATGGCCGAACAGGGCCTCAAGACCGCCTGCATCACCAAGGTCTTCCCGACGCGCTCCCACACGGTTGCAGCACAGGGCGGCATCGCCGCCTCGCTGCAGAACATGACGCCGGACAGCTGGCAGTGGCATCTCTACGACACCGTCAAGGGCTCCGATTGGCTCGGCGACGTCGACGCCATGCAGTACCTGACCATGGAGGCGCCGAAGGCGGTCTACGAGCTCGAGCACTACGGAGTGCCGTTCTCGCGCAACGAGGAAGGCAAGATCTATCAGCGGCCGTTCGGCGGCCATATGCAGAATTATGGCGAAGGTCCGCCGGTGCAGCGGACCTGCGCAGTCGCCGACCGCACCGGCCATGCGATCCTGCACACGCTCTACGGCCAGTCGCTCAGGAACAACGCCGAATTCTTCATCGAATATTTCGCCATGGACCTGATCATGGCCGAGGACGGCCGCTGCACCGGCGTCGTCGCCTGGAATCTGGACGACGGCACCATCCATCGCTTCGCCGCGAAGATGGTGGTGCTGGCGACCGGCGGTTACGGCCGCGCCTATTTCTCGGCGACCTCGGCGCACACCTGCACCGGCGACGGCGGCGGCATGATCGCCCGCGCCGGCCTGCCGCTGCAGGACATGGAGTTCGTGCAGTTCCACCCGACCGGCATCTACGGTTCGGGCTGTCTGATCACCGAAGGGGCGCGCGGCGAGGGCGGCTATCTCGTCAACTCGGAAGGCGAGCGCTTCATGGAGCGTTACGCTCCGTCGGCCAAGGACCTCGCCTCGCGCGACGTCGTCTCGCGCTGCATGACGCTGGAAATCCGCGAAGGCCGCGGCGTCGGCAAGAACAAGGATCACATCTTCCTGCACCTCGACCATCTCGATCCGGCGGTGCTGCACGAGCGGCTGCCGGGCATCTCGGAATCGGCGAAGATCTTCGCCGGCGTCGACGTCACCCGCGAGCCGATCCCGGTGCTGCCGACCGTTCACTACAACATGGGCGGCATCCCGACCAACTACTGGGGCGAGGTGCTGAACGCCGACGCTCAGAACCCCGAGCGTATCGCGCCCGGCCTGATGGCGGTCGGGGAAGCCGGCTGCGCCTCCGTGCATGGCGCCAACCGGCTGGGCTCCAACTCGTTGATCGACCTCGTCGTCTTCGGCCGCGCCGCGGCGATCCGCGCCGGCCAGATCATCGACCGCCAGGAATCGATCCCGGCGCTTGATGCGGCCGCCTGCGATCGCATCGTCGAGCGGTTCGACCGGCTGCGCCATGCCAAAGGCGGTACGCCGACGGCGGTGCTGCGCGACAAGATGCAGCGCGCCATGCAGGAAGACGCGGCCGTCTTTCGTACCCAGGAATCGCTCGAATCCGGCTGCCGGCGGCTATCGGAAATCTGGAAGGAACTTTCCGACATCAAGGTCACCGACCGCTCGATGATCTGGAATTCCGATCTCGTCGAGACGCTAGAGCTCGAGAACCTGATGGCGAACGCTATCACCACGGTCTACGGCGCCGAAGCGCGCAAGGAAAGCCGCGGCGCACACGCCCGCGAGGACTACAAGGATGGTCCGCTCGGCGGCCGCGACGACATGAACTGGCGCAAGCATACGCTGGCCTGGGTCAATGACGCCGGCGACGTCCGGCTCGAGTATCGTCCGGTGCACACCGAGCTGATCGCCGACGGCATCGATCCGAAAAAGATCGAGCCGAAGGCGCGGGTATACTGATCTCGAGGACTAAGGCACATGGTTGAACTCGCTCTCCCGAAGAACTCGCAGGTTAATGAAGGCAAAGTCTGGCCGAAGCCGGTCGGCGCAACCAATCTGCGCGAATACCGCGTCTATCGCTGGAACCCGGACGACGGCAAGAACCCGCGCATCGACACCTATTACATCGACATCGACGACTGCGGCCCGATGGTCCTGGACGGGCTGCTGTACATCAAGAACAAGATCGATCCGACGCTGACGCTGCGGCGCTCCTGCCGCGAGGGTATCTGCGGCTCCTGTGCGATGAATATCGACGGCACTAACACGCTCGCCTGCACCAAGGGCATGGAGGAGATCAAGGGCACGGTGAAGATCTACCCGCTACCGCACATGCCGGTGGTCAAGGACCTGGTGCCGGATCTCACCAATTTCTACGCCCAGCACCGCTCGATCGAGCCCTGGCTGAAGACAGTGTCGCCGACGCCTGCCAAGGAATGGCGGCAGAGCCACGAGGACCGCCAGAAGCTCGACGGGCTCTACGAGTGCATCCTCTGTGCCTGCTGCTCGACCTCCTGTCCGAGCTACTGGTGGAACGGCGACCGCTATCTCGGTCCCGCCGTTCTCTTGCAGGCCTATCGTTGGCTGATCGACTCCAGAGACGAGGCGACCGGCGAGCGGCTCGACAATCTCGAGGATCCTTTCCGTCTTTACCGCTGTCACACGATCATGAACTGCGCCCAGGCCTGTCCCAAGGGGCTGAATCCGGCCAGGGCGATCGGCGAGATCAAGAAGATGCTGGTCGAGCGGCGGTTCTAAAGCGTCCCGGGCTCAAAAATCATCGAAATTGGACGGCGGGCAGAGGGCCCGCCGTCTTGCTTTTCACAACTCTCGCATCGACGTGTCGGTAAGTGAATTGAAAGCCGCCGCGAGGCGCATAGGTATTAGAGGGTGGAGGGTCGCTGATGCTTCTCGCTCGCCTGCTTGTCGCAACTGCCGTAAGCTGTCTCCTGCCGTCGGCGCGAGCAGCCGAGCCGCAACACGCGATCCTCGCCGGCGGCTGTTTCTGGTGCGTCGAGAGCGATTTCGATGACGTGCCGGGCGTTGTCGAGACGATTTCCGGCTATGCCGGCGGCAGGAGCGAAAATCCGACCTATCAAGATTATGCGAAGGGCGGCCACCGCGAGGTGGTGCGGATCAAGTTCGATCCCGACAAGGTCTCTTATGCGGAACTCGTCGGCGTGCTGTTCCGCACGACCGACCCGACCGATGGCGGCGGCCAGTTCTGTGATCGCGGCTTCTCCTATTCGACGGCGATCTACGCGCTCGATGAGCAGCAGGCGATGCAGGCGAAGGCCGAGAAAATCAAGGCCGAGGCGGAACTCGGCCGGCCGATCGTGACGCCCGTCGAGGGCCCCGCGAAGTTCTGGCCGGCCGAAGACTACCACCAGGATTTCGCGACGCGGAATCCGATCCGCTACTGGTATTACCGCAATGGCTGCGGCCGCAACCGGGCGGTCGAGGCCCTTTGGGGTGAGCGGGCCTATGCCGGCGTCAGCCATTAAGCTTTCGCCGCAAGCGTTTCCATCGTGCAACAGCCAAGGCCGAAACGTGGTGCCTTGATCTCACGGGTGGATTTGCTGTAATTCGGCCTTTATTATCGCATTGCATCATCGTTCGAGGACAATATAGGGGGTAAAGACATGCGGGTTTTTCATGCGGCGGCGGGGCTTGTTATTGTGCTTGCGCTGACCGGATGCCAGCGGACATCCTTTGGCGGCTTCGGTTCCCAGGATGTTTCTGCCGCGCCTGCTCCCCTGCAAGCGCAGCCGGTGCCGTCGGTCTCGGCGGGCCAGCTGCCCGATCCGACGACGAGCACCTCGCAATTCCCTAGCGCTCCGACAGGCACCCCGGCCGGCGCGCCCGCGGGCACGCAGGTGGCCGCCGCCACCAACGCCCTCGACGTGACGAAGGAATCCATGGTCGGCAACTGGCGCGTTTCGAGCGCCGGCAGTTCCTGCGACATGTTCCTGACGCTGACCAATCTCGGCAGCGGCTCGCGCGGCGGCACGCGCGGCTGCGCCGGCGAACTGACGGCGATGGGATCGTGGGAAGTGGCCGGTAAGCAGGTCGTGCTCAAGGATCGCAGCGGCAATCCGATCGCCCGCCTCTACAAGACCGCCGATTCGCGCTTCGACGGCTCGACCAATGGCGGCCAGCCGGTGAGCCTCAGCCGCTGACCTATTCTCGGTCCGGCTTTCCGGACCTCGAGACGGCCTGTCGTCGGGGTGGGGCTTCCGCCTGCAGCCTTAAGTCTCACCTCCCAAAACAGCCCCTGGTCTATCCAGGTGCACCGTGCTCAATCCTGACGACAGTATTCTCCACAGACTCGAAGCGCTCGTTGCGGGCGGAGAGCGGCAGCGTGACCCGGCGCAATTTGCAATCGCAAGACGGCTCGACCATCTGACCGCGGAGCTCATGGCCAGCCGGCCGTCGCGCAAGGCGAACGCGCTCGGCTGGCTGTTCGCGGCCCGCAAGAAGGACCAGGCGCCTGTCAAGGGTCTCTACATCCATGGCGGCGTCGGCCGCGGCAAGACCATGCTGATGGACATGTTCTTCGACGCGGTGCCGATACAGCGCAAGCGGCGCGCCCATTTCCACGAGTTCATGGCGGATGTGCACGAGCGCATCTACAAGCACCGGCAGAGGCTGAAGAACGGCGAGACCAAGCAGGCCGATCCGATCCCGCCGGTCGCTTCCGAGCTCTTTGCCGAGGCGCGGCTCCTGTGTTTCGACGAATTCTCGGTGACCGACATTGCCGATGCGATGATCCTCGGACGCCTCTTCGGCGAACTCTTCGCAAAGGGCTGCGTGCTCGTCGCGACCTCGAACGTGGAGCCTTCCGAGCTTTATCGCGAGGGGCTCAACCGCGGGCTGTTTCTGCCTTTCATCGATCTCCTGAAGGCCCATGCGGAACTCATTTCGCTCGACACGGACACCGACTATCGCCTGCGCAAGACGGACGGAAATCCCGTCTGGCTGTCGCCGCTCGGACCGGAAGCGGAAGCCGCGATGGATCGCGCCTGGTATGTGGCGACCAACGGCGCGCCCGCCGGGCCGGCGGAGATCGGCCGGAAGGGGCGGAAGATCCGCGTGCCGGATGCGGTCGGCGACTGTGCCCGCTTCACCTTTGCCGATCTCTGCGCCCAGCCGCTCGGCGCGGCCGACTATCTTGCCATCCTCTCGCACTACAGGACGATCTTCCTCGACCACGTTCCGCATCTCGGGCCGCATATGCGCAACGAGACGAAGCGCTTCATCATGCTCGTCGACGCGCTCTACGACCAGGGCGCCCGTCTCTTCGCCTCCGCCGCTGCCGAACCGGAACGGCTGCTGATCGCCAAGAAGGGCATTGAAGGCTTCGAATTCGACCGGACGGTTTCCCGTCTGATCGAGATGCAAAGCGAGGAATATGCCGCGCAACATACTGAAAACACGGCCTTTCCATGACGTAACGATGACTGACAATCTTACCTTTACGTAAGAATTTTTTGATCTAACCGATTGAATTTGCTCTATCAGAAACTATGGATTGATATTTTGCCATTTGCCGTTTAAGGGCTTTCCGCGAGGGTTTGGCGTTTGCCGCGTTTCAGGCCTCGATCATGGATCACAAAGGAAGCACTTTCATGGCGCGCAACAAGATCGCACTTATTGGTTCAGGGATGATTGGTGGCACGCTGGCGCATCTCGCCGGCCTGAAAGAATTGGGTGACATCGTTCTGTTCGATATCGCCGACGGCATCCCCCAGGGTAAGGGCCTCGACATCGCCCAGTCCTCGCCGGTCGAAGGTTTCGACGCATCCCTGACGGGCGCAAGCGACTATGCGGCGATCGAAGGTGCCGACGTCTGCATCGTCACCGCCGGCGTTCCGCGCAAGCCCGGCATGAGCCGCGACGACCTGCTCGGCATCAACCTGAAGGTCATGGAACAGGTCGGCGCCGGCATCAAGAAATATGCTCCGAACGCCTTCGTCATCTGCATCACCAACCCGCTCGACGCCATGGTCTGGGCGCTGCAGAAGTTCTCCGGGCTGCCGAAGAACAAGGTCGTCGGCATGGCCGGCGTGCTCGACTCCTCGCGCTTCCGGCTCTTCCTTGCCCAGGAATTCAACGTTTCGGTTCAGGATATCACCGCCTTCGTTCTCGGCGGCCATGGCGACACGATGGTGCCGCTCGCCCGCTATTCGACCGTTGCCGGCATTCCGCTGACCGACCTCGTGCAGATGGGCTGGGTCACCAAGGACCGTCTGGAAGAAATCATCCAGCGCACCCGTGACGGCGGCGCTGAGATCGTCGGCCTTCTGAAGACCGGCTCGGCCTATTACGCTCCGGCCGCTTCCGCGATCGAAATGGCCGAAGCCTACCTCAAGGACAAGAAGCGCGTGCTCCCCTGCGCAGCGCATCTATCCGGCCAGTACGGCGTCAAGGACATGTATGTCGGCGTGCCGACGGTCATTGGCGCCGGCGGCGTCGAGCGCATCATCGAGATCGACCTCAACAAGGGCGAGAAGGAAGCCTTCGACAAGTCGGTCGCCGCCGTCGCCGGGCTTTGCGAAGCCTGCATCGGCATCGCGCCCAGCCTGAAGCAGTAATCGCCTCACGTCGGGCGGACATCCAGATCCGCTCGGCCTCCTCTTTGTTTTTGCCGCATTGGTGCGTAGGTGCCCCACCTGCCCGCACAATGCTCCCAGACAGGAAAACAACCATGAACATTCATGAGTATCAGGCCAAGGCTCTCCTGAAGAGCTATGGCGCGCCGGTCGCGGAAGGTGTCGCGATCTTCTCCGCCGACGAGGCTGAAGCCGCTGCCAAGTCGCTCCCGGGCCCGCTTTACGTGGTCAAGAGCCAGATCCATGCCGGCGGTCGCGGCAAGGGCAAGTTCAAGGAACTTTCCGCCGACGCCAAGGGCGGCGTGCGTCTCGCCTTCTCGGTCGATGAAGCCAAGGCTCATGCCAAGGAAATGATCGGCAACACGCTCGTCACTGCGCAGACCGGCGCTGCCGGCAAGCAGGTGAACCGCCTCTACATCGAGGACGGCGCCGACATCGATCGCGAACTCTATCTTTCGCTGCTCGTCGACCGCTCGGTCGGCCAGATCGCCTTCGTCGTTTCGACGGAAGGCGGCATGGACATCGAGGCTGTTGCGCACGACACGCCGGAAAAGATCGTCAACGTCGCGATCAACCCGGAAGCTGGCGTCACCGCCGCCGATCTCGCCAAGCTCACCTCGGCCCTGAAGCTCGAAGGCGAAGCCAAGGCTGACGCCGAAAAGCTCTTCCCGATCCTTTACAAGGCCTTTGTCGAGAAGGACATGAGCCTGCTCGAGATCAACCCGCTGATCGTCATGAAGAACGGCCGCATGCGCGTTCTCGATGCCAAGGTCTCTTTCGACGGCAACGCCCTGTTCCGCCACGACGACATCAAGGCGCTGCGCGACGAAACCGAAGAAGACGCCAAGGAAATCGAGGCCTCCAAGTGGGATCTCGCCTATGTCGCGCTCGACGGCAACATCGGCTGCATGGTCAACGGCGCGGGTCTCGCCATGGCGACGATGGACATCATCAAGCTTTACGGCAAGGAGCCGGCGAACTTCTGCGACGTCGGCGGTGGCGCCGGCAAGGAGAAGGTCGCGGCAGCCTTCAAGATCATCACGGCCGACCCGAAGGTCGAGGGCATCCTCGTCAACATCTTCGGCGGCATCATGAAGTGCGATGTCATCGCTGAAGGTGTCGTTGCGGCCGTGCAGGAAGTCGGCCTCAAGGTTCCGCTGGTCGTTCGTCTCGAAGGCACGAATGTCGAGCTTGGCAAGAAGATCCTGAACGAATCCGGCCTGGCGATCACCGCCGCCGACGATCTGGATGACGCTGCCAAGAAGATCGTCGCTGCGATCAACGGCTAACTGAAGGACCAGACCTCATGTCGATTCTCGTCAATAAGAACACCAAGGTCCTCGTTCAGGGCCTGACCGGCAAGACCGGCACCTTCCATACCGAACAGGCGCTTGCCTATTACGGCACGCAGATGGTCGGCGGGATTCACCCGAAGAAGGGCGGCGAAACCTGGACCGGCTCCAAGGGCGAAACCCTGCCGATCTTCACCTCGGTTGCCGAAGGCCGTGAAAAGACCGGTGCGGACGCATCCGTGATCTATGTTCCGCCGGCAGGCGCTGCGGACGCGATCATCGAGGCGATTGATGCGGAAATCCCGTTCATCACCTGCATTACCGAGGGCATCCCGGTTGCCGACATGGTGCGCGTCAAGGCTCGCCTCGACCGCTCCAAGTCGCGCCTGCTCGGCCCGAACTGCCCCGGCATCCTGACGCCGGAAGAATGCAAGATCGGCATCATGCCGGGCTCGATCTTCCGCAAGGGCTCGGTCGGCATCGTCTCGCGCTCCGGCACGCTGACCTATGAAGCCGTGTTCCAGACCTCCAACGAGAGCCTCGGCCAGACGACGGCCGTCGGCATCGGCGGCGACCCGGTCAAGGGCACGGAGTTCATCGACGTGCTCGAGATGTTCCTGGCGGACGAAGCCACGACCTCGATCATCATGATCGGCGAAATCGGCGGCTCGGCCGAAGAGGATGCCGCGCAGTTCCTCATCGACGAGGCCAAAAAGGGCCGCAAGAAGCCGATGGCCGGCTTCATCGCGGGCCGTACCGCGCCGAAGGGCCGTACCATGGGCCACGCCGGCGCCGTCGTTTCCGGCGGCAAGGGCGATGCGGAATCCAAGATCGCTGCGATGGAGCAGGCAGGCATCCGCGTGTCGCCGTCGCCGGCCCGTCTCGGCAAGACGCTGGTCGAAGTCCTCAAGGGCTGATCGGAAGACTTCTGCCCGGGTCGGGGCGATTCGGCCCGGGCAGCCTGCGGCCCGCGTGTTTCCTTGGCTGATTGAAGATCAGGACATGCGGTAACGAAATGCCACGGTGGTTCGGGCGCGTCCTTCCGATGTGCGGCGCCGTAGGAAAGGGCGCCAGGCGCGCCGAACGAACATGAATGACCGGGATACCCGGCAACCCAACTCAGTCAGGAGGCGGACAGAACAGTCCGCGTGAGACCATGACAAGGCAAGAGGCCAACGAGCAATTCCAGCTCACTTCGTTTCTGGACGGCGCCAATGCCGCCTATATCGAGCAGCTCCATGCGCGCTACGAAGCGGACCCCGCGTCCGTGTCGGCTGAATGGCAGGCCTTCTTCAAGGCGCTCGCCGACCGGCCCGAAGACGTCGTGAAGGCAGCCAAGGGCGCCTCCTGGAAGAAGAAGAACTGGCCGATCACCGCGAATGGCGAACTCGTCTCGGCGCTCGACGGCGACTGGGGCACGGTCGAGAAGGCTATCGAGAAGAAGGTCAAGGCGAAGGCTGAAGAAGCCGCCGCAGCGACCGGTACCCTCGCCAGCGCTGCCGACATCCATCAGGCGACGCGCGATTCCGTTCGCGCCATCATGATGATCCGCGCCTATCGCGCCCGCGGCCACCTGCATGCCAAGCTCGACCCGCTCGGCCTTGCCGCCCCGGTCGAGGACTACAACGAGCTTTCGCCGTCGAACTACGGTTTCGACGAGAAGGACCTCGACCGCAAGATCTTCATCGACAACGTGCTCGGCCTCGAATACGCGTCCATCCGCGAAATGGTCGAGATCCTCGAGCGGACCTATTGCTCGACGATCGGCGTCGAATTCATGCACATGTCCAACCCCGAGGAGAAGGCCTGGATCCAGGAGCGGATCGAGGGACCGGACAAGGGCGTCGAGTTTACGCCCGAGGGCAAGCGGGCGATCCTGCAGAAGCTCATCGAAGCGGAAGGCTTCGAGCAGTTCATCGACGTCAAGTACAAGGGCACCAAGCGCTTCGGCGTCGACGGCGGTGAATCGCTGATCCCGGCGCTCGAACAGATCATCAAGCGCGGCGGGCAGCTCGGCCTCAAGGAAATCGTTCTCGGCATGGCCCATCGGGGCCGCCTGAACGTCCTCTCGCAGGTCATGGCCAAGCCGCATCGCGCCATCTTCCACGAGTTCAAGGGCGGCTCCTATGCGCCCGACGACGTGGAAGGCTCCGGTGACGTCAAGTATCACCTCGGCGCTTCGTCCGACCGCGAGTTCGACGGCAACAAGGTGCACCTGTCTCTGACGGCGAACCCGTCGCATCTCGAAATCGTCAACCCGGTGGTCATGGGCAAGGCGCGCGCCAAGCAGGACCAGATGGCAACCGTCTTTGAGGGCGATATCATTCCGCTGCGCGAGCGCGTCAAGGTGATGCCGCTGCTGCTCCACGGCGATGCAGCCTTCGCCGGACAGGGCGTGGTTGCCGAAATCCTCGGGCTCTCCGGCCTGCGCGGCCATCGCGTCGCCGGCACCGTCCACTTCATCATCAACAACCAGATCGGCTTCACCACCAACCCGGCCTTCTCGCGGTCCTCGCCCTATCCGTCGGACGTCGCGAAGATGATTGAGGCGCCGATCTTCCACGTCAACGGCGACGATCCGGAAGCCGTCGTCTACGGCGCCAAGGTGGCGACCGAGTTCCGGATGAAGTTCCACAAGCCGGTGGTGGTCGACATGTTCTGCTACCGCCGCTTCGGCCACAACGAGGGCGACGAGCCGGCGTTCACGCAGCCGAGGATGTACAAGGCGATCCGCGCCCACAAGACTGTCGTCCAGCTCTATTCGGAGCGACTGATCGCCCAGGGCATCATCACCGAGGGCGAAGTCGAGAAGATGAAGGCCGACTGGCGCGCCCATCTCGAGCAGGAGTTCGAGGCCGGCCAGTCCTACAAGCCGAACAAGGCCGACTGGCTCGACGGTTTATGGTCGGGCCTGCGCACCGCCGACAACCAGGATGAGCAGCGCCGTGGCCGGACCTCGGTGCCGATGAAGCAGCTCAAGGAAATCGGCCGCAAGCTCTCCGAGATCCCGGCCGGGTTCAACGCGCATCGCACCATCCAGCGCTTCATGGAAAACCGCGCCAACATGATCCAGACCGGCGAGGGTGTCGACTGGGCGATGGCCGAGGCGCTCGCCTTCGGGACGCTCGTCACCGAGGGTACGAAGATCCGCCTATCGGGCCAGGACTGCGAGCGCGGCACCTTCTCGCAGCGCCATTCGGTCCTCTACGACCAGGAGACCGAAGAGCGCTACATTCCGCTCGCCAATCTGTCGCCGAGCCAGGCGCGCTACGAGGTCATCAACTCGATGCTCTCCGAAGAGGCGGTGCTCGGCTTCGAATACGGCTATTCGCTCGCCCGTCCCAACGCGCTGACGCTCTGGGAAGCCCAGTTCGGCGACTTCGCCAACGGCGCGCAGGTGGTCTTCGACCAGTTCGTCTCGTCCGGCGAACGCAAGTGGCTGCGCATGTCGGGCCTCGTCTGCCTGCTGCCGCACGGCTATGAAGGCCAGGGGCCGGAACACTCCTCGGCCCGCCTCGAGCGCTTCCTGCAGCTCTGCGCGGAAGACAACATGCAGGTCGCCAACGTGACCACCCCGGCGAACTACTTCCACATCCTGCGCCGCCAGGTGAAGCGCGATTTCCGCAAGCCGCTGGTCCTGATGACGCCGAAGTCGCTGCTGCGCCACAAGCGGGCAATCTCCAGCCTGTCCGAGATGGCCGGCGAGAGCTCCTTCCACCGCCTGCTATGGGACGATGCGGAAGTCATCAAGGACGGCCCTATCAAGCTGCAGAAGGACTCGAAGATCCGCCGCGTCGTTCTGTGCACGGGCAAGGTCTATTACGACCTTCTGGAGGAACGCGAAAAGCGCGGCATCGACGACATCTATCTGCTGCGCGTCGAGCAGCTCTATCCGTTCCCGGCGAAAGCGCTCATCAACGAACTCAGCCGCTTCCGCCATGCGGAGATGGTCTGGTGCCAGGAAGAGCCGAAGAACATGGGCGCCTGGTCGTTCATCGACCCCTATCTCGAATGGGTCCTTGCCCATATCGACGCCAAGTATCAGCGGGTGCGCTACACCGGCCGTCCGGCCGCCGCTTCGCCGGCAACCGGCTTGATGTCCAAGCACCTGGCGCAGCTGGCCGCCTTCCTTGAGGACGCGCTGGGGGGCTGATTAAGCCCTCCACGGTCTGCCAATCGACAGAAACAGATATCTGATCAACGGAACAAAAATCATGGCAACAGAAATCCGCGTTCCTACCCTCGGCGAATCCGTCAGCGAAGCGACCGTCGGGACCTGGTTCAAGAAGGTCGGCGATGCGATCAAAGCCGACGAGCCGATCCTCGAGCTTGAGACCGACAAGGTGACGATCGAAGTGCCGGCCCCGGCCGCCGGTACGCTTTCGGAAATCGTCGCGCAGGCTGGTGAGACCGTCGGCCTCGGCGCGCTGCTCGGCCAGATCGCCGAAGGCGCCGGTGCCGCTGCAGCCGCCCCGGCCGCAGCCGAAAAGAAGCCGGAGCCTGCAGCCGCCGCTGCCGCTCCGCCTGCACAGTCTGCCGCTGCCGCACCGCAGGCGCAATCCTCGATGCCGGCTGCTCCGTCGGCCGCCAAGCTCATCGCTGAAAACAACCTCTCCGCCGACCAGATCGACGGCTCGGGCAAGCGCGGACAGGTGCTGAAGGGTGATGTGCTCGCCGCCGTCGCCAAGGGGATTTCGGCGCCCGCCGCTGAACCGGCCAAGGTCCAGGCGCGTGGCCCGGCGCCCGCCGAAGATGCTGTCCGCGAAGAGCGCGTCAAGATGACCCGCCTGCGCCAGACGATCGCCCGGCGCTTGAAGGACGCGCAGAACACCGCCGCGATGCTCACCACCTATAACGAGGTGGACATGAGCGCGGTCATGACCCTGCGCAACAAGTACAAGGATATCTTCGAGAAGAAGCATGGCGTGAAGCTCGGCTTCATGGGCTTCTTCACCAAGGCCGTCACCCACGCGCTCAAGGAGTTGCCGGCTGTCAACGCAGAGATCGACGGCACCGACATCATCTACAAGAACTACTGCCACATCGGCGTTGCCGTCGGCACCGACAAGGGTCTGGTGGTGCCGATTGTGCGCGATGCCGACCAGATGTCGATCGCCGAGATCGAGAAGGACATCGGCCGTCTCGGCAAGGCGGCACGCGACGGAACGCTGTCGATGGCTGACATGCAGGGCGGCACCTTCACCATCTCCAATGGCGGCGTCTACGGTTCGCTGATGTCCTCGCCGATCCTCAACGCACCGCAGTCGGGCATCCTCGGCATGCACAAGATTCAGGACCGGCCGGTCGCGATCGGCGGTCAGGTCGTCATCCGTCCGATGATGTATCTGGCGCTCTCTTATGACCACCGCATCGTCGACGGCAAGGAAGCCGTGACCTTCCTGGTGCGCGTCAAGGAAAGCCTTGAGGATCCGGAGCGCCTGGTGCTCGACCTCTAATGAAAGCGGGGGCGCGAGCCCCCGTTTCCTTCTCGCCGCGCGCAGCCGTCGACGCGGCCGCTCGACAGCGATGAGGCAGGGGGCTAGGCTCCAGCAAAGCACGCTATGCGCGCATTCAGGCTCGCCCGGCTCCATCCTGAACTTCAACGACCGGTGACAATCATGAGCGCTTACCTGATCGAACTTGCTTCGCTGATGGCGATCTTTGTCTTTGCCATCGTATCGCCCGGCGCCGATCTTGCCATGGTCATCCGCCAGTCACTGGTCAACGGACGCCGGGCAGCGATCATCACCTCCTTCGGCATCGGCGCGTCGCTGATGTTTCATATCAGCTACACCGTACTCGGCCTGGGGCTGATCATTTCGCACTCGATCTATCTCTTCAATATCGTCAAATGGTGCGGCGTCGCTTACCTGATCTATATCGGCGTCAAGGCGCTTCGGGCCGGGCAGACCGAGATCGACGCGGAGCCGGGCGAGGATGCCGGAGCGCGCAGGGGCCAGTCGGCGCTGAAGGCCTTCGGCCTCGGCTTTGCCGCCAATGCGCTCAACCCCAAGGCTGTTTTCTTCTTCCTGTCTATCTTCTCGACGGTCGTCGGCGCGCATACGCCGATGGTCGTGAAATTCGGCTACGGCCTTGTCATGGCGAGCGCTCTAATCCTCTGGTTCGTCGGCGTCAGCCTGTTCATGACAACGCCAAGGATGCGCGCCGCCTTCACACGGGTAAGCAAGTGGATCGACCGGGCAAGCGGCATGGTCTTCATTGCGCTCGGCCTGAAGCTCGCGACCGGAAAGGCTGCCTGAGATGCCCGGCGGGCCAGCCATCTTCGCTTTCGTCGCGCTGGCGCTGGCCGCCCTTCCTGTGCTTGCCGCGGATTGCAAGCAGGCCCGGGCGATCTACGCCGACCCGGCCGGTGGCTATGAACTGCGTTTCGAGCCGGTCGGATCGGAAGCAGCGGTCACCAGCAATCACTTCAAGATCCGCGTCGAGGGCACCGGGCTGACGCTCGACGGCGTCGTCTTGCCCTCGGGCGAACCGGAACGCCCGAACGGCATCGTCATGAACAATTGCCCTACCGGGGACGTGACCGGCGCCGACCTTGCGGCCTGCACCGTCTGGCAGGGTCCGATCTATGCCGTCGACAGCGCCGGCTCGATCGGATTGCTTCAACCCGAAGACGCGCCGGCGGCGCGGCAGATACTGCTTCCGAATTTCGGCCCGTCGCTGCGCCAATCGAGCGCCTGGGGCGAAGGCAAGGCCTCGTCGGACAGTTCCGATATCTTCGACTTCAAGGGATGCGCCGCGTGAGTGGCGGCCGCGTCCTTCTCGTCACCGGCGGCAGCCGCGGCATCGGCGCCGCCGTCTGCCTCGCCGCGGCGTCTGAAGGCTGGCGGGTGGCCGTCAACTATGCCTCAAACCGGCTGGCCGCCGAGAATGTCGTGGCAAAAATTGCCGCTGCCGGCGGCTCGGCGGTCGCCGTCCACGGCGATGTCGGTTCCGAGGACGGCATAAAGGCGATCTTTGCGGCGGTCGACGCGGCCTTCGGCCGGCTCGACGGGCTCGTCAACAATGCCGGCATCATCGGCCCGCCGCAGCGGATCGACGAGGTCTCGCCCGAACGGCTGGAGCGGATGTTCCGTGTCAATGTGACCGGCACCATTCGCTGCGCGGCGGAGGCCGTGCTCCGGATGTCGACGCGTCATAGCGGCAAGGGCGGCGCGATCGTCAACCTTTCCTCCGCCGCGGCCGTGCTGGGCGCGCCGGGTCAATATGTCGACTATGCCGCCGCGAAAGGCGCGGTCGACAGCTTCACTATCGGCCTCGCGCGCGAAGTGGCGTCCGAGGGTGTTCGCGTGAACGCGGTCCGCCCCGGCATCATCGATACGGATATCCATGCGTCCGGCGGCCTGCCCGATCGCGCCCGCGACATGGCGCCGTCGATCCCGATGCAGCGTTCCGGCACGGCCGGCGAGGTGGCCGACGCGATTCTCTATCTCCTGTCGGATAAGGCGACTTATGTGACCGGAGCCATTCTCAATGTCAGCGGCGGGCGATGACCGTCCTTTCAACGACGACCCTCCCAGAAGGATTATCAAATGGCTTATGATCTCATCGTTATCGGTAGCGGTCCCGGCGGCTATGTCTGCGCCATCAAGGCGGCGCAACTGGGCATGAAGGTGGCCGTGGTCGAGAAGCGCAGCACCTATGGCGGCACCTGCCTCAATGTCGGCTGCATTCCTTCCAAGGCGCTGCTGCATGCTTCCGAGATGTTCCACCACGCCGCGCATGGCCTCGATGCGCTCGGCGTCGAGGTCGCAAGCCCGAAGCTCAATCTGCAGAAGATGCTCGCCCACAAGGACGCGACCGTTAAGGCGAATGTCGACGGCGTCTCCTTCCTCTTCAAGAAGAACAAGATCGACGGCTTCCAGGGCACCGGGAAGGTACTCGGCCAGGGCAAGGTGTCCGTCACCAACGACCAGGGCGAGGAGCAGGTCCTCGAAGCCAAGAACATCGTCATCGCCACCGGTTCGGACGTTGCCGGCATTCCCGGCGTCGATGTCGCTTTCGACGAGAAGGTGATCATCTCCTCGACCGGCGCTCTCGAACTGGAGAAGGTGCCGACGAGCATGATCGTCGTCGGCGGCGGCGTCATCGGTCTCGAGCTCGGTTCGGTCTGGGCGCGCCTCGGCGCCAAGGTGACCGTTGTCGAGTTCCTCGATACGATCCTCGGCGGCATGGACGGCGAGGTCGCCAAGCAGCTCCAGCGGATGCTGGCGAAGCAGGGTCTCGACATCAAGCTCGGCGCCAAGGTGACCGGCGTGGTGAAGTCGGAAAACGGCGCGAAGGTGACCTTCGAACCGGTCAAGGGCGGCGAGGCGACGACGCTCGACGCGGAGGTGGTGCTGGTCGCGACCGGCCGCAAGCCCTGCACCGAGAACATGGGTCTCGCCAAGGCGGGCGTCGTCCTCGACTCGCGCGGCCGGGTGGAAATCGACAATCACTTCCAGACGAGCATCGCCGGCGTCTACGCCATCGGCGACGTGGTGCGCGGGCCGATGCTCGCCCACAAGGCGGAGGACGAAGGCGTCGCCGTGGCGGAGATCATCGCCGGTCAGGCGGGTCACGTGAACTACGACGTCATTCCGGGCGTCGTCTACACCCAGCCGGAGGTCGCCTCCGTCGGCAAGACCGAGGAGGAACTGAAGGCCGCCGGCGTCGCCTACAAGGTCGGCAAGTTCCCCTTCACCGCCAATGGCCGCGCCCGCGCCATGCTTCAGACGGACGGTTTCGTGAAGATCCTCGCGGACAAGGAGACGGACCGCGTCCTCGGCGGCCATATCATCGGCTTCGGCGCCGGCGAGATGATCCACGAAATCGCCGTGCTGATGGAATTCGGCGGCTCGTCCGAGGACCTCGGCCGCATCTGCCATGCCCATCCGACCATGTCGGAGGCGGTGAAGGAAGCGGCGCTTTCGACCTTCTTCAAGCCGATCCACATGTGATCGGCACCTCTGTGACAATTGGCCCCGGGGCTGCGACAAGCGGCCCCCTCCCTTCGGACGCCGTCCGAAGCAATCATGAATCCCTCACCGGTTAGCCGGAAAGGACGTGTTCATGAAACCACGCAGCGTTGCCGCCCGCTTGCCCAATGTCTGCCTGCCCGGCGCCGACTGGGCGGACTGCTATGAGCTTCTCCATCTCGGGGAACGCATCACCGCACACGAAGCGGCAAGGCGGGCGCTCGGCAGTGCGCCGCGCTGGGTTCGCAAACTTCTGGCGCTGCGCAACCGCATCGTTGCGCCGCTTGGTCTCAAGGCCGGCGCCCCTTTCGCAGATGCCAGCCTGATCGGCGCCTTCCCGATCCCCACCGGCAGCGATCGCGAAATCGTCCTCGGCCTCGATGACCGGCATCTGGATTTCCGCATCGTCGTGGAGGTGCGCGACGGTCCGGCCGACAGCCAAGTGATCGGCATCACGACGCTGGTGCGCCGCAGGAACCTGTTCGGTTACTTTTATCTCGCCGCCGTCACGCCCTTTCACAAGGCGATCGTTCCGGCATTGCTCGCGCAGCTGAACGAACCGGCGCAATCGATCCTCAATTGACCGGCGTGACGGTGAAGCCCTGCCGGCGCAGGAGCTCGACCAGCCCTTCCTTGCCGGGCAGATGCAGCGCGCCGACGGCCATGAAGACGTTGCCGCCTTTCAGGATAGGCTTGGCGCGCACCGCCATGACCCTGTTGCGGTCGATGATGATCCGCTGCTCGAAGTCGGCATAGCCGAGATCGCCGGGCGAGAGTTTTTCGGCCACCGAGCGCATCATCGGCAGGATCATGCCGGTGTCGCCGGCAAGGTAGAGGTCGGTCATCGTCGTCAATACGTCGTCGATCGTCTTGCCGAGCGCGAGCGTTTCGATCAGCGCCCGCAGATGCCACTCGACGGGAAGCGAGTCCATCGCGGCGAGCTGCTCAACCAGGCTTTCCAGTCCCTTCAGGCTCTTGCCCTGGCTCACGGCATCCTCGGCGAGCTTCTTGTCGAGGAAGGACGCGCCGGCGGCCTTGCGGGTGAATTCGCAGGCCGGCAGGGCGACGAAGCTGGCGATCATCCAGGGCTTCATCTTGGCGACTAGGGGCAGGGGAATGCCGCGCGCCTTGAGGCCGTTTTCGAGAAGTGCCCGGTCCTTCGGCTCCAGGAAATCGTTGATCGTCCTGTTGCCGGCAAACATGGTGAGGTCGGGATGCATCAGGATGGCGGCGCTCGCCTTTTTCTCGTCGATGATCTCGTCGGATTCGACGACGACGGTTTGCGCCGCGGCATAGGCTTCGGCGCCGCCGGCGGGCATGGCGAGCACACGCGGATCGGTGACGTGCATGGTGCCGAGCAGGAAGGACGGCGCCAGTCCTTGCCCTTCGATCTTCCACAGCAGGCCCTTGCCGTTCGGCACCGCATCGGCCTCGCGGCGTATCGCGGCGAGGCGGGCCGGATCGGATTGTTCGAGACCGGCAAGGATGTTGCTGCCGCCGCAGTCGGCATGTTCCGCGGCTTCGGCTTCCGAGATGGAGAGCAGGGCGACGAGGAGGCTTGCGGCCATCAGCACATGCAGAAGCGCGATCAGCCACAGCAGGGCATCGCTCGCCTTGGCGGCCAAAGTGCGAACCGGTTCTGTGAGCGTCGTCATGAGTATCGGGTCCCCCGGGGATGTGCTTCAAACCCTACGCCGCCTCGGTCACGGGTTCCTTAACGCGCATGGTTAATCGGCGAGCGCGTCGAATCCTAGGCTGAGGAGAAAGCGATCGCAATTTTTGGCTATAGTGCCGTGCGTCCTCCAGGACGCACAAAGGACACTGTAAGTCTTTGAGCGCATCGTACTTTCCGAGAATCGGGTCCGATTTTCGGGCCGAAGCGCTAGGCGCGCGGATGGGCGCGATCGTAGATTTCCAGCAGCCGTGCGGAATCGACGCCGGTATAGACCTGCGTGGTCGACAGGCTGGCATGGCCGAGCAGTTCCTGGATGGTGCGCAGGTCGCCGCCGCCGGCGAGCAGATGAGTCGCGAAGGAATGGCGCAGCGCATGCGGCGTCGCCGAATCGGGCAGGCCGAGGGCCGAGCGCAGCTTCTGCATTTCGCGCTGGATGATCGCCGGCTGCAGCCTGGCGCCCCGGGCGCCGCGAAAGAGCGGCTCTTCGGGGCCGATGTGATAGGGGCAGAGTTTCCGATAGGTCGCGACCGCCTCCATCGCCGCGGCGATCAGTGGGACGATCCGGGTCTTGCCGCCCTTGCCGGTGATGCGCAGCGATAGAGCGCCGGAAAAATCGTCCGGCGTCAGGTCCAGCGCTTCCGAGATGCGCAGGCCGCAGCCGTAGAGGAGCGTCAGAACCGCAGCGTTGCGGGCGGCGATCCACGGTTCCTCGGCGAGCTGCGCCTCCGCCGTCACGACTTTCACGGCATCCCGATCGGTCAAAGGCTTCGGCAGCGACTTCGGCTGTTTCGGCGAGCGCACGGCGCCGGCGCCGGCGGCGTTGGCAAGACCGTTTTTCTCGAGGTAGCGCAGGAATGACCGCAGCCCGGCGAGGCCGCGGCCCAGCGTGCGCGCTCCGGCTCCGGCCTTGCGGCGCTGCGCGAGAAAGCCGCGCAGATCGGCCGGCCTGAGCGTCCGGATGTCTGCGAGCCGCGGCGGCCCGGCGAGATGTCCGGTCAGGAAGGTCAGGAACTGCCGTGTGTCGCGCTCATAGGCTTCGATGGTCTTGTCGGACAGGCGGCGTTCTTCGGCAAGGCTTGCGAGCCAGCGCCGACGCTCCGCCATCACCTCCGGATGGCCGATCACGAGAAGTTCGTTCATTTCGGTCCTGCGATCAAACTCTGCTAATTCCCGGTGCAGAGCATGCCCCCGGGCCCTTATGTTTTTGCTAACATTCTCTTGGAATTTGTCATTCTTGGATCATATTGAATTGCGATGTTCGGGCAGCAACAGCGGATGGGACCATGGCGAGACGTGATTCGGCGAGCGCGCTGGCGCATTTTGCAGAGGCAGTTGCGCTGGTCTCGCAGGGGCGCCCCGGCCACATCGTCGACACGCTGATCGCCGAGCGCGGCCAGAAGATCGTTCGCCATCCGTTGTGGCCAGTGATGCGGCCCTTTCTCTACACATTGCTCAACTACCGCAAGGCGATCGAGTTCGCCAATGCCGTCGCCAACATGCCGGGCTTTCAGGCTTTCGAGCACCTCAGTTCCTTGCTCGCGCTCGACATCCGCGTCGACAAGGCCGAGCGGATTCCAGCAAAAGGCGGGTTCCTCCTCGTCAGCAACCATCCGACGGGCATCGCCGATGGCATCGCCGTTTTCGATCTCCTGAAGAGCCGTCGCCCGGACATGATGTTCTTCGCCAATCGCGACGCCATTCGCGTCAACCCGCGTTTCGTCGAGATGGTCATTCCGGTGGAGTGGCGCGAAGAGTACAAGTCCAAGCTCAAGGCGCGCGAGACGCTGCAGGTCACCAACCGGGCCATCGAAGAGGGGAAGGCGACGGTGCTCTTTCCCTCCGGCCGCATCGCTTACTGGGCCGAGGGGCGCCTCAACGAACGCCCCTGGAAAAGTTCCGCCGTCGGCTTCGCCCGGAAATACGACCTGCCGATCCTGCCGGTGCATATGAGCGCGCGCAATTCCGGCCTGTTCTACTGGTTCGCCAAATGGTCGACGGAACTGCGCGACATGACGGTCTTCCATGAGCTCCTGAACAAGAAGGGCGACATTTTCGATTTTCGTGTCGGCAATCTTATCCCTCCGGAGGCGCTCGACGGCGATCCGGCAGAGGTCACCCGCGCGCTCGAACGCCACACGGTTTTTGACCTCGCCAGGGACAGGGACGCGATGTTCAACCGCAGCGCGTGGCGATAGGGCCGAAGTTTGGCGGTTTTGCTGAGGCGCGAGGCGGGTTAAATAAACGCCCATGCTGCTGCGCTCGATGTTTGCCGAGAACTATCGCTCGCTTCGGTCGATCCGCATGGATCTGACCGGTGTCAACCTGTTCATCGGCGAGAACGGCGTCGGCAAGTCCAATCTCTACCGCGCACTCCAGCTCGTCCAATCGGCAGTTCGCGGCAAGCTCGCCTACGAGATCGCCAAGGAGGGCGGCATGTCCTCGGCGCTCTGGAGCGGGCCGCGCCGGGCCGGCAGGCCGGTGCGGATCCGCTTCGATACGGAGCTTCTGGATGAGGAGCGGGCGATTACCTTTCGCTACAGGGTCGAGGCAGGGCTGAGGCCGCCGAGCGCGGCGGCCGGTTTTGCCTTCGAGCCGCAGGTCAAGGAGGAAGAGCTCAGCGTCGAGACCGGCAGCCGCCCGGCGATGATGATGAAGCGCTCCGGTCCCGGCATCTTCGTGCGCGGCGAGCGCGGGCGGATGGAGGACTATCCGGAACAGGCGTTGCAGTCGGAGACGGCGATCGCCCTTCTCGGCGACGCCGGCCATTACCCGGAGATCGGCACGTTCCGACGGGCGGTCGATCAATGGCGCTTCTTTCACGGCTTTCGCACCGATCGCGATTCGCCGTTGCGATCGCCGTGCCTGGCCGTGACCGCGCCGATGCTTGACGAGGACGGTGCCAACATGGCTGGCGTTTTCGCCACGCTCCGGCATATTCGACAGGAGACGGTCGACCTCGACCGCGCCGTCGCCGATGCGTTCGGCGGAGCCTTCCTCGACGTCCCCGATCCGGGCCAGTTCGCCGAGTTCTCGCTTGTCTTTCCGGAGTTCCCGCATCGCCCCTTCTCGGCGCGCGAGCTCTCTGATGGGCAGATACGCTTCCTGGCGCTGGCGGCGGCGCTGTTATCCTATCGCCGGCCGCCGCTGATCGCGCTCAACGAGCCGGAGACGAGCCTCCATCCGGACATGCTGCCGGCGCTCGCCGAGATGATCGCCAGCGCTGCGCGCGACAGCCAGATCTGGATCGTCACCCATTCCGAAAGGCTGGCCGAGGCGGTTCAGGAGCGCTGTGGCGCTCGGCCGCGCCGCGTGATCCGCAAGGACAGCGCCACCTGGATCGACGGCATGCGGCTCACCGGCCTGATGGATGATGACGAAGAGGAATGAGGGGCAATCCTGGGAGGCCGAAAGCACGGAGGCCCCGCATCGCTGCGAGGCCTCGTATTCGTCCTATCGGGATCGAAGGATCAGGCGATCCTCTGGCCGGTCTTGGCCCAGTCGGCGAGGAACATTTCCAGGCCCTTGTCTGTCAGCGGATGCTTGACCAGCGCCTTCAGCGTCGCCGGCGGGGCGGTGACGACGTCGGCGCCGATCAGGGCGGCTTCCTTGACGTGGTTGACCGTGCGGATCGAGGCGGCGAGGATTTCCGTCTCGTAGCCGTAATTGTCGAAGATGTGGCGGATCTCGCGAATCAGGTCCATGCCGTCGAAGGCGATGTCGTCGAGGCGGCCGATGAACGGCGAGACGAAGGTGGCGCCGGCCTTGGCGGCGAGCAGCGCCTGGTTGGCCGAGAAGCAGAGGGTGACGTTGGTGTGATGACCGTCCGAAGTCAGTGCCTTGCAGGCCTTCAGGCCGTCGAGCGTCAGCGGCAGCTTGATGCAGATATTGTCGGCGATCTTCGCGAGAGCGCCCGCTTCCTTCATCATGTCGCTATATTCGGTGGCCGTCACTTCGGCCGAAACCGGGCCCTCGACGATCGAGCAGATTTCCTTGGTGACCTCGACGATGTCGCGCCCGGATTTCAGGATCAGCGACGGGTTGGTGGTCACGCCGTCCAGCAGGCCGAGATCGTTCAGTTCCCGGATTTCCTTTACGTCGGCGGTATCAACGAAAAATTTCATGGGACCGTTCCTTTGGCATTCAGCCGTTCGGGCGCCTTTCCGCTTACGGGGAAAACCACGGCGGAAATCGCGCGCGTTGAAACTCGGGTGGAACCGTGACAAACCCTGCTCCTGCAGGGAGGCGGTTCGCTGTGCAGTTTTCTTTAACTGAAAGCGGTGGCAAGGTCACGGCAAAATGACGCTTGATTCAACCGATTTATTCCGCGCTCTTTTCGACCGCCGCGTGGTGCCCGTCCTGGTGCCGATGCCGGCGCCGAGGGCCTATTCCTACGCGGTGCCGGAGGGCATGGCGGTCGAGCCGGGCTCGATCGTGCAGGTGCCGCTCGGACCGCGGCTGGTCGTCGGTGTCGTCTGGGACGGTACGGACGATGGTTCGGTCGATCCGAAGAAGCTCAAGGAGATCGAGAAGGTCTTCGACTGCCCGCCTCTGACGCGCGACATGCGCAGCTTTCTCGACTGGGTGGCGACCTATACGGTCACGCCTCCCGGGCTTGTCGCCCGCATGGCGCTGCGGGTGCCGACCGCCTTCGATCCCGAGCCGATGGTCGAGGCCTTGCGCCTGACCGAGCGGCGGCCCGAACGGATGACCGCCGCTCGCGAGCGCGTCCTTGCGACGGCGACCGACGGCTTCTCCTGGACCCGCTCGGGACTTGCCCACGCGGCCGGCGTCTCTTCCGGTGTGATCGACGGTCTTGCTGCGCAGGGCGTCTTCGAAACGGTGTTCATGCCGCCGCCGCCGGTGGTCGCCGCGCCCGATCCGGATTTCGCCGCGCCGCGGCTCGAGGGACCGCAGAGGCAAGCCGCTGCCGATCTGCTCACGGCCGTCGAGGAAAGAAAGTTCTCGGTGTCGCTGATCGACGGCGTCACCGGCTCCGGCAAGACCGAGGTCTATTTCGAGGCGGTCGCCGCGACGCTGAGGGCCGGCAAGCAGGTGCTGATCCTGCTGCCGGAAATCGCGCTCACCGCAAGCTTCCTGGAGCGTTTCCAGGAGCGTTTCGGCGCCAAGCCGGCGGAATGGCATTCCGACCTCGCCCCCCGCATGCGGGAGAAGGTGTGGCGGCAGGTCACGACCGGCCAGGTGCGCGTCGTCGCAGGCGCCCGCTCGGCGCTGTTCCTGCCCTTCGAGGATCTCGGTCTGATCATCGTCGACGAGGAGCACGACCCGGCCTACAAGCAGGAGGACCGGGTGTTCTACAATGCCCGCGACATGGCGGTGGTGCGCGGGCGGATCAGCGGCTTTCCGGTGGTGCTGGTTTCCGCGACCCCCTCCGTCGAGAGCCGGGTCAATGGCGAGGTCGGACGCTACCGGCCGATCCACCTGCCGACCCGTTTCGGCGATGCGGCGCTGCCGCATCTTGGGGTCGTCGACATGCGTCGTCATCCGCCCGAACGCGGCGGCTTCCTCTCGCCTGTACTCGTCAACCAGATCGGCAAGGCGATCGGCCGCGGCGAGCAGGCGCTCCTGTTCCTGAACCGCCGCGGCTATGCGCCGCTGACCCTCTGCCGTGTCTGCGGCCACCGCTTCCAGTGCCCGGACTGCTCGAGTTGGCTGGTCGAGCACCGCTTCCGCGGCCAGATCCAGTGCCACCATTGCGGCTATTCGGAGCGGACGCCCGAGGCTTGCCCGGAATGCGGCACGCTCGACCACCTGGTCGCCTGCGGCCCGGGGGTGGAGCGCATCGCCGAGGAGGTCGAGCGGCATTTCCCCGATGCCCGCACCATCGTGCTCTCCTCCGACCTGATGGGCGTGAAGCGGCTGAGGCTGGAGCTCGAGGCGATTGCCCGCGGCGAGGCGGATATCGTCATCGGCACGCAGCTCGTCGCGAAGGGGCACAATTTCCCGATGATGACGCTGGTCGGCATCGTCGATGCCGATCTCGGCCTTGCCAATGGCGATCCGCGCGCGGCCGAGCGGACCTTTCAATTGCTGTCGCAGGTGACGGGCCGCGCCGGGCGTACCGGCCTGAAGAGCCTCGGGCTCCTGCAGACCTATCAGCCGCAGCACCCGGTGATGCAGGCGATCGTCTCGGGCGATGCGGACGCCTTCTACGACCGCGAGATCCATGAGCGCGAGCGCGCGGCGCTGCCGCCCTTCGGCCGGCTCGCCTCGATCATCGTCTCGGCGGAAACGCGCAGCGATGCCGAGGGGCATGCGCGGGGCCTGCGCAACGCCGCGCCGCGCGTCGATGGCATCTCCATCCTCGGGCCGGCGGAGGCGCCGCTCGCTCTCATCCGCGGCCGCCATCGGTTCCGGCTGCTCGTCCACGGAAGGCGCAACAGCGACATGCAATCCTTCCTGAAGGCGATGATTGCCGGCGGACCGAAGGAGCGCGGCTCGATCAGCGTCCAGCTCGACGTCGATCCGCAGAGTTTTCTGTGATTGCAGCCAGACCTGCCATGCAGCCGATTCCCATCGCCGCGAACATGCGCTAGACCAAAGTGGCACTGCCGAGAATCGCTTCTCGGCGGAGGCTGTGATGATCTGCCGCGGGGATGGAGATGGAGTTCTATATTCCGACGGAAACCGGGGAATTCCTGGCCTTTTGCGCGGCGGGGGCGGCGATGCTGATCGGCCTCGTCATGCTCTTTGCTCCGCGTCTCGCCTTTCGTGCCGCCGGCATCGGCATCGCCGAGGGCCGGCGCGGCGGATTGGCGGAGGTGCGCTCCACCATGGGCGGCATGCATGTCGGTCTCGGCCTCGGCGCCATCCTGCTCGCCCAGCCGATGGTCTATCTCGCCGTTGGCTCGGCCTTTGCGCTCGCAGCGTTCGGCCGCATATTGTCGATGATGAGCGACAACGGCGCGACGCTTTTCAACTGGGCCGCACTTGTCGTCCAGGCGGCGCTCGCCATCCTGCCGCTCGCCTATGTTTTCGGGTTCATCTGACGAACTCGGGACAGGCGCAAATCCGGGCTCCAGCAATTTACGGCAAAATTCCGTCGAAGGGGGCGGTGTTATGCCGCATTCGTGCCGTTGGCGTGTTGCGAGTCCAAACGTCCTATGCTAGACGAACCGCGAATTGCGGGGGAAGTGGGTCGAAAAGGCCTCGATATCCTGCGAATTATTGCAGCAAATTCAAGATGTTACGCCGGCGGTTCGCCGCTGCTGACGCTCTTGGATGAATTTGAGAGAAGCTTGTGCCCGTGGCCGACACATCCCAGCTTATTTCCGGTGTTGCAGAAAGATATGCGTCCTCGCTTTTCGAGCTCGCCCTGGAGGCTGGTTCCGTCGAGGCGGTCGGTGCCGAACTCGATCGCGTCCAGGCGCTGATCGATGGCAGCGACGATCTGAAGCGGCTGATCGTAAGCCCGGTCTTTTCCGCCGAGGACCAGTTCAAGGCCGTTTCGGCGCTCGTCGCACAGTTCGGCTTCTCCGGTCTGGTCGGCAATTTCCTCAAGGTCGTGGCGCGCAACCGCCGCCTGTTCGCGCTGCCGGGCAGCATCAGGGCGTTCCGCCTGATTGCCGCACGCCACCGCGGCGAAATCACTGCCGACGTCACGTCGGCACATGCGCTCACCGAGGCGCAGCAAAACGAATTGAAGGCGACGCTCAAGGGCGTCACCGGCAAAGACGTGGCGGTCAACGTCACCGTCGACCCGTCTATTCTTGGAGGTCTGATCGTCAAGGTCGGTTCCCGCCAGATTGACACCTCCCTTCGCACCAAACTCTCTACCCTTAAGCTTGCACTGAAAGAGGTCGGCTGATGGATATCCGCGCCGCGGAAATTTCCGCAATTCTCAAAGATCAGATCAAAAATTTCGGCCAGGAAGCAGAAGTCTCCGAAGTCGGCCAGGTGCTCTCCGTCGGTGACGGTATTGCCCGCGTCTACGGCCTCGACAATGTCCAGGCAGGCGAGATGGTCGAATTCCCGGGTGGAATTCGTGGCATGGCGCTGAACCTCGAAGCCGACAATGTCGGTGTGGTTATCTTCGGCTCCGACCGTGACATCAAGGAAGGCGACACCGTCAAGCGGACCGGCGCCATCGTCGACGTTCCGGTCGGTCCGGAACTGCTCGGCCGCGTCGTCGACGCGCTCGGCAACCCGATCGACGGCAAGGGCCCGATCAACGCCAAGCAGCGCGCCCGCGTCGACGTCAAGGCGCCCGGCATCATTCCGCGCAAGTCGGTGCACGAGCCGATGTCGACCGGCCTCAAGGCCATCGACGCGCTCATCCCGGTCGGCCGCGGCCAGCGCGAGCTGGTTATCGGCGACCGCCAGACCGGCAAGACCGCGATCATCCTCGACACGATCCTCAACCAGAAGGCCATTCACGACAATGGTCCTGAAGGTGACAAGCTCTATTGCGTCTACGTCGCCATCGGCCAGAAGCGCTCGACGGTTGCGCAGTTCGTGAAGGTGCTCGAAGAGCGCGGCGCCCTGCAATACTCGATCATCGTTGCCGCCACGGCTTCCGACCCGGCGCCGATGCAGTACCTCGCACCGTTCGCCGGCTGCGCAATGGGCGAATACTTCCGCGACAACGGCAAGCATGCGCTGATCGGCTATGACGACCTTTCCAAGCAGGCCGTCGCCTACCGCCAGATGTCGCTGCTCTTGCGCCGCCCGCCGGGCCGCGAAGCCTATCCGGGCGACGTCTTCTACCTGCATTCCCGCCTGCTGGAGCGCGCCGCAAAGCTCTCCGACGAAAAGGGCGCTGGCTCGCTGACCGCTCTTCCGGTCATCGAAACGCAGGGCAACGACGTGTCCGCGTTCATCCCGACCAACGTGATCTCAATCACCGACGGCCAGATCTTCCTTGAAACGGACCTGTTCTACCAGGGCATCCGTCCGGCCGTAAACGTCGGTCTGTCGGTTTCGCGCGTCGGCTCCTCGGCCCAGATCAAGGCGATGAAGCAGGTCGCAGGCTCGATCAAGGGCGAGCTCGCCCAGTACCGCGAAATGGCCGCCTTTGCGCAGTTCGGCTCGGACCTCGATGCCGCTACGCAGCGTCTGCTCAACCGCGGCGCCCGCCTGACCGAACTCCTGAAGCAGCCGCAGTTCTCGCCGCTGAAGACGGAAGAGCAGGTCGCGGTGATCTTCGCCGGCGTCAACGGCTACCTCGACAAGCTGCCGGTCAACCAGGTCGGCAAGTTCGAGCACGGGCTGCTTTCCTACCTGCGTTCGGAAGGCAAGGCCGTTCTGGATACCATCCGCACGGAAAAGGCGATCTCGGACGACACCAAGGCCAAGCTGAAGGCTGCCATCGACAGCTTCTCCAAGTCTTTCGCCTGAGCGGACTTCAACTAGGACGGACAACGGATGCCTTCACTTAAGGATCTGAAGAACCGGATCGCCTCCGTCAAGGCGACGCAGAAGATCACCAAGGCGATGAAGATGGTCGCCGCGGCGAAGCTTCGGCGTGCCCAGGAGGCGGCCGAGGCCGCTCGGCCCTATTCGCAGCGCATGGCTGCCGTTCTCGCCAACATCGCCCAGGCGGTCGGCGGGGACGACAGCGCGCCGGCGTTGATGACGGGCACCGGCCGCGACGACACGCACCTCTTGGTCGTCTGCACGGCCGAGCGCGGCCTTTGCGGCGGCTTCAACTCGCAGATCGCCCGCTTTGCCCGCGATCACGTGCGCAAGCTGCTCGCCCAGGGCAAGACGGTCAAGATCATCTGCGTCGGCAAGAAGGGTTTCGATATCCTGCGGCGCGAATTCGCGTCGCTGATCATCGATCGCGTCGACTTGCGCGAGGTCAAGAAGATCGGTTTCGAGAATGCCGACCGGATCGGCCACAAGGTCATCGAACTCTTCGAAAAGGGCGAGTTCGACGTCTGCACCTTGTTCTATTCCGAGTTCAAGTCCGTCATTTCGCAGGTTCCGACCGCCCAGCAGCTCGTTCCGGCCTCGGCCGGCCCGGTTGCTGCCGAGGCAGACAGTGCATCGGCGATCTACGAATACGAACCGGACGCTGGCGCCATCCTCACCGATCTCATTCCGCGCAACATTTCCGTCCAGATCTTCCGGGCCCTGCTCGAGAACGTCGCCGGCGAAATGGGCGCCAAGATGAGTGCCATGGACAATGCGACGCGCAATGCCGGTGAGATGATCAACAAGCTGACGCTCAACTACAACCGTCAGCGGCAGGCGCAGATCACCAAGGAACTCATTGAAATCATCTCGGGCGCGGAAGCGCTCTAAGGTTACGAGAAGAGGGTAAGAATTATGGCTAAGGCAGCTACCCCGAAAGAAACCGCAGCGGCGAAGAAGCCCGCTGCTCCGAAGAAGGCAGCTACCGCCAAGACAGCCGCTGTTGTGGCTACGGGTGCTGTCGGCCGCGTGACGCAGGTCATCGGCGCCGTCGTCGACGTCGCCTTCGAAGAGGGCCAGCTCCCGCAGATCCTGAACGCGCTGGAAACCGACAACAAGGGCAACCGCCTGGTTCTCGAAGTCGCCCAGCATCTCGGCGAAAACTCCGTCCGCACGATCGCCATGGACTCGACCGAAGGTCTGGTTCGCGGCCAGTCGGTCACCGACACCGGCGGCCCGATCTCGGTTCCGGTCGGCAAGGAAACGCTCGGCCGCATCATGAACGTCATCGGCGAGCCGGTCGACGAAGCCGGCCCGGTCGAGACCTCGGCCCGCCGCGCCATCCACCAGGACGCGCCGGCCTATGTCGAACAGTCTACGGAAGCGCAGATCCTGGTCACCGGCATCAAGGTCGTCGACCTGCTCGCACCCTACGCCAAGGGCGGCAAGATCGGCCTCTTCGGCGGTGCAGGCGTCGGCAAGACCGTTCTGATCATGGAACTGATCAACAACGTCGCCAAGGCACACGGCGGCTATTCGGTGTTTGCAGGCGTCGGCGAACGCACCCGCGAAGGCAACGACCTCTACCACGAAATGATCGAATCCGGCGTGAACAAGCACGGCGGTGGCGAAGGCTCGAAGGCTGCGCTGGTTTACGGCCAGATGAACGAGCCGCCGGGCGCCCGCGCCCGCGTCGCGCTCACCGGTCTGACGATCGCCGAGCACTTCCGCGACGAAGGCCAGGACGTTCTGTTCTTCGTCGACAACATCTTCCGCTTCACCCAGGCAGGCTCGGAAGTGTCGGCTCTGCTCGGCCGTATTCCGTCGGCCGTGGGCTATCAGCCGACGCTCGCCACCGACATGGGCGCGATGCAGGAGCGCATCACCACGACGACCAAGGGCTCGATCACCTCGGTGCAGGCGATCTATGTTCCGGCCGACGACTTGACCGATCCGGCGCCGGCGACCTCGTTCGCCCACCTCGACGCGACGACCGTTCTGTCGCGCTCGATCGCCGAAAAGGGCATCTACCCGGCCGTGGACCCGCTCGACTCCACGTCGCGCATGCTCGACCCGATGATCGTCGGCGAAGAACACTACGAAGTGTCGCGCAAGGTCCAGTCGACCCTGCAGCGCTACAAGGCGCTCCAGGACATCATCGCCATCCTCGGCATGGACGAGCTTTCCGAAGAGGACAAGCTCGCCGTTGCCCGCGCCCGCAAGATCGAGCGCTTCCTGTCGCAGCCGTTCTTCGTCGCCGAAGTCTTCACCGGTTCGCCGGGCAAGCTGGTCGCTCTCGAAGACACGATCAAGGGCTTCAAGGGTCTCGTCAACGGCGAGTACGACCACCTGCCGGAAGCCGCCTTCTACATGGTGGGCTCCATTGAGGAAGCCATCGAGAAGGCCAAGAAGCTGGCTGCCGAAGCCGCCTGACAGGCATCGTAAACCGTGGCGCGGGCCTCTCGCGCCGCGGTTTTCATTCCGGCCGCATGGACGCGGCTGAGACGTGCACAGCCGCCGTTCCGCGGCGCGCTTACCAGAAGTGAATGGTCATGGCCGACAGTTTCAATTTCGAGCTTGTTTCCCCGGAGCGCCTGCTGCTTTCCGCGCAGGTGACCGAAGTCGTCATCCCGGCAACCGAGGGTGAGATGACCGTGATGGCCAACCACGCTCCGACCATGACGACCGTCAAGCCGGGCGTCGTTACGGTCAAGACGGCCGACGGCAAGACAGAGCGTTTCGCCGTCTTCGGTGGCTTCGCCGACATCCTGCCGACCGGCTGCACGCTGCTTGCCGAATCGGCGGTGCATGTCGACGAACTCGACCGCACGGTCCTCGAAAACCGCATCGACGAGGCGCGCGCTGAGTTGGAAGGCGCGATCGACGAGAAGAAGACCCGCGTCGAGCAGTTCATCGCCGAACTGACGAGGCTCGGGGAGATCGTCATCCCCGCCTGAAAGGGACATCCCGATAAGGGAAACGACCAATAAGTGCATTGGACCCCGCCTCGAGCGGGGTTTTTTGTGACTGTTGCTCGCGCTGGACGTCTGGAGCCCGAATTGCCCCTCTCCTCGGGTTTAACCCCGCTCGCGGCGAGAGGGGACTTGAGCGGGCGCGGCATACCCCTTCGCCCCGCTTGCGGGAAGAAGGTGGCCGGCAGGCCGGATGAGGGGGAGATGCGACACTCCAAGTTCCGCTGTAGACACAGAATGCCCGGACTTGGCCCGGGCATTCTCGCTCCATCCGCCTCGTAAGAGGCGTGGCAATCTAGCCCGCCGCGCGTTCCGTTTCGTGCCTCTGGGCGTAGTAGTGGCCGAAGCGGTTGGCGAGGAAGGTGTCGAGGGAAATGTCCTCCTGGCGGACGAAGCCCCTGGTCGGGATCTTTTCTTCGGCTAGCAAGTCGAGAACAGCGCAGATGCTGCCGGCCGTGGTGATCTGGATGCCGCTGTGCATGCGTCCGGCAACGACGCCGCTATAGACCTTGTTGGCATAGGTCTCCTGGATGAGACGGCCCTGGCGGAAGCCGGAGACGGTGACGAAGATGACGACGACGTCCTGGGTTGTGGTCGGCAGGGCGTTCTCGAGGATATCCTTCAGCACCTCGCGGCGGTGGCGCAGGCCGAGATCGTTCAGCAGCGCCTTGAAGATCGCCGCGTGGCCTGGGTAGCGGATCGTCTTGTAGTTGAGCGTCCGAACCTTGCCCTTCAGCGTCTCGCACAGCGTGCCGAGGCCGCCGGAGGTGTTGAAGGCTTCGTAGGTGACGCCGTCGAGCGAAAACTCCTCGCGCTCCTCCATTGCCGGAACCTCGATCAGCGACCCTTCGACGATCGCCTCGCAGGGTTCGATATATTCGTTGATGACGCCGTCGGTGCTCCAGGTGAGATTGTAGTTGAGCGCATTCGACGGATATTGCGGCAGGGCGCCGACGCGCATGCGCACGCTTTCGAGCGTGTCGAAATGCCGGGTCAGATCATTGGCGACGATCGAGATGAAGCCGGGGGCCAGACCGCATTGCGGGATGAAGGCGGTCTTCGCCTCCGTCGCGATCGCCTTGACCAGTCGGGTCGATTCGACGTCTTCGGTGAGGTCGAGATAGTGGATCTCCGCTTCCGCTGCAGCCTCGGCGATCGCGACCGTCAGGTGGAAGGGAGCGGCGCTCAAGACCGCGAACTTGCCGGTCAGCAAGCCGACGAGGGCCTTCCTGTCGGCGATGTCGATGGCGACGGTCGAAATCGCGTCGTGGCTCTCGACCTGCTGCAATTGCTCGGCGCTGCGGTCGGCGATGCAGACGCGGTAATCGCCGGTATGGGCGAGCATCCAGGCAATCGTCGAGCCGATCTTGCCGGCGCCGATGATAACGATGTCTTTCATTCTTTTCCCCCAGGGTATGAGCCTCTTCAGCGGCTATTTTCCTGCGGAGGAGTGTTGATTTGAAGTATCAAAACGAGTAAATCGGAGGGCGACAATCGGCATATCGCCGAAAGAGATCGACGATATGCAGGTCACCGACAAGGACCGCGAACTTCTTGCCATCCTCAGCGACAATGCGCGCATGCCGACGGCGACGATCGCCCGGCGGCTCGGCCTTTCGCGCACCACCGTGCAGGCGCGCATAGAGCGGCTGGAGCGCGAGGGGGTGATCGCCGGGTATGGCGTGCGGCTGGCGGAAAGCTACGAAAAGGGACTGGTGAAGGCACATGTGCTGATCACGATCGCGCCGCGGGCGCTGAGCCGCGTGACGCCGGAGTTGAGCGCGATCCGCGAGATCCGCACCCTGCATTCGGTCAGCGGCAGCTTCGACTTGATCGCCATCGTCGCCGCGGCATCGATCAGCGAGCTGGACCTGCTGATCGATCGGATCGGCGAGATCGAGGGCGTCGAAAAGACGCTGTCGTCGATCATTCTGTCGACCCGCATCGATCGCTGACGCTTCGTCAGCGGACCGTGGTGCTGTCGGTCGGGTCGCCGCCGTCAGGCAAGGTTTCGGTTCTCGGCTGGCGTGGTGCGGGAGTCCTGTTCCAAGTTTCCGGGCCGCGGATGGTGGAAACAATCGAGCCATCCCATGGCGCCAGCCATTTCTCGCGATCGAAGTAAAGCTCGGCGGCGCTTTTCGCCCGCCTGGGCGCCGCCTGGTTGGCGAGGAAGTTGTAGCGTGGCGTGTCGCCGGATTCGCGTTTGAACTGGATGCGGCTGCCGAAGCGCTTGAGATCGAATTCGCTGAGCGCCTGTATCTTCAACGTGACGCTTTCGCTATCGGCCCAGTGCACCTGCTTCAGGAAGACCGAAGCGGCCGTCGCCGCGGCACTGGTAACCGCCTGGGTGTCTTCGGAATGCTCGATGTTGAGCTTCACCCGAAACGAGGTGATTTCATCCTCGTCGCTGCCTTTGACGAAGATGAAGATGGAAGAGCTTGTCGCCGCGCCGGGGCGGACAAAGGACACGAGCGAGGAACATTCCCAGCGGCCGCTCTCGGCCGACTTCCATGCAAGTTCGCGAAAACCGGCCTCGCGCAGGCGCTCGCACAAAGCGCGCGGGTCGCTGCGGATCTGCCGGATGAATTGCTGCTCGGGCGTGCGGAGGTCCGCGAACGTCCGGACCGGCAGCAGCGCCCGCAACGGCTCGGTTTCCTTGGGACGCGGGCGGGCCGCTTCGGGCGCCGGCGTCGGCGCGGCTTCACGGAGCACGTCCTGAAACCCCATCGCCGTCAGCACCTGTTTCAGATTGCGTTGCTCGTTGGCGAGCAGCACAGTCGCCAGGATCGCCGTGAAGACCAGCGCCACGGCGGACAGGAAGAAAGCGACGCCGGAACGGCCTTTCTGCTTCTTCTCCATGCCACCGTCGCTCCGCCTCGGAGAGGGCGATGTCCGCGCGCCCGCTCTACCCCTGAAAGACGGCGCACAATAGGGGATGATGGCGCCGCCGTCCAAGGGGCATCCTGTTCGGAAGAACGAAGTCAGGACCAGCCCAAGAACCCTTCCGCTTGTGGGGCCATAGGTGGGGAGGGGGCTTTGGTGAATTATTCGACGCTCGTCCGCTTCGCTTCCATCCGAGCCGTCCGCCAGGTGGAAAATGCGAAGGCAACGAGGAAGATCGCCGTCATCAGGAGGACGATGGTCGGGGCCGGGGCGCTGTCGATGAAGAAGGAAAGGTAGACGCCCGAGAAGGAGGCGACGACGGCGACGGCGACCGCAGCGATCAGCATGCCGCGAAACGTCCGCGTTACCAGATAAGCGATTGCGCCGGGGGCGATCAGCATGGCGATGGCAAGGATCAATCCGACGGCCTTCAAGGCGCCGACGATCGTCAGTGACAGGATGGCGAGCAGTCCGTAATGCAGCCAGCCGACCGGCAGGCCGACGGCACGCGCCTGGGCCGGATCGAAGGCGTGCAGCAGCAGGTCGCGCCATTTCAGCGAGAGAATGCCGGCGGCGAGGAGTGCGATCAGGCCCGTCTCGAGGATGTCGCCCCAGCCGATGCCGAGCATGTCGCCGAACAGGATGTGGTCGAGATGCACGTCGCTCTGGATGTTCACATAGAGCACGAGGCCAAGGCCGAACATGCCGGAAAAGACGACGCCCATCACCGTGTCCTGCTTGATGCGGCTGTTGTCCTTGAGGTAGCCGGTGAGCAACGCGCAGCACATGCCGGCGGCAAAGGCGCCGACGGCAAGCGGCAGGCCGACGATGTAGGAGATCACGACGCCAGGGAAGACCGCGTGCGAGATGGCGTCGCCCATCAGCGACCAGCCTTTCAGCACCAGGAAACAGGAGAGCATCGCCGTTGGGATCGCCACCAGCACCGAGATCATCAGCGCGTTGCGCATGAACCCGAATTCGAAGACGACAAGGAGCATGTCGAGCGACATCATTGGGTGACCTCCAACGCTTCGGAGGCGCGGCGGCGGGCGGCGATGAGGCCGTGCTTGGGGGCAAGAACGAAGGCGGAGAGGAAGATCAGCGTCTGAAGCACGATGATGATGCCGCCGGTCGCGCCGTCGAGGAAGTAGCTGGCATAGGCGCCGGCGAAGCTTGTTGCGGCGCCGATGGCGATGCTGATCAGGATCAGCCGCGGAAAGCGGTCGGTGATCAGATAGGCGGTGGCCCCGGGGGTGACGACCATGGCGATGACGAGAAAGGCGCCGACGGTCTGCAGCGCCGCCACGGTGCAAGCCGAGAGCAGCGTGAAGAACAGCACCTTGATGAGCGTTGTGTTGATGCCGATCGAACGGGCGTGGCTTTCGTCGAAGAAGGTCACCATCAGGTCCTTCCATTTCGCCGAGAGGATCAGGAGCGAGGCGATGCCGATGATGGCGAGCTGCAACGTGTCGGCTGGGGTGATGGCGAGGATGTTGCCGAGCACGATCGTCTGGATGTTCACGGACGTCGGCGACAGCGACACCATGAAGAGGCCGAGGCCGAAGAAGGAGGTGAAGATCAGCCCGATGATCGTATCCTCCTTCAGCCGGGTGCGCTGGTTGAGGAACAGCATGGCGGCGGCGGCAAGCGTGCCGGAAAAGAAGGCGCCGAGGGAGAAGGGGAGGCCGAGCATATAGGCGCCGGCGACGCCCGGCACGATCGCGTGGGAGAGCGCGTCGCCGATCAGCGACCAGCCCTTCAGCATCAGATAGGCGGAGAGGAAGGCGCAGACGGCGCCGACGAGCGCGCTGACCCACATGGCGTTCAGCATGTAGCTATACGTGAACGGCTCCAGAAGCGTTGCGATCATTCCTTGTCCGCCTCGGTTTCGGGCTTGGCCGGTTGCGTCACCATCTGGCCCTTTGCGCCATACATGACGAGCGGCCGTTCATCGTCGGTGATGACGGAAAGCTGGCGGGGATCGGCATCGTCGTGCAGGCTGTCGCCGCCGAGCACGAAATGGCGCAGCACGCCGCCGAAGGCGAGTTCGAGATTGTCGCGGGTGAAGGTGGTCTCGGTGGGCCCGTAGGCGAGAATCGTGTTTTTCAGAAGGATGGTGCGGTCGCAGAATTCCGGCACGCTGCCAAGGTTGTGGGTGGAGACCAGCATCACCCGCCCCTCGTCGCGAAGCGCCACGAGCAGACGGATGATTGCGTCCTCGGTCTTGACGTCGACGCCGGTGAAGGGCTCGTCCAGCAGGATGACGCGACCGTCCTGGGCAAGCGCACGGGCAAGGAAGACGCGCTTTTTCTGGCCGCCGGAAAGCTCGCCGATCTGGCGCTTGCGGAAATCGCTCATGCCGACCCTGGCGAGTGCCGCCTCGACCGCTTCATGGTCGGCCCGCTTCGGCATGCGCAGCATGTTCATGTGGCCGTAGCGGCCCATCATCACCACGTCCTCGACGAGCACCGGGAAATTCCAGTCGACCTCCTCGGCCTGCGGCACATAGGCGACGAGATTCTTCTTCAGCGCCTGCGGGACGCCGAGCCCGAGGATCGAGATGTCGCCCTTGGCGAGCCGGACGAAGCCCATGATGGCCTTGAACAGCGTCGACTTGCCGCTGCCGTTGACCCCGACCAGCGCGGCGATCGTGCCGGTCGGAATTTCGAAGGAGGCGTCCTGCAGGGCGCGGTGGCCGTTGCGGTAGGTGACGGTGGCATTGCGGACGCGAATGCCGCCGCCCTCATCCTGAGGACCCGTCCGCGGAGTAGGTCGGGCCTTTACCTGAAGATTCATTGCGAAAGACCTTTCGCGATCGTTTCGGACGTAACACGCAGGAGATCGATATAGGTCGGGACCGGTCCGTCGGCCTCGCTCAAGGAATCCACATAGAGCACGCCGCCGTATTTGGCACCCGTCTCGCGCGCCACCTGCTGGGCCGGATCGGGCGAAATGGTGCTTTCGGAGAAGACCACCGGAATGCGGTTGGCCCTGACTGCGTCGATCACCTTGCGCACCTGCTGCGGCGTGCCCTGCTGGTCGGCATTGATCGGCCATAGGTAGAGCTCCTTCAGGCCGAAATCGCGGGCGAGGTAGCTGAAGGCGCCTTCGCTCGAAACCAGCCAGCGCTTTTCCGCCGGGATCTTGTCGAGCTCTGCCTTGATCGGGGCGATGGTGGCCTCGATCCTCTTCTTATAGGCGTCGGCATTGGCCTTGTAGATCTCGGCATTGGCCGGGTCGAACTTCACGAGGGCGTCGCGTATGTTGTCGACATAGATCAGCGCCGCCGAGGGCGACATCCAGGCATGCGGATTCGGCTTGCCCGTATAGGGGCCTTCGGCAATGCCCATTGGCTCGACGCCCTCCGAGACAACGACGCCCGGGATGCCGTCGAAGTTCTGGAAGAACTTTTCGAACCAGAGCTCCAGATTGAGGCCGTTCCAGAGGATCAATTGTGCGTCATGCGCCTTCAGGATGTCGCGCGGTGTCGGCTGATAATTGTGGATCTCGGCGCCGGGCTTGGTGATCGATTCGACGATCGCCGCGTCGCCCGCAACGTTTTGCGCCATGTCGGCAATAACCGTGAAGGTGGTCACCGCCTTGAACTTGTCCGCCGCCGCTGCCGCGCCGGGCAGGAGGGAAAAGGCAGCCATTGCCGCTGCTGCCGTCAGAATCATGCGCCGCGTCCGATCGATCATCCATCACTCCTCAATCTTGAACCTGCGCTATGGGTAGGCGAATGGCCTGCATAAGTCAATGCAAATGAGAACCATTTGCAACTAGCTATTTTCAAAGCCATTGCCCTTGGCTAGTGTCGCCGGATGAGACAAGCCAAGCATCGGATCGCTGAACTGGAGGGAATTCTTCGTGAAGGAGGGGTGCGCGTCACCCGCCAACGGGCGGCGATTCTGAAGATCCTGGCCGAAGCCGAAGACCATCCGGATGCGAGCGAACTGCATCGGCGCGCCAAGGAAATCGACGCGACCGTGTCGCTCTCGACCGTCTACCGCACCCTGTCGGCGCTGGAGCAGCAGGGGGTTGTGCAGCGGCACGCTTTCGAGAATGCTACGGCCCGCTTCGAGACGGCAGACGCGCCGCATCACGACCATCTGATTGACATCGAGACCGGAGCGGTGATCGAGTTCCGCTCCGACAAGATCGAGCAACTGCAGGCGGAAATCGCTGCCGAGCTCGGCTACGACCTGGTGCGCCACCGGCTGGAGCTCTACTGCCGGAAGCGCAAGGATTGAGGGGGAAGGCTCAGTCTTCGACGGAGACCAAGCCGCGAAGGCGGGCTTAGTTCAGCGGAATGGCATTGTTCTCCTTGCCAGCTTGGTAGGCGGAGGAGAGTTCGGCATATTTCCGGCTGATCGCCTCGGCGCGCCGCTGAAGACGAGCGCGATCGATCTCCGGAAGCTCGGCGATCAGATCGGTAATCGATTGGCCCTTCCAGAAGGCGTTCGTCCGATTGTACCCGCCCGGCTCCAGTGTGAAGACTTCCTTGAGGATCTTCAGGTCGTGCGGGATCGAGAAGGAGTCGCGCGAATCCTCGTGGCTGAAGAAATAGTAGAAATTGTCGAAGCCAGCCCAGGTGATCGCCGACAGGCACATGGAGCAGGGTTCGTGCGTCGACAGGAAGATGAGGTCGCGCGAACCCGGGCGCTCGGTGCCCGCCAGTTCGTAGAATCGTTTCAAGGTATGCACTTCGCCGTGCCAGAGCGGATTCTCGGTTTCGTTGTTGGTCTCGACGAGGACGATCGAGAGATCGGATTTCCTCAGCAGTGCGGCGCCGAATATCTTGTTGCCGGCAGCGACCCCGGCTTCCGTCGCCGGGATGATGCCGTGTTCCATGGTGGTCAGGAGGGCTTCGAGCAGTCCGAGCATTTCGTGTTCTGGTGCATGACCGTTCCTTTGTTGTGTTCGCGTCCCTCGGGCGAGGCCACAATTCGATGTGGCGGTTCGGGATTACAGCGTCGCGCGTCTAGTGCGCTTCCGACGCGATCACCGGCACCTCGGTGCCTTTCGCGTCGTAGAGCTTGCCATTGAGAAAATAGTCGCCATCGTGCAGCCGCGCGATATCCTGGTATCGAAGCGTCCGCTCCGTCCCCGCGACGAACACCGATTGCTGGTCGGAGTTGCCGGTGGTCAGGTGGTTGAAGATCAGATTGAGGCTGATTGCCATCAAGGCGGCAGAACTGATGCCGGAATGGAAGATCGTCGCAAACCAGGCCGGGAAGTGCTCGTAGAAGCTGGGGGAGGCGATCGGGATCATGCCGAAGCCGATCGAGGTGGCGACGATAACGAGGTTCATATTGTTGTTGTAGTCGACCTTCGAGAGGGTGCGGATGCCGCTCGCCGCAACCGTGCCGAAGAGCACGATGCCGGCGCCACCGAGCACGGCGCTCGGAACCGCCGCCACGATGCGGCCCATGACCGGCAGCAGCCCGAGCATCACGAGAAATAGGCCGCCCGTCGCCACCACGTAGCGGCTCTTGACGCCGGTGACCGCCACCAGCCCGACATTCTGAGCAAAGGCGCTCTGGGTGAAGGAGCCGAAGACCGGCGCCACGAGGCTCGACAGCATGTCGGCCCTCAAGCCATCGCCAAGCCGGCGCGAATCCACTTTCGTCTCGATGATTTCGCCGACGGCAAGGATGTCCGCCGAGGTCTCGACCAGCGTCACCATGATGACGATGAACATCGACACGATCGCGGCAATCTCGAAGGTCGGATAGCCGAAGTAGAAGACGGTTGGAAGGGCGAAGAAGGGTCCTTCGGCCACTTTGGAGAAATCGGCCATGCCGGCGAAGTAGGCGATGCCGGTGCCGATGATCAGCGCCAGCAGGATCGAGAGCCGCGAGATCGCGGCGCTTCCGAGCTTGCTGAGCAAGAGCACGATGACGAGTGTTACCGCCGCAAGCTGGATATTGGCCGGGCTGCCGAAGTCGGGTGCGGCGCTGTTGCCGCCCATTGCCCAGCGTGCCGCGACCGGCATCAGCGTCAAGCCGATCGTGGTGATCACGATGCCTGTGACGAGCGGCGGGAAGAATCGGGTGACCCGCGAGAAGATCGGCGTGATCAGAAGACCGATCAGCGATGCGGCCATGACCGCCCCCAGCACCGACTGCATGCCGCCATTGCCGGAAATGGCGATCATCGTCGCGACGCCGGAAAAAGATACCCCCTGGACCAGGGGCAACCGGCTTCCGAAGAAAGGCAGGCCGAGAGTCTGCAGGATCGTGGCGAGGCCCCCGGCAAAAAGGGAAGCCGTGACGAGCAGGCCGATCTCGGCGGGACTGAGGCCGGCGGCCTGACCGAGGATCAGCGGCACGGCAACGATGCCGCCATACATTGTAAGCGCGTGCTGCAGGCCATAGGCCAGGTTGGCGCCGATGCCGAGCTTTTCATCCTCCGGGCGCGTCTGCGCCGCAGTTTCCTCTGCGCTGTTTGCCAAGGTAATCTCCTCCAATACCTTTGCGTGCATTCCCCACACCTCCTCCACGAGATGGGTGGCAAACTATGGCATCGGCTGCGGAGTCTGACTTTATCGAAAAAGGGGAAACAGTTTGCGGTTGTACTGCGGTAATGCGTTCGGTCAGGTCCGATGCCCCGAACAATGGTGCGGCTCCCAGCCGAAAGGAAAGCGAAAGCCGGAGCTGTTGTCAGCCCCGGCGCCGCATCTCCGTTCGTATGGCGCCGCCCGGACATCCGGGCGGCGCTTTCGTTCGCTGGACTTAGTTGGTCTGCCAGCTCTTGACCAGTTCGTCGTAATTAACGGTGATCGGCTTTTCCTTCTCGTTCTCGACCTTGAGCTGCGGAGCGAGGTTGCCGGCCTTCACCGCTTCGGCGTTCCAGTATTCGAGATCGTGCTCTTCGGCGAGCTTCGGACCGATATCGCCCTGGATGCCGGCGCGCTCGAGGCGCTGCAGCACCTTCTCCTGCTCGGCGCAAAGCGAGTCCATGGCTTCCTGCGCCGTCTTGGCGCCGGAAGACGCATCGCCGATCGCCTGCCACCACAGCTGGGCCAGCTTCGGATAATCAGGCACGTTCGTGCCGGTCGGCGACCATTGCAGGCGGGCCGGCGAACGGTAGAACTCGATCAGGCCGCCAAGCTTCGGAGCGCGCTCGGTGAAGCTCGGATGGTCGAGGGTCGACTGGCGGATGAAGGTGAGGCCGACATGGCTCTTCTTCACGTCGATGGTCTTCGAGGTGACGAACTGTGCGTAGAGCCAGGCGGCCTTGGCGCGGTCGTCCGGGGTCGACTTCAGAAGCGTCCAGGAGCCGGCGTCCTGATAGCCGAGCTTCATGCCGTCCTTCCAGTAAACGCCGTGCGGCGACGGGGCCATGCGCCATTTCGGCGTGCCGTCGGCGTTGACGACCGGCAGGCCGTCCTTGACCATGTCGGCGGTGAAGGCCGTGTACCAGAACATCTGCTGGGCGATCGCACCCTGGGCCGGAACCGGACCGGATTCGGAGAAGGTCATCCCTTGAGCTTCCGGCGGAGCGTAGTTCTTCAGCCAGGTCAGGTATTTCTCGATCGAATAGACTGCAGCCGGGCCGTTGGTGTCGCCGCCGCGTGCGACGCAGGAGCCGACCGGACGCGAGTTCTCGTCGACCTTGATGCCCCACTCGTCGACCGGGCGGCCGTTCGGGATGCCCTTGTCGCCGTTGCCGGCCATCGACAGCCAGGCGTCGGTGAAGCGCCAGCCGAGCGACGGGTCCTTCTTGCCGTAGTCCATGTGGCCATAGACCTTCTTACCGTCGATCTCTCGGCCGTTGAAGAACTCGGCAATGTCCTCATAGGCCGACCAGTTGACCGGAACGCCGAGGTCGTAGCCGTACTTGGCCTTGAACTCTTCCTGAATCTTAGGATCGTTGAACCAGTCGTAGCGGAACCAATAGAGGTTGGCGAACTGCTGGTCGGGAAGCTGGTAGAGCTTGCCGTCCGGTGCGGTGGTGAAGGACTTGCCGATGAAGTCGTCGATGTCGAGGTTCGGGTTGGTGACGTCCTTGCCCTCGTTGGCCATCCAGTCGGTCAGGTTGCGGGCCTGCTGGTAGCGCCAATGGGTGCCGATGAGGTCGGAGTCGTTGATATAGGCGTCGTAGACGTTCTCGCCCGACTGCATCTGCGTCTGCAGCTTTTCGACGACGTCGCCTTCGCCGATCAGGTCGTGCGTGACCTTGATTCCAGTGATGTCGGAGAAGGCCTTGGCCAGGGTCTTCGCTTCATACTCGTGCGTGGTAATCGTTTCGGAAACGACCTTGATCTCCATGCCGGCAAAGGGCTTCGCCGCATCGACGAACCATTGCATTTCCGCTTCCTGGGACGCGCGGTCGAGCGAGGAGAGATCGCCGATTTCCTTGTCGAGGAACTGCTTCGCCTCGTCCATGCCGGCGAAGGCCGTCCCGGTAAGTGCCAGCAGCATCGCCGCCGTCGTAGTCAAAAGATGCCGTCGCATAAATTTCCTCCCTTTGGGTTTTGCGATTGCGTTTCCTTGCAGTTTCGAAGGGCGCAACCGGCGCCCTTCATTCCGATGCCTCAGACGTAGCGGAACACGGCGATGGCGTAGATCACCGAGAGGGCAACCGCCCACCAGAGATTTGCGCCGACCAGCCCGAGCCAACCGAGGTGAATGAATGCACTTCCGAGCAGCGAGACGAAGAGCCGGTCACCGCGGGTCGTCTCGAAGCGCAGGACCCCGACGCGTGGGTTTCCGCCTGGCGAGACATATTCCCAGACGCCCATGCCGACGAGCATCAGCGCGATCGCCAGGAAAAACAGCGCTGTCGGCAGCGTCCATGCCATCCATGAAAAGTCCATTGGCGAAATCTCCCTTGAATGGTTTCAGCTCTAGACGCGGCCGAGCGCGAAGCCCTTGGCGATGTAATTGCGGACGAAGTAGATGACGAGCGCGCCCGGGATGATCGTCAGCACGCCGGCGGCGGCAAGCACGCCCCAGTCGAGACCGGAGGCCGAAACCGTCCGCGTCATCGTCGCGGCGATCGGCTTGGCGTCGGTGGTCGTCAGCGTGCGGGCGATCAGAAGTTCGACCCAGGAGAACATGAAGCAGAAGAACGCGGCGACGCCGATGCCCGAGGCGATCAACGGCACGAAGATCTTCACGAAGAAGCGCGGGAAGGAATAGCCGTCGATATAGGCGGTCTCGTCGATCTCCTTCGGCACGCCGGACATGAAGCCCTCGAGGATCCAGACGGCGAGCGGCACGTTGAACAGGCAGTGGGCGATCGCCACGGCGATATGTGTGTCGATCAGGCCGAAGGCGGAATAGAGCTGGAAGAACGGCAGCGCGAACACCGCCGGGGGCGCCATCCGGTTGGTCAGGAGCCAGAAGAATAGGTGCTTGTCGCCGAGGAAGCGGTAGCGCGAGAAGGCATAGGCCGCCGGCAGCGCCACGCTGACCGAGATCAGTGTGTTCATCACCACGTAGGTGATCGAGTTGATGTAGCCGTTGTACCACGAGGGGTCGGTGAAGATCACCGCGTAATTGCGGAGCGTCGGGTTCTGCGGCCAGAGCGAAAAGGTGCTGAGGATCTCGCTGGTCTCCTTGAAGCTCATGTTGACGAGCCAGTAGATCGGCAGGAGCAGGAAGACGATGTAGATCGTCGGCACCAGCCAGGAGAGGCGCTGCGAAAGCGGTTGCTTGTTGGTCATCATGATGTCTCCTCCCTTCTTTCTCAGCCCTGCGCGTCGCTGGTGGTCATCACGGTGTAGAAGATCCACGACAAGAGCAGGATGATGAGGAAGTAGATGATCGAGAGGGCTGCGGCGGGGCCGAGATCGAACTGGCCGATCGCCATCTTGACGAGATCGATCGACAGGAAGGTCGTCGAGTTGCCCGGACCGCCGCCGGTGACGACGAAGGGTTCCGTATAGATCATGAAGCTGTCCATGAAGCGCAGCAGGAAGGCAATCAAGAGCACCCGCTTCATCTTCGGCAGCTGTATGTAGCGGAACACGGACCAGCGCGAGGCGCCGTCGATCTTGGCGGCCTGGTAATAGGCATCCGGGATTGACACGAGGCCGGCATAGCAGAGCAGCACGACGAGGCTCGTCCAGTGCCAGACGTCCATGATGATCAGCGTCACCCAGGCGTCGAGCGGGTTTTGCACGTAGTTGTAGTTGATGCCGAGCGTGGCGAGCGTGCGGCCGAGCAGGCCGATGTCGACCCGGCCGAAGACCTGCCAGATGGTGCCGACGACGTTCCACGGGATCAACAGCGGCAGCGCCATCAGCACCAGGCAGATCGGCACGCCGATCCCCTTCTTCGGCATGTTGAGGGCGATCACGATGCCGAGCGGGATCTCGATCGCCAGGATGATCGCCGAGAAGACCAGGTTGCGGGTCAGCGCATCCCAGAAGCGATCGGATTCGAGCACGTCCATGAACCAGTCGGTGCCGGCCCAGAAGAATTCGTTGTTGCCGAAGGTGTCCTGTACCGAATAGTTGACGACAGTCATCAGCGGGATCACCGCCGAGAAGGCGACGAGCACCAGAACCGGCAGGACCATGAACCAGGCCTTGTTGTTCCAGGTCTTTTCCATGTCAGGCCTCCTCGCCGATGCGCCAGGAATCGGCGTAGATATTGATTGCCTTCGGGTCGAAGGTGACGCGCGGTTCGGCGGGGATCTCGCCGTCCTCGTCGACGATGATCGAGATCGGCCGGTCGGCGAAGCGGGCGCGGACGATCTTGTGGCGACCGATATCCTCGACCTTGGTGATCGCCACCGGCATGCCCTCGCGGCCGAGCGAGATGAATTCCGGCCGAATGCCGAGCTCGGTCTTGGCGCCGGGCGCCACCTGCGGCTGGAAATTAAGGGCGATGCTCTCGCCGCCGACCGCTGCCCTGTTGCCGGCGATCTCGGCCGGCAGGACGTTCATGCCCGGCGAGCCAATGAAATAGCCGACGAAGGTGTGGCGCGGACGCTCGAAGAGCTCGGCCGGCGTGCCGATCTGGACGATCTGGCCGTCATACATGACGACGACCTTGTCGGCGAAGGTGAGCGCCTCGGTCTGGTCGTGGGTGACATAGACCATGGTGAAGCCGAACTGCTTGTGCAGGCGCTTGATCTGCGAGCGCAGTACCCATTTCATCTCGGGATCGATGACGGTCAGCGGCTCGTCGAACAGGATGGCGCTGACGTCGGAGCGCACCAGGCCGCGGCCGAGCGAGATCTTCTGCTTCTGGTCGGCGGTCAGCCCCCGCGCGGTCTTGTTCGCCCAGCCGCCGAGGCCGGTCATCTCGATAATCTCCTTGACGCGGTGGTCGACCTCGGCCTCCGGCACATGGCGGTTGCGCAAGGGGAAGGCGAGATTGTCGTAGACGGTCATGGTGTCGTAGATGACCGGAAACTGGAACACCTGGGCGATGTTGCGATGCTGTGTCGTCAGCTGCGTCACGTCGGTGCCGTCGAACAGGATGCGGCCTTCCGACGGGTTGATCAGCCCCGAAATGATGTTGAGCAGCGTGGTCTTGCCGCAGCCGGAAGGACCGAGCAGCGCATAGGCGCCGCCGTCGTTCCATTCGTGATGGACTTCCTTCAGCGCGTAGTCGGCTTCCGACTTGGGCTTGGCGCCATAGGCGTGGCGGATATGTTCGAGATTGATGCGTGCCATGGTCTCCTCCCAGCGCCTCCCTTTACGCGGTCCCGCCGGTCGCCCGGCCGTCCGGCCCGAAGGCCATCAGGTGGCGGGTGTCGACGAAGACCTCGAGGGTCGCGTCCGGTTCGATGTCGTGAATGCCGGGCGCCAGCATGACCCAGCGCGCATCGGCGAAGCCGACGTGAATAAAGCTTTCCGAGCCGGCGATCTCGGAAATCGCCGTCTTGACGGTGAGCGGATTGCCACTGCCGTCGGGGTGGTCGAGAGAGATGTGGTGCGGCTGGAAGGCGACCGTGCACGGCCCGTCGGCAACAGCCGCGAGATGCGCGGGAACGGAAAGCACCGGCTTACCTTCGAGCGTGAAATGGGAGCCGGCTTTCACCAGCGCGATCGTGTTGAGCGGCGGATCGGCGAAGGTGCGGGCGGTGACGATGTCCACCGGGCGGCGGTAGACGTCGATGGTGCTGCCGAACTGGGTGATGCGGCCCTCGCTCAAGGCGGCGGTATTGCCACCGAGCAGCAGCGCTTCCGAAGGTTCCGTCGTCGCATAGACGAAGATCGCGCCGGAAGCCGCGAAGATCTTCGGCAGTTCCTCGCGCAGTTCCTCGCGCAGCTTGTAGTCGAGATTGGCGAGCGGCTCGTCGAGCAGCACCAGGTCGGCATTCTTGACGATGGCGCGGGCAAGCGCGGTGCGCTGCTGCTGGCCGCCGGAGAGATTGAGCGGCGTGCGGTCGAGATAGGGGGTGAGCTTCAGGAGCTCGGCGGCCTTGCGGACCTCCCGGTCGATTGTGGCGTTGTCGACACCCTTGATCCGCATCGGCGAGGCAATGTTGTCGTAGACCGTCATCGCCGGATAGTTGATGAACTGCTGGTAAACCATGGCGACGGAGCGCTGCTGGACCCGCACGCCGGTGACGTCGGCGCCGTCGAAATGGATCGAACCGGAGGCCGGTTTGTCGAGGCCAGCCATCAGCCGCATCAGCGACGTCTTGCCGGACAGCGTCGGGCCGAGCAGCACGTTGAGCGACCCGCGCTCCAGCACAAGGTCGGTCGGGTGGATATGCGTTTCCCCGCCCACGACCTTGGATATGTTCTTCATTGCAAGCATCGAATTCTCCACCCAGCCATCGGCATTTCAGTTGCAGGACATCAGGCGGCGGCGCTGGCCGCGTCCCGCATGTATTCCTCCAGCTCCGCTACTTCCGCCCGCGACAGCTTCAGTCCCAGCTTTGTCCGGCGCCAAAGCACGTCCTCCGCACGCAATGCCCATTCCTGTGCGATGAGCCAATCGACCTCGGCCGCATAGAGATCGGCTCCGAAGCGCCTTCCGAGATCGGCCTCGCTTGCGGCATTGTCGAGAAGCTGCTTCGCGCGCGTGCCATACAGGCGCACCAGTCGGCGGGCATGCGAAGCCGCCAGAAAGGGATAGTGCGCTTTCAATTTGGAGACCTCGGCATCGTAACCCGCAGCCGGAAAATCGCCGCCCGGCAGATGCGATCCGGCCGTCCACTTGCCGCCCTTGGCCCCGATCGCTTCACCGATCTTATCGAGTGCCGCTTCGGCCAGCCGCCGGTAGGTCGTGAGCTTGCCGCCGAAGATATTGAGGAGCGGCGCCTGGCCGGTCTGGCCTTCGAGACGCAGCACATAGTCGCGCGTCGCCTCCTGCGCCTTGCTTGCCCCGTCGTCATAGAGCGGGCGGACCGCCGAATAGGTCCAGACAATGTCGTCCTTAGTCACCGGATCGCTGAAATACTCACTCGCCGATCTGCAGAGATAATCGATCTCTGCGTCGCTGATGCGCACCTCGGCCGGATTGCCGGTGAAATCCCGGTCGGTGGTGCCTATCAGGGTGAAATCGTCTTGGTAGGGAATGGCGAACATGATCCGTCCGTCCGGGTTCTGGAAGAAATAGGCGCGCGGATCGTCGAACTTCTTCCTCAGGACGATGTGGCTGCCCTGGACCAGGCGGACATTGTGGACGTCGTTCTTGCCGATCGCATCGGCGAGCACTCGGTCGACCCAGGGGCCGGTGGCATTGACGAGCAGACGGGCGCGCACCGTTTCGCGCTTGCCGGTAAGCGCGTCCTCGGTTTCGACCACCCAGCGGCCGTCGCCGCGGCGGGCCGAGACGACGCGGGTGCGGGCCATGATCCTTGCGCCGCGGTCGGCGGCATCGCGGGCGTTCAGCACCACCAGCCGGGCATCGTCGACCCAGCCGTCGGAATATTCGAAGGCCTTGACGAAGAGGCGCTTCAGCGGCGCGGCGGCCGGATCGCGGGTCATGTCCAGCGTGCTCGTCGCCGGCAGCAGCTTGCGGCCGCCGATATGGTCGTAAAGAAAGAGGCCGAGGCGGATCAGCCAAGCCGGCCGCAGGCCGCCCTTGTGATAGGGTAGAACGAAGCGCATCGGCCAGATGACATGCGGCGCCATTGCCCAGAGCACCTCGCGCTCCATCAGCGCCTCGCGCACCAGCCGGAACTCGTAATGCTCGAGATAGCGCAGGCCGCCATGAATGAGCTTGGTGGAGCCGGACGAGGTGCCGGAGGCGAAGTCGTCCATTTCGGCAAGGGCGACCGAATATCCCCGGCCGACCGCATCACGCGCAATGCCGCATCCGTTGATGCCGCCGCCTATGACAAAGACGTCGAAGATTGCCTGCTCTGACACCGCGATTGCCCCTCCACTTTTCGCAATGCACAAATTTATGTCATCGCGAAAGTGAAGGCAGTTAAAATGAAAACATTTCGAATGTCAAACGAATGTTTCCCGAATCTCGCCGCAGCCCGCCGGCGCGCTCAAGCCTCGGTTTCGACCAGCTTGACCCCTTGCTCGGAACAGATCTTGCGAACGTTTTCAATGATGCACCGGTCGGTGATGAAGGTCTGGACCTGGGAGATATGGCCGATCCGCACAGGCGCGGTGCGTTCGAACTTCGTGGAATCGGACACGAGGATGACGTGCCGGGCGTTGGCGATGATCGCCTGTGCGACTTTCACCTCGCGATAGTCGAAATCGAGAAGCGCGCCGTCGTGGTCGATCGCGGAGGCGCCGATGACCGCGAAATCGACCTTAAACTGCCTGATGAAATCGACCGCCGCCTCGCCGACGATGCCGCCGTCCGAACCGCGCACGACGCCGCCGGCGATCACCACCTCGATCGAGGGGAAGACCCGCAACCGATTGGCGACATTGATATTGTTGGTGATGACCATCAGTTCCTTGTGGTCGAGAAGCGCTTCTCCGACCGCTTCGGTGGTGGTGCCGATATTGATGAAGAGCGAGGCGTTGTCGGGGATGAGGGCGGCGGCGGCTCGGCCGATGGCCTGTTTCTCCGACGCGGCGATCTGGCGGCGCGCGTCGTATTTCACGTTCTCCTTGCCGCTCGGAAAGATCGCGCCGCCATGGATGCGGTTCAGGACCCGGGCATCGCAGAGGTCGTTCAGGTCCTTGCGGATCGTCTGCGGCGTCACCGAGAAACGCTGCGCGAGTTCCTCGACGAGCACCCGGCCCTCGGCCTTGGCCAGTTCCAGGATCTCCGCTTGCCGTCCGCTGAGATACATGCTTCGCTCCCTCTGCTTTCGTTTGCTTTCATAATATGCAAAAACGAAAGCAGCGCAATTTCAGAATCAGCGCTTGGTTGCGGTTTGGCAGTTCGACTGCAGCAATCGCCGCGGCCAACCATTGCAATCCGTCATGCGATGCGCCAGCGTGGTTTTCCGAGAGGGAGGTAGGCAAGCCCATGTATCATCCGGCCTTGTTCAAGGGCATGAATGTGGTGGTGACCGGCGCCGGCCGGGGCATTGGTCTCGAGGTTGCGCGGGAGTTCCTCGATTGCGGTGCGCGCGTGCTGGTCCATGTCGGCCGGACGCTTTCCGATGTCCGCCCCGATTTTCTCGACCTGGCGGCGGGGGAGGGCAGGGCGTTTCTCGCGGCGGCGGATTTTCTCGTCCCCCGGGGCGTCAAGTCCCTTGCCGACGAGGTGAGGAGCCGTTTCGACAGCCTCGACGTTCTCGTCAACAATGCCGGCACGATGGTCGGCCGCTTTCCGGCTGCTGATTTGACCGACGACGAATACCGGACGATCGTCCAGCTCAATCAGACCTCGGTCGTGGAGATGACCCGGGCGATGCTGCCGCTCCTACGCAAGGGCGCGCATCCGGCGATCGTCAATACGGTGTCGATCTCGGCGCGCTCCGGCGGCAGCGCCGGTTCGTCGATCTATTCCGCTACAAAGGCCTTCATCGCCACCTATTCCAAGGCGTTGGCGCGCGAACTGGCACCGGAAGGCATCCGCGTCAATTGCGTCTCGCCCGGCACGATCACCACCGATTTCCACGAGCGCTATTCGACGCCCGACAAGCTGGAGGCGACGCGCAGGTCGATTCCGCTCGGACGGCTCGGAACCGCCGAGGATTGCGCCCCTGCCTATCTCTTCCTCGCCTCGCATGCGCTTTCCGGCTATATCACCGGCCAGGTGCTGGAGGTGAATGGTGGGCAGTTGATCTGCTAGGAGTTGCGCGAGTCGTGCGCGGTTCCGCCCCTCATCCGCCTGCCGGCACCTTCTTCCCGCATGCGGAGAGAAGGGATATGCCGCGCCGTTGAGGTCCCTCTTTCCGGCACTCAGGGAGAAGGAGCAAGCGGCTTCGGCGCGTGGCAGAAGGGACAAGCCGGGCGATTCCGGTCCCCTCTCCCCGCGTGCGGGGAGAGGGCTAGGGTGAGGGGCTGTCGCCAGCAGCGATTTCTAAGGGCGAGAAATGATCGACAAACTGGAATTCTTCCTCGTCCTTGCCCGCGAACGGCATTTTGGTCGCGCGGCGGAAGAGTGCGGCGTGACGCAGCCGACGCTGTCGGCGGCGATCCGCCAGCTCGAGGACCAGCTCGGCGTCATTCTCGTCAATCGCGGCTCGCGCTTTCAGGGGCTGACGCCGGAGGGCCAGCGGGTGCTGGAATGGGCGCGGCGGATCGTCGGCGATACGCGCACCATGCGCGAGGAGATGCGCGCGGCGCGCAAGGGCCTTTCCGGCCACATCCGCCTCGCCGCCATCCCGACGACGCTTTCCATGGTGCCGCTCATCACCGCTCCCTTTCAGGAGAAGCATCCCGACGTCACCTTTTCGGTACTTTCGACCACGTCGCTGCAGATCCTGGCGCTGCTCGAAAATCTCGAGATCGACGCGGGACTGACCTATCTGGAGAACGAACCGCTCGGCCGCGTCACTAGCGTGCCGCTTCAGATCGAGCAATATCATCTGGTTACCGCCGCCGAGAGCCCGCTTTCCGATCGCGAAAGCGTGACCTGGAAGGAAGTTAGCAATATTCGGCTTTGTCTATTGACGGCCGACATGCAGAACCGGCGCATCATCAATCAGCATTTTGCCGAAGCCGGCGCGGTGGCGAGCCCAACGCTCGAATCGAACTCGATGATCGTCCTCTTTTCCCACGTAAGGACAGGACGCTGGGCGAGCATCATGCCTCATAACGTCGCGAAATCCTTCGGGTTTCCTCAGGATATCCGGTTGATTCCGATCGTCGAGCCCGACGTGCGCCACACGGTCGGCCTGGTGGCGACCTATCGTGAGCCGTTTACGCCATTGGTCTCGGCCTTGCTGCACGAGGCACGCATGCTCAGCGAGCGCAATGCCGTTTAATAGATTTTTTCTATCGATCGACGGAACAGCATTATTGACCCTTCTGCCCTTAAGCGCGAAGCTTATTGCCTGTCGCAGAGGCGAAGAGGCTCCGATCTCTGCAACAGCCTATGAAATCTGGCGTGGCGGTCCAATCAAGACCTCGATGCGCCGCGAGCCGGGAGGGCTCTTCGGGTGAATATTCATCTGCCGCGCGCAGACGTGACCGAGCGCACGCTGGCGATCGTCGGCGAACTCAAGGGGCTGGAAGGCCCGCTTCTGCCGATCCTGCACGAGATCCAGGACGAGTTCGGCTATGTGCCGCAGGAATGCCTGCCGGTGATCGCCCGCGAACTCAACCTGTCGCGTGCCGAAGTCTACGGCGTCGTCACCTTCTACCACGATTTCCGCGAGCACCCGGCCGGACGGCATGTGTTGAAACTCTGTCGTGCCGAGGCCTGTCAGTCGATGGGCGGCGATCGGCTTGCCGAGCGCGCCAAGGCGCTGCTCGGCATCGATTTCCACGAGACGACGCCGGACGGCGCCGTGACGCTCGAACCGGTCTACTGTCTCGGGCTCTGTTCCTGCTCGCCGTCGGCGATGCTCGATGGCGAGGTGTATGCGCGGCTTGACGATGCGGAGCTCGAGGCGCTGGTCGCGGAGGCACGCCGATGACCGTGAAGATCTACATTCCACGCGATGCCGCAGCGATTGCCCTTGGCGCCGAAAAGGTGGCGGCAGCAATGGCCGAGGCGGTCGCGGCGCGCGGCCTCGACGCAACGATCATCCGCAACGGCTCGCGCGGCATGCACTGGCTTGAACCGCTAGTCGAGGTCGAAACCGCCGAGGGGCGCATTGGCTACGGTCCGGTGAGGGCCCGCGACGTCGCCTCGCTCCTCGATGCCGGGTTCATCTCGGGCGACGCGCATCCGCTCTGCCTCGGCAAGACGGAAGAGATCCCCTTCCTCAAGAACCAGACGCGGCTGACCTTCGCGCGCTGCGGAGTCATCGATCCCCTGTCGCTCGACGACTATCGCGCCCATGGGGGCCTGTGCGGTCTTCAGAAGTCCGTCTCGCTGGCGCCGGCGGCGATCGTCGCCGAAGTTACCGAAAGCGGCCTGCGCGGTCGCGGTGGTGCGGGCTTCCCGACCGGCATCAAATGGAAGACCGTCCTCGAAACGGCGGGGCCGCAAAAATACATCGTCTGCAATGCCGACGAGGGCGACAGCGGTACCTTCGCCGACCGGATGATTATGGAGGGCGACCCCTTCGTGCTTATCGAGGGCATGGCAATCGCCGGCATCGCAACAGGCGCCACCAAGGGTTACGTCTACACCCGCTCAGAATATCCGCATGCGATCGCGGCGATGAGCGCTGCGATCGAGGTCGCGCGCGCCGCCGGCGTGCTCGGCACCTCCGTTCTCGGTTCGGCGCATGCCTTCGACATGGAAGTCAGGACCGGCGCCGGCGCCTATGTCTGCGGCGAGGAGACGTCGCTGTTGAACAGTCTCGAGGGCAAGCGCGGGCTGGTGCGCGCCAAGCCGCCGCTGCCGGCCCACAAGGGTCTGTTCGATTGCCCGACGGTCATCAACAACGTCATCTCGCTCGCTTCGGTGCCGGTGATTCTCGAGAAGGGCGCCGCCTACTACCGCGATTTCGGCATGGGCCGCTCGCGCGGTACGATCCCGATCCAGATCGCCGGCAACGTCAAGCATGCCGGCCTCTACGAGACGGCGTTCGGCCTTACTCTCGGTGAGATCGTTGACGCGATCGGAGGCGGCACGGCAAGCGGCCGACCGGTTAAAGCGGTGCAGGTCGGCGGTCCGCTCGGCGCCTATTTCCCGCGGGCGCTGTTCGATACGCCGTTCGATTACGAGGCCTTCGCGGCGAAAGATGGGCTGATCGGCCATGCCGGCATCGTGGTTTTCGACGACACGGCCGACATGCTGAAGCAGGCGCGCTTCGCCATGGAGTTCTGCGCCGTAGAGAGCTGCGGTAAGTGCACGCCCTGCCGCATCGGCTCAACCCGCGGTGTCGAGGTGGCGGACAAGATCGCTGCCGGCATCGAACCGGAGAAGAACCGCGAACTGCTCGCCGATCTCTGCAACACGATGAAGTTCGGCTCGCTCTGCGCCCTCGGCGGCTTCACGCCCTATCCGGTGATGAGCGCCATGACACATTTCCCGGAGGATTTCGAGCCCGCGCCGGTGGTGGAGGCTGCGGAATGATGAACGCGGCGAACACCCCCCTCTGGCCTGCCGGGCATCTCCCCCACAAGGGGGGACATCGACTCGCGGCTGGCCGCCCGCTCCCGCCAAAACGATTCTGCGGGTGGAATTCTCCGGTGTGGATGCAGAACGTGCCACATCCATTCTCCCCCCTTATGGGGGAGATGCCCGGGAAAGCAGAGGGGGGCGAGCCCTCGCTGAACGCAATTTCTCAGGAGGCCCAGAATGTCTCTCGTTCATGAAATCAATTACGGCACTCCTGCTTCCAAGTCCGAAAAGCTGGTGACGCTGTCGATCGACGGGCAGGAGATCACCGTGCCAGAAGGCACGTCGATCATGCGGGCGGCGATGGAAGCGGGCATCGAGGTGCCGAAGCTCTGCGCTTCGGACATGATGGATGCCTTCGGCTCCTGCCGCCTCTGTCTAGTCGAGATCGAGGGCCGGGCCGGCATGCCGGCTTCCTGCACGACGCCAGTCGCACAGGGCATCAGCGTCTCGACCCAGACGCAGCGCCTCAAGGACGTTCGTCGCGGCGTTATGGAACTCTATATTTCCGACCACCCCCTCGACTGCCTCACCTGTGCGGCCAATGGCGATTGCGAGCTGCAGGACATGGCCGGCGCCGTCGGCCTGCGCGACGTGCGCTATGGCTATGACGGGTCCAACCACGTCAAGGCGCGCAACAACGGCGAGATCAATCGCCAATGGGCGCCGAAGGACGAATCCAACCCCTATTTCACCTTCGATCCGGCGAAATGCATCGTCTGCTCGCGGTGCGTGCGCGCCTGCGAGGAAGTGCAGGGCACCTTCGCGCTGACGATCAGCGGCCGCGGTTTCGATTCGCGCGTTTCCGCCGGCATGAGCGAGGATTTCGTCTCCTCGGAATGCGTCTCCTGCGGCGCCTGCGTGCAGGCCTGCCCGACGGCGACGCTGACGGAAAAGTCGGTGATCGAGATCGGCCAGCCGGAGCATTCGGTCGTGACCACCTGCGCCTACTGCGGCGTCGGCTGCTCCTTCAAGGCGGAGATGCGCGGCGAGGAGCTGGTGCGCATGGTGCCGTGGAAGGACGGCCAGGCGAACCGCGGCCATTCCTGCGTCAAGGGCCGCTTCGCCTATGGCTATTCCAGCCACAAGGACCGCATCCTCAATCCGATGATCCGCGACAAGATCAGCGATCCCTGGCGCGAGGTGACCTGGGAGGAGGCCTATGCCCATGTGGCTTCCGAGTTCCGCCGCATCCAGTACCAGTACGGCCGCGATTCGGTCGGCGGCATCACCTCGTCGCGCTGCACCAACGAGGAGACCTATCTGGTGCAGAAGCTGGTGCGCGCCGGTTTCGGCAACAACAATGTCGATACCTGCGCCCGCGTCTGCCATTCGCCGACCGGCTACGGCCTCAACCAGACCTTCGGCACCTCCGCCGGCACGCAGAATTTCGACAGCGTCGAGCACACCGACGTCGCGATCATCATCGGCGCCAACCCGACCGACGGTCACCCGGTCTTTGCCTCGCGGCTGAAGAAGCGGCTGCGCGAGGGCGCCAAGCTGATCGTCATCGACCCGCGCCGGATCGACCTCGTCCGCTCGGCCCATGTCGAAGCCTCGTACCACTTGCCGATCAAGCCGGGCACAAACGTCGCCATCCTGACGGCACTCGCCCATGTCATCGTCACCGAGGGCCTTGCCGATGAAGCCTTCATTCGCGAGCGCTGCGACTGGTCGGAATTCGAGGACTGGGCCGCCTTCGTGGCCGAGCCCTATCACAGCCCGGAAGCGACCGAGGCCCATACCGGCGTCCCGGCTGAACTGGTGCGCGGTGCAGCGCGCCTTTACGCCACCGGCGGCAATGGCGCCATCTATTACGGTCTCGGCGTCACCGAGCATAGCCAGGGCTCGACCACGGTGATGGCGATCGCCAACCTCGCCATGGTGACCGGCAACATCGGCCGGCCGGGTGTCGGCGTCAACCCGCTGCGCGGCCAGAACAACGTGCAGGGCTCCTGCGACATGGGCTCCTTCCCGCACGAACTGCCAGGTTACCGGCACATATCCGACGACGCCACGCGCGAAACCTTCGAGAAGCTCTGGGGCGTGACACTCAACAACGAGCCGGGTCTGCGCATCCCGAACATGCTCGACGCGGCGGTCGACGGCACCTTCAAGGGCATCTACATCCAGGGCGAGGACATCCTGCAGTCGGATCCGGACACCAAGCATGTGGCCGCCGGCCTCGCGGCAATGGAATGCGTCGTGGTGCAGGACCTCTTCCTCAACGAGACGGCCAACTACGCGCATGTCTTCCTGCCGGGCTCGACCTTCCTCGAAAAGGACGGCACCTTCACCAATGCCGAGCGCCGTATCAACCGCGTGCGCAAGGTGATGCGGCCGAAGAACGGCTATGCCGACTGGGAGGTGACGCAGAAGCTCGCCCAGGCGATGGGATTGGACTGGAACTATGGTCATCCGTCCGAGATCATGGACGAGATCGCCGCAACGACGCCGACATTCGCGCTCGTCTCCTATGACTATCTCGACAAGATGGGCTCGGTGCAGTGGCCCTGCAACGAAAAGGCGCCGCTCGGCTCGCCGATCATGCATGTCGACGGCTTCGTGCGCGGCAAGGGCAAGTTCATCCGTACCGAATATGTGGCGACCGACGAGAAGACCGGCCCGCGCTTCCCACTGCTGCTCACCACCGGCCGTATTCTCAGCCACTACAATGTCGGCGCCCAGACGCGGCGTACCGACAATGTCGTCTGGCACCCGGAGGACCGGCTGGAGATCCACCCGCACGATGCGGAGCAGCGCGGCATCCGCGACGGCGACTGGGTCCGGCTTGCCAGCCGCTCGGGCGACACGACGCTCCGGGCGCTGATCACCGACCGCGTCGCGCCGGGCGTCGTCTACACCACCTTCCATCACCCGACGACGCAGGCGAACGTCATCACGACCGACTTCTCCGACTGGGCGACCAACTGCCCGGAATACAAGGTGACGGCGGTGCAGGTCTCGCCCTCGAACGGTCCGACCGACTGGCAGCTCGACTATGACGAGCAGGCCCGCCAATCGCGGCGGATTGCCGGCAAGCTGGAGGCAGCGGAGTAGGAAGCGCGATGGCAGGAAAACGACGCCCGCCTCCCATAGCCGCCACCGTCGGCGCGGCGGAAAGGAGCCGCTTCACGACGACGGCGAAGGTTCCGGAAGTGGCGCGGCGGGCGGGCGTGCTCGTCTCGCAATCGCGCCTCGTGCCGGAGGAGACGGCGATCGCGCTCACCTATGGCGGCTCGACGCATGCGGTGATGATGGCAACGCCCGCCGATCTCGAGGATTTCGCCGTCGGCTTCAGCCTGACCGAAGGCATCATCACCGACCCGGACCAGATCGACGACGTCGAGGTCATCGCCGAGGACAAGGGCATCGACCTGCAGATTCGCCTCCGGGACGAGCAGAACGAGGCGTTGCGCCTGCGCCGCCGCCATATGGCGGGGCCTGTCGGCTGCGGCCTTTGCGGTATCGAATCGATCGAGCAGGCGGTTCGGACGACGTCGGATGTTTCCGGTTCGTCGCTGCGGCTTTCCGATGAGGATGTCGTCCGCGCCGTCGGGATGCTCAACGGTCAGCAGCCCCTGCACCTAGAAACGCGCGCCGTTCATGGTGCTGCCTTTTACGTGCCGGGCCGGGGGCTGATAGCGGTTCGCGAGGATGTCGGCCGCCACAATGCGCTCGACAAGCTGACGGGGGCCGCCGCGCTGGCCGGCTTCAGGGGCGACCAAGGCGCCGTCGTCGTCACCTCGCGGGTCTCCGTCGAGATGGTGCAGAAGACGGCGATCACCGGAAGCCCGGTGATCATTGCCATTTCGGCGCCGACGGCGCTTGCCATCCGCACGGCGGAGCAGGCCGGCATGACGCTGATCGCGCTGGTGCGCGGCGACGAGTTCGAAATTTTCACCCACCCCGAGCGCTTGGAGCGGGACGAGGAGGAGCGGGCGCCGTTCTCCCCGCGCGCCTCTCGCTCTGAACCATTTTGAGAGAAGCGGAGCTGTCGCCGATGTCTGCAAGTACCAACGCCAAGCTCATCTACATGGCGAACCAGATTGCCACCTTCTTTCAGAGCCAACCGGCGCATGAGGCGGCGCAGGGCGTGGCGACGCATATCAACAAATACTGGGAGTCGCGGATGCGTCGCAAGCTGTTCGAGCACATCGAGCACGGCGGCGAGGGATTGAACCCGCTGGTGCTGGAAGCCGCACCGAAGATCCGGAAGCCGGAAGCGGCGTAGGCCAACAGCAATATCAGGCATTTAACCGGCAAGGGAAGGCGGCACAGGTGCCGCCTTCCCTTGTTCGAGCGCGAAGTTCGGGGGTGCGCTCAGAAATTCTGCCAGCCTTCGGCAGCCGAAACGACCGCGAGGTTTCCCTTTTGGACGCCTCTTGCCGCCCTCGGCGCGCGTAGCCGAGCCGGTGAGGCGGAAGTCTCGGCGTGCACTTCGGCCGGACGACCGGCCATAGCCTGGCCGATGCGGAATTGCCGAAGAAGGTCGTAGAGAGCCTCTGCCTCGCGCGACATGGCGTGGCTTGCGGCGGTGCTTTCCTCCACCATGGCTGCGTTCTGCTGGGTTGCCTGATCCATCGCGTTGACCGCCTGGTTGATTTCCCTGAGGCCCGTCGCCTGTTCCCGCGCCGCTTCGACGATCGCCGAGACGTTAAGGTTGATCTCCTGGACCTGCCGTGCCCGTCTGTCCGACCAGCGAGACGCGTTGCGGACATGCTCGCCGGAGGTGGTGATCAGCGCCTTGATATCCTTCGCGGCGCTTGTCGATCGCTGGGCCAGTTCCCGCACTTCGGTCGCCACCACCGCGAAGCCCTTGCCGGCCTCGCCGGCGCGCGCCGCCTCCACGCCGGCATTGAGCGCCAGGAGGTTGGTCTGGAAGGCAATATCCTCGATGACGCCGATGATGTTGCTGATTTCGCGACGATTGCGCGATCTGGTCCATCGCGCCGATGGCGTTCTGGACGACCAGTTTCGAGTGTTCGGCTCCATCCTTCGCCTTTGCAACGAGCAGGCCGGCTTCCTCGGCTCGGCGGCTCGAATCGGCGACGGTGGTAGTGACTCGTCGAGTGCCGCGGCCGTTTCCTCGACAGATGCGGCCTGCTGCTCGGTCCGCTTCGACAGGTCGTCGGCGGCGGATCGGATCTCGCGTGCGCCCCCGGCAATCGCACCGGCGTTTTCGCCGACCGTTTGCATGGCGCGACAGAGGCGGACGACCGCATCGTTGAAGTCGCTGCGGCACGGCCTCCATGCTCGGCACGAATGGCGTGTCCAGTGACCGGGTCAGGTCGCCCTCCGCCAGCGACCGCAGGCCGGCGCCGAGCGTGTTGATCGCCGCCATGCGTTCGCTGACATCGGTCGCGAACTTGACGACCTTGTAGACCTTGCCGTTCGGATCGCGGATCGGGTTGTAGGCGGCCTGGATCCATATCTCCTTGCCGCCCTTGCCATGGCGGACGAATTCGCCGGCGATGAACTCGCCCTGGGCAAGCCGCCTCCAGAACTCGCTGTACTCGGCGGTCCGGGCATAGTTCGGCTCGCGTCAGGCGGCGAGGTCTTCCACCTCACGCTCCTTGAACATGCGGGCGAGGTTGAGGAAGCAGATCATGCCGCTCTCGTTGGCGATGATGCCTTCCGCGAAGCTCTTGTCGAAGGAAGCGGTGACTTCCGGCACCGGCTGCACCTGGTTGCCCTGCACCGTCAGGATGTCGGAGACGCGGTCGACGACAAGGCCGATCACCATGTTGTGGACTTCGGCGACAACGATGGCGCTGCGCTCGTTGGCAACGGTCGATTTCATGCCGAGCTTGTGGGCGAGGTCAATGATCGGGATCACCGTGCCGCGCAGGTTCATGACGCCGATCACTTCCGGCGGCGAATGCGGGATCGGCGTCGACGGCGCCCAGCCGCGGATTTCGCGGATCGTCGTCGTCTTGACGCAGAATTCCTGATCGTGGAGGCGGAACGCGATGATCTCCAGCGTCTCGCCGTCAAATCCAGCCGTTTTCAACGTGCCTGTCATTTAAAGCTCCTTGCCGTCGGCGCCCGCAAGGCGCGACTTGGTGATGGGGTCCGCCGACGACATCCGGCGACGCGCAAGCCGCATCATGCGCGGGGAGCCCGCCTTGCGCTTTGGCGGACATCCTAGTCCGGGATTCGTTAAGAGTTGCTTTTTGCGAGGCCCTGCAAGGCCGGCCCTCCCCGCCGATGCCGACTCAGACGGAAGCGAGCACCGCCGCAAAGTGCTCGAGCGCCCAGTCGACCTCGCCCGCAGTGATGACGAGAGGCGGGGCGATGCGGATCGTGTCGCCATGGGTGTCTTTGGCGAGGATGCCGCGCTCCTTCAGCGCCTCGCAATATTTACGGGCGCCGCCGGCCTCGGGCACGAGTTCCACGGCGAGCATCAGGCCGCGGCCGCGGACTTGCCTGATGATGTTGGAGCGAATGTCCGTCAGCCCGGTCATGAGGCGCTCGCCCATCAGCGCCGAATTCTCGATCATGCCCTCTTCGGTGAGCACGCTCAGTGCCGCCCTGGCGATCGCGCAGGCGAGCGGGTTGCCGCCGAAAGTGGATCCGTGCTGGCCAGGTTTCAGGACGCCGAGAACCTCCGAATTGGAGAGCACGGCAGAGACAGGGTAGAAGCCGCCGGAGAGCGCCTTGCCGATCAGCGTCACATCCGCCTCGATGCCCTCGTGCTCTTCCGCAAGCAGCTTGCCGGTGCGGCCGAGGCCGGTCTGGATCTCGTCGAGTACGAGCGTGATGCCGTGCTTGGTGCAGAGTTCGCGCACCGCCTGGAAATAGCCGGTGGGCGGCACGATGACGCCGGCCTCGCCCTGGATCGGCTCGACCAGAAAGGCGACGGTGTTTTCGCTGATCGCCGCTCGGAAGGCGCCGATGTCGCCAAAGGGGACGATCTTGAAGCCGGGTGCGAAAGGGCCGAAGCCGTCATGCGATTCCGGATCGGTTGAAAAGCCGACGATGCCGATCGTGCGGCCGTGGAAATTGTTGGAGCAGACGATGATCTCGGCGCGATCGTCGGCAACGCCCTTGACCTCGTAGCCCCATTTTCGGACCGCCTTGAGCGCCGTCTCCACCGCCTCGGCGCCGGAATTCATCGGCAGCACCTTGTGCGAGCCGGTGAGGGCGGCGACCTCCTCATAAAAGAGAGCTAGTTGGTCGTTGCGGAAGGCGCGCGAGGTGAGCGTCAGCTTCTGCGCCTGCTCGACCATCGCCCTGAAGATCTTCGGGTGGCAATGGCCCTGGTTGACGGCTGAATAGGCGGATAGGCAGTCGAGATAGCGGTTGCCCTCGATGTCCCAGACATAGACCCCTTCGCCGCGCGTCAGCACGACGTCGAGCGGCTTGTAGTTGTGGGCGCCGAGCAGGTGTTCGGTCTCGATCAGGGCTGCCGTGGTCTTCATCATTCCCCTCCGCTATCTCCTTCCGGCCGCCGCTTCGGATCGGCGGAGGTCCGGATCGATCATTCTCAGGCGCTCCGGGTCGGCCGGTCAAGGATGCGGCGGCCGAAGAGGCTTGCGGTCAGTTCCACCAGGATGCGGGCGCTCTTGCCGCGGTCGTCGAGGAACGGGTTGAGTTCGACGACGTCGAGCGAGGAGACGAGGTCGCTGTCGCAAAGCATCTCCATGATAAGATGGGCCTCGCGAAAGGTGGCGCCACCCGGCACGGTGGTGCCGACCCCCGGGGCAAACTCCGGATCCATGAAATCGACGTCGAGGCTCACATGCAAGAGGCCGTTGGCGGCGCGCACCTCGTCGAGGATCTGACGCATGATATGGGCCATGCCGATCTCGTCGACGGCGCGCATGTCGAAGACATTGACGCCGTGTTCGGCGATCTCCTCGCGCTCGCGTGCATCGACCGAGCGGATACCGACCTGGTAGACCCTTTTCGGATCGACGAGCGGCCGGTTCGACTGAAGGATCGGGGCGAATTCCGCCTCGCCGCAGAAGAAGGCGACCGGCATGCCGTGCATGTTGCCGGAGGGCGAGGTCGAAGGCGAATTGAAATCCGCATGAGCGTCGAGCCAGAGCACGAAGAGCGGCCGGCCAACCTCGTGTGCATAGCGCGCCATGCCGGAGACGCTGCCCATCGAGAGGGCATGGTCGCCGCCGAGAATGATCGGAAAATGCCCCTTGCGCGCCGTGTCGTGCACGGTGTCGTTGAGCGCCCGGGCAAAGGCGGCGACCATCTGCAGATTGTTTGCGCCCGCATGGTTTGGAAGGTCGCGGGCCGGCAGCGGCGTTAGGTCGCCTTCGTCGTGAACGGTGTGGCCAAGATCCGCGAGGACCGTGTCGATGCCGGCGATCCGGAGCGCCGTCGGGCCCATCGCAGCGCCGCGACGCCCCGAACCTTCCTCGATGGGTGCACCGATCAACGTGATGGTTTTCATGTCCTTCTTCCCTCGCTCGAATCTGTGAGTCCGGCAGAGATTATCGCCAATAGCTGTGACGGCAAAAAGATGGAAAACTGCCGATAAGAAGGCTACTCTTCTCACTATGAAAAGCAATGTTCGACAAAATGACAGAGAATGGACGACCTCGACCAGGCCCTGATCAGCGCCCTTCGGCAAAATGCGCGGACACCGGTTTCGACGCTGTCGGCGATGACCGGCGTTTCGCGCGCCACCATTGCTGCCCGCATCGACCGGCTGGTGAGGAATGGAACGATCGCCGCATTCACCATCCGGACGGGATCGGAAATCCCCGCCTCGGGGGTTCGCGCCGTCGTCATGATCGAGGTTCACGGCAAGATGGCCGACCGGGTTGCCGAGCAGTTGCGCGGCCTGCCGCAGGTGAGGGCGCTGCACAGCACCAACGGGCGGTGGGACTTCATCGCCGAGCTTGAGGACCGCGACCTCGCGAGCTTCGACGAGACCTTGCGCCGCATCAGGCTAATTGATGGGATCACCGTCACTGAAACGAACATCCTGCTCAAGACGAGCAAATTGTCCGGCGCGTTTTAGTCGCACGGATTCGGGCTGCGCGGACAATTTGTTCTTGATTTGTTCTAATGCTCGTATAGGATGCTCCGTCTCAGCGAACAAGGGAGGATGTCATGGCCATTTCCGGTGGCGGCCCAATGGCGCGACAGATCTGCATCAAACTGTTCGTCAGGCATGGAGACGAGGAGCGGGCAATCGCCTTCTATCGCGAGGTTTTCGGTGCAGAGCTCCTCCAGCGCCATGAATGGAGCGGCATTCTGACGAGCGCTGATCTCAGCATTGGCGACTCGATCTTCCGGGTCGCCGGCGCCAATCCGCGCCGCGATGCCGAACCGCATCTCGGGGGACCGCGCTCGCCGCATGCGCTCGGCACCACCGCGGCGATCCTCGAGCTGCAGATCGACGATGTCGATCGTGTGCTCGCCCGGGCAATGGGCGCCGGCGCCAGCCTGCGTAACGCCGTCGAGACCCTGCCGACCGGCGACCGTGTCGCCGCCCTCATCGACCCGTTCGGCCATATCTGGGCACTGTTCACGGCGGTCGACGAGAGTGAATTTTTGAATGCCTTTGGGGCTGACAGGAATGCGGCTTGAGAGAGGATTGTGTTCCTGACCCAAGGCCCCACCCCAACCCCTCCCCACAAGGGGGAAGGACTTCGATGCCGCAGCCGCTTCCTCTCTTTTTTGACCGTTGCAGCCGTCTCATAAGAATTGCGGGACTGGAGGAGGGCGCTGCGCGTTAAGCCCCTCCCCCTTGTGGGGAGGGGTTGGGGAGGGGACTTTCCTCAAGCCCCGATTAATACTCTCTCTCGAAGAAAATACCGCCGGCAGCCGAACCATCGCCGGCTGCCTCGCCTTTCAGTTTCACGCCGCGGCCGACATCGAGGTTGATGATCGCCTTACTGGAGGCCGAGTCGGAGCCCTGCTGCAATTCGAGATAGGTCCGGTCGTTCAAATACTTGCCAGCCCGCACCTGGGCGCCGCCGCTCTCGTCGGTGGTGATGTCGAGGTCGTCGACACCAAGCTTGTTGCGCAGGCCGTCGAGCAGCGACGTCGAGCCGCCGCCGGCAAGCTGGCTGACGGCGGAGGCGAGTTGGGCGATCTGGAACGCCGAAAGATTGTTGAGCGAGCGGTTGAAGATCAGCTGTGCCAGGATCTCGTCCTGCGGCAGCGCCGGCGAGGAGGAAAAGGTCACCGTCGGGTTGTTGGCCGGCCCGGCAATGTTGACCGTGATGGTGGTCGAGCCCGCGCTCGAGGTGGCGTCGAGGTCGAGCGTCGGAATGAGGTCGCCGCCGAAGCCGATGTGACCGTCCGTGAAGGTCAGCCTCTTGCCGAGGATTTCGAGCCGGCCGCGCCGCATGTCGAAATCGCCGGAGACGATCGGCCTGACGGCGGTGCCGCGGATCGTCAGGTCGCCACCGAGCTCGGCATCGATGCCGCGTCCGCGGACGAAGAACTGCCCGGGCGAACGGACCGCGAGATCGAAGGCGATGACGCCGCCGGCATTGACGCCTGCACCGCCCGACGAGGACGTTTCCCTGCGCACGTCGCGTGCCATCTGCCGCACGCCGGCCGGCGCATTCCGATGGTGGATGTCGATCGCCGACAGCGAGGTCGGCAGTTTTTCCGGCACGGTGATCGCCGCCCTGTGGATCGTCAGCTGGCCGCCGAGCGTGGGCGTCGCGACGAGCGGACCTTTCAGCGTCAGATCGCCGGCAAGATTGGCGGTGAAGAGCGTGCCGTCGACATAGGTGGCGTTGTTGAGGCGGATTCTGAGGTCGGCCGGGAAGTTGGAACCGGCTGCAATGTCGACGGTGCCGCTCGCCTCGATCGACCCGCCGCTGGCGAGATTGCCGGAAAGCCGGCTGATCGTCGCCTGCCGGCCGTCGAGCGTAACGTTGGCCGCAAGGTCGTTGAGGGCAAGATTGCGCCGGACATCGAGGAGCCGGCCGCCGGTGGTCGCAACCGTGCCGGTGATCTGCGGCGCGCGGGCCGGACCGGAAAGGGAAAGATCGACCCGGGCCGAGCCGGTGAGGGTGAAACCTTGCTCCGCCAGCTTGGCGGCAAGCAGCGCGAAGGGCACGTCGCCGGCGAACTTCATCGACATCGGCATACTGCCGGCGACATCGACATGGCCGCCGCCCCGGAAGGAGAGGCCACCCGGCCCGGAGATGGTCGCGTCGAGCGTGACGCGATTATCGGCAAAGCGGCCTTTTGCCGCGATTTGGAGCCCCGATACGCCGGCGCCGCGCGCGGCCGAGACCGAAGCGCCGCTCCATCTCAGATCGTAGTTGACGACCGGCGCTGCGGCAGTGCCGCTGATCTCGACCGTTCCGTCGATCGTCCCTTCGGCGCCGAGCGTCGCCGCGAAGGTGTTGATCAGCGCCGCGGGCAGGGCATTGAGCTTCGCGGAAATGTCGAGCGTCGCGCCGGCCGTGCCGGCGACGGCAATCGTACCCTTGGACGCCTGGATGGTGAGGTCGCCGAGGCGGACGGTGCCGTTGTCGATAGCGACGACGGTCGGCTTGGCAAGCTTCAGCGGCAATCTCCGCGGGGCTGCCGAAAACGAGGCGAGACGGATCTCGGTGCGGCCGCCGGCGCTTGCCAGATCGCCCTTGGCCGAGAGCGGAGCGCCGTCATATTGGCCGGCGATCTCGAACCCTGTTCGGCCGCCCTGCTGGTCGAAGGCGAGGTTGACGGCGGAGACGCGGTTCTGCCCCTGGGCAACGCTCTCGGCCCTGACGCTGCCACGGATTGCCAGGGCGGCGATATCGGCGATGCGGATATCCGCCACGGGCTTGGTGATCGTCAGCGCGTCGCGCTCTATGCTGCTGCCGCTGGCCTTGACGGATACAGAAGTGATGCCGTTCGAGGTCGCGACCGTCGCCGATCCTGAAAGGTCGCCGGACGCCTTCTGGCCGGCCATGGCGGCGACCAGGCCGAGATCGGGCAGGTTGAAGTCGACGGTGCCGTTCGGCTTGAAGTCCGCCGTGAGCTCGATCGCGCCGGTGACGCGGTTGTCGCCGATCTTAGCCTCGAGCGTCGGGATGGATGTGCGGCCATCCGCCGATATCACTTCGGCCCTGACGTCGATCGGCTGGCCGTCGAGCCCGCCGGTGGCGGTGAGCTTCGCCTGCGGGCTGCCCGGCTTGACCGTTGCGTCGGCGGTGACCGTCAGGTCCGTCAGCGATCGGCCGGCAAGCATGGCGCCGCTCGAGGTCAGCTCTCCCTTGACGGCGAGCGCGTCAAGCGGGCCGGAAATCTCTGCGTTGAAGCCGGCCTTTCCTTGCGCGTCGGCGAGCAGCTTGCCGAGATCGGGCAAGGTGCCCTCGACATCGGCCGTCAGCTGACCTGCCGCGATCGTCGCCGAGCCGTTGGCGTTGACGGTGCCGGACTCGACCTCGAGGGCGCTCAGCCTGACGCTGCCATCAGCGCCGGTCTCGACCTTGCCCGAGACAGTCACCGGCGTGTCGAATCTCGCGGCCAGGCCACCCGGCAGGAAGCTCGGTTCGGCACGCACGTCGAAGGTCGCCGTTGCCGCTTTTTCGGCGCGGGCGAGGCTGCCGGTGAGATTGCCGCGGAAGCCGGGGCTCTCGATCACCGTCGGGTCGAAGCTGATCGCCGCCTCCGTGACGGAGACCGTGCCCTTGGCGGTCAGGTCCTGCGCGGCAAGACCGCCGGCGCGCAGCGAGGACATCGAGGCGCCGCTCCAGGCGAGGTCGTAGGCGACCACCGGCGCCTGCGCCTCGCCGTCGATATCGACGGTGCCGGCAATGGTGCCCTCGGCACCGAGCGTCGGTGCGAAGGTGTTGATGAGCACGGCGGGCAAGTCGTTGAGATTCGCGCTGAGGTCGAGCCGGTCGCCGGCCGTGCCGGAGACGGCGACGGTACCCGTCGATGCCTGGATGGTGAGGCCGTCGAGCCGAGCCGCGCCGTTCTCGATCGCGATCACGGTCGGCGCTGCAAGCTGCAGCGGCAGGCGCCGCGGCGCCGCAGAGGCGGAGGCGAGGCGGATTTCGGTGCGGCCGGCCTCGCTCGTCAGTTCGCCCGAAGCCCTGAGCGGTGCGCCGTCATAGAGGCCCTCGGCCGAGAAGCCGGTGCGGCTGCCCTGCTGTTCGAAGGCGAGATTGAGGTCCGCGATCCGGTTTTCACCCTGCGCAACGCTCTCGGCGCTGACATTGCCCTTGATGGTCGGCCTGGCAATATCGGCGATAGCGAGATCTACCGCCGGTTTAGCGATCGTCAGCGCGCCGCGCTCTACGCTGTTGCCATTGGCTTTGAGCGCCACCGAGGTAACGCCATTTGCGGTCTCGAGCGTCGCCGAACCGGCGAGGTCGCCGGATGCCTGCTGGCCGGCCATGGCGGCAAGCAGCCCGAGATCCGGCACGTTGAAGTCGAGCTTGCCGTTCGGCTTGAAATCGGCCGTCAGGTCGATCGCACCGGTCAAGCTGTTGCCGCCGATTTTCGCTTCCAGCGTCGGAACGGCGGTAAGACCGTCCTTCGAGACGACGTCGGCGCGAATGTCGATCGGCTGGCCGTCGAGCGTGCCGGTGGCGGTGAGCTTCGCTTCGGGGCTGCCCGGCGTCGCCGTCGCATCGGCGTTGATCGTGAGTTCGCTTAAAGTACGCCCGGCAAGCGTCGCGCCGCTCGACGTGATCTCTGCCTTGACGCCGAGCTTGCTCAAGGGCCCTGATGCGGCCGCCTGGAAATCCGCGCTGCCCTTCACGTCAGGCAGAAGCCGGCCAAGCTCCGGTAGCGTGCCCCTGATATCGGCCGTCAGCGTCTCGCCCGAAAGCGTCAGCGAGCCGGAGGCTTCGACGGCTTCGGATTTGACATCGAGGCCGCTCAGCTGGACGCTGCCGTCCTCTTCGGTCACCAGATTGCCGGAGACGGCGATCGTCTTTTCGAATTTTTCGGCAAGCGCCGGCGGCAGAACTGCCGGCACTGCGAAGAGCTTGAAGGCGGCTTCGAGTGTGCTGTCGGCGCGATCGAGTGCGCCGGTGACGGAACCGCCGATGCCGGGGCTTTCAAGCGTCAGCGGATCGAAATGGATGGCATCCGGCGCGATCCCGATCGTGCCGGCGAGCTTCATCGGCGCCTGTATCGCCCGATCGAGATCCGCGTTTGCGAACCGCGCCTCGCCGATCTCCACGGTTGCCTTCAGCGATCCGGCCTGCATTTCCAGGTTGAAGGCGTCGCTTTGCGCCGCGAGCCGGATGGCGCCGAGACTGCCTTGAGGCAGTCCGAGCGAGACGACGTCGGCGGCGACGTCGAGGATCGCCGATTGTCCCTCGCCGATCAGCGACAGGTTCGCCGTGTTGACCCGTGCTTGCAGCTCGCCATCCTTCAGCGGCCAGCGGAAATCGAACGGACCGCTCGTGCCGGCGACGCTTGCCTGAAGATTGTTCTCGCCGCGGCTGTCGACCGTGCCCGAGGCGTTCAGCGTCAAGGCGCCGGTCGCAAGCTTGCCCGCTTCGATCCGGACCTTGCTCTTTCCGTCGAAGGCGGCGGTCAGGTCGATGCTGGTCGATCCCTCGAAAAGCGGCCTGAAAGCGGCCGGCATCAGCTGGGCGAAAGCCCCGCCGCCGGTGAGCTTCAGATTGTGCATGCCGTCGGCGGCTAGCACGTGCCGGCCTTCCAACCGGAGAAGCTCGCTGCCGTCGAGCGATGCGGTGCCGGAGCCCGTCCAGTCGGAGAGGGGGCCTTGTCCGGTCACCTGGATATCGACTGCCGGTTCGCCCGGCAGCCGCAGCAGCTTGGCGAGCAGCCCGCCCTTCGGCTCGGCGATCTCGGCCTCGAGCCTCAGCTCGTTTCCGGCCGGATTGAAGACGAGATCGGCGACGGCGCGTGCTTCCGGGCGGTCGCGCTCGGCTGCATCCAAGGCGAGCGCGATCCTCGAATTCGTCGCGTCGACCCTGCCTTTCGCGGTTAGGAACTGGTCCTTGCCGGCGATCGCCTTGCCGATAACGATCTCTTTGAGATCGAAGGCATCGATTTTCACGTCCACGGGCAATGCGAGTGTCCGTCGGACCTCTTTCGTTTCGGTGGAGGGGATCGGCAGCCGTTCGAGGCGTACGGAAGCCGCCGAGATGCTGCTTGCATCGAAGCGCATCGACAGAAGCTCGGCCGGCAACCAGTTCACCGAGAGGTCGCGGACCTCCGCATAGATTCCCTCGCCGTCGAAGAGCGTCACCGTTCCGGCGGTGAAGTCACCGGTGAGCAGCGCACCCGGATCGGAGATGCGGACGATCTGGTCAGGGGTCGCCGCATATTTTTCGATCGCCCAGGCGACGACGCGTGCGCCGGGCACGGTGAAGCCGAGAAAGGCGACGAGGAGAAACAGCGCAACGACGACCACGCCGAGAAAGGCGAAGACGTAGCGCAGCGCTGACCGAAATGTGCCGATGACCTGATTCATGTCCTATCCATAGACCATGTTACGCCGCTCTGGAATCGGCAGGACGGAAGCTCATCGCCCGCAGGCGGATTTGCCTACTGCATGTCTTTGTCCGTAAATCGACCTGGACTTAGGGACAAAGACATGCAGCAATTCAAAGTGCTACAGCGACCTTTGCGCGTCTGATAAGACGCGCGGCGCTGTAGTTTACCATGGCATTGCCGCGCGCATCAGAAAGATTGTCCGATGCCCGCATATATCCCGTATTCGGTGCCGCCCGGATATTTGTTGAGCGGCACCGCGAAATCGAGACGGATGGGCCCGAAGGGCGTCGCATAGCGCAGGCCGATGCCGGCCCCGGCGCGGATGTCGGAAAAATCCGGCGCCGTGCTCGTCGAGACGCTGCCGGCATCGATAAAGGGCACGACACCGATCGTATCGGTTACCGCAATCCGGACCTCCAGCGAACCGTTCACATAGGAGCGGCCGCCGGTCTCCTCGTTGTCGTCATTGCGCGGGCTGATCTCCTGGAAGGAATAGCCGCGCACCGAGCCGCCGCCGCCGAGGAAGAAACGCCGGGTTGCCGGAATGTCGGAAAGTTCGTCGCCGCCGACGAGCACGCCGGCGCCGAGCTTGCCGGCCAACACGAAGCGATTTTCGCTGCCCGGCGCGTAATAGGCGGAGGCGGAGGTCTCGAAGGAGCTGAAGAAGGTCTGACCTTCGATCTCGTAGCTCGGCTTCGCGTTGATCATCGCCCGGTAGCCTTCCGTGGGGTTCAGCTTGTCGTCGCGGGTGTCGCGGACATATTCGAGCGGGATCGCGGCCGTCAGATAGGAATTCGAGCCGAAGGCGTCGTCGATATCGGCCCAGCTGAGCTCGGCGCCGACGGAAACGGTATCCTCTGGCGTAAGCTCGAAGCCGGCGCCGGCCGCGGCGGTGATCGTCTTGGCGTTATAGGCATCCGGATCGACGATTGCCGCCTTGAGGCTTGCCGTGAACGTCGATGCCGGACCGAAGGCGCCGGGCTTGGCAAAGAGAATACCGGCCGAATAGTCGAGCCCGCCGACATCCGTGGTCTCGCCGATCCGGTCGACGGAGCCCTCGATCCGGAGCGACTCGGCCCGGCCGAAGAGATTGCGATGGCCCCAATAGCCCTGCAGACCGAGCCCGTCTGTCGTCGATACCTGGCCGCCGAATCCGAAATAGCGGTGCCTGCCCTCCGACACCTGGATGTTCATCGGGATGGTGCCGTCGGGAGCAAGCTGATCAGCCTCGACAATGGTGACGCTGGAGAAGACGTTCAGCGTCCTGAGCCGCTCGGCGGCCTTGCGGATGTTTTCCGGCGAATAGGGCCGGCCATGGTTGAGCCGCGAATAGTCGCGAACGAAATTCGGGTCGACGGTCCTGGTGCCGGTAACCGTGAGAGCGCCGACCGGCGCGACCGGTCCGGATTCGGCCCTGATCGTCACGTCGACGGTGGAGGTGGCATGGTCGGCGACGACGCTGCGCTCGGTGATCTTGGCAAGTGGCCGGCTCTGTTCCTTGAGATCGACGACGATCTGCTCTCCCGCCTTGATGATCAGCGTGGAGTCTGCACGGGCGCCGCGTGTGAGATCATAGGTCGCCGGGTCGAGCCCTGCCGCATCGCCCTCAAACCTCACCGAGCCGAGAGTGAAGGCTGGACCCGGCGCGACGCGCACGGTCACCGGCACGGCCTGGCCATCGGGGAAGGAGGGGTCGGGCGGCAGGCTGTCGATGTCCTGGCCGTTGATCAGGATCGTCACGGTGCCGCCGTAGCGCGCCTTTTCGTAGAGCGCGGCGAGCAGCCGCTCCCGGTCGTCGCGCGCCTTGATCAACAGGCCGAGGTCGCCGGAGACCGGCTTTTCCTGATCCTGATTGAGCTGCGAAGCATTTTCGAGCGCCTCGCGCAGCTCCTCATCATCCGTTCCAGGCTCGAATGTAAGCGTGTAGTTGACCGGGTCGAGAACCTGGACCTGCTCCTCGGCGCTTTCGAAAAAGCGCATGCCGAAGATCCGGATCGCCTGCGCTTGGCCGGCGAAAATCGGGCCGAGCGCCGTCGAGGCCGCAAGCGCGAACACTGTCGCCGCCTTCAAATACGCAGTACTCGAGCGTGGTGGAGACATCCTCCGCATCCCGTTTCAGGCGACTCTTTACTCAATGCCTGCATGTGCGGCAATGGGCACTCTAGCAGGGCAAAGTTTTCCATTTGTTAACGATCAGGGCCGGTTGCATCCACCCTGCAGCGGCGATTCGGGTCGGATTCTGGCCAAAAAGGACTCGTTCTGTGGTGCTTCGGGCACAAAGAGCGGCGGGTAGGCGGCTGGGGAGGATCGGGGCCGCAAGCGGCCGTCGCAGCGATCCTGACGACCTGAATGAACGGTGTGCGTTCGCTTCGCCGCCCGTCGTATCCGCCGGAACCGGCCCGCCTCATGGCTTCCTGCTCGCCTCCTGCTTCCGGAATGCCGCCTCTCCGTCGCTCGATGCTCGGTCTACTTCTTGTCTGGAGCCTCGCTTTCGACGTAGCTGTCGTGCCAGTTCCACCACTTGTAGGGCGGGGTCTGGGGATAGCCCTCGGGTGAATCCTCCCAGACCTCCTGCCGGCCGAGGGGCGTTAAGTCGAGATAGTTCCAGGTGCTCCCCATCTGCTCGTCGCCGCGGTTGTTGATGAAATAGGTGCGGAACAGGCGGTCTCCGTCACGATAGAACACGTTCGTGCCGTGCCATTCGTCAACGCCGAAACCGGCGTCGAAGCCGTCCGTAATCGTAAACCATGGGATCTCCCAGCCCATCCGCGCCTTCAGCCGCACGATGTCCGCCTGCGGCGCCCGTGATATAAAGACGAGGGTGGTGTTACGAGCATTGAGGTGGGCGAGGTGGGCGACCTGGTCGGCCACCATGGAACAGCCTACGCAGGCGTGGTTGGGCCAGCCTTCCACGCCGGGCTCGAAGAAGGCGCGGTAGACGATCAATTGGCGCCGGCCGTCGAACAGGTCGAGCAGGCTCACTTTGCCTGCTGGCCCCTCGAAGACATAGTCCTTCGTCACAGCCATCCAGGGCATCCGCCGGCGCTCGGCGGCGAGCCGGTCACGGGCGCGTGTCAGGGCCTTTTCTTTCACGAGCAGATCTTCGCGGGCCGCCTCCCAAGCCTCCGGCGCAACGACCGGTGGTGTGGGCATGGCAGGCTGTCCGCCCGTCGGTTGCTTCTCGGCTGATGTGGTCATGGCTTCCTCCTCGGTTGCCGCGCCTCATGGCTGAGCGCGCGTTCCGTTCGGTTCATCACAATTGCTTGTTACACAGTCTTGCACACAAGTGTGGCGGCAACCCGATGCAAGGCTGATTGGAGCCCGCGTCGTTCGGCGCCAATTGATCGGTATCCTCGCCAGTCGAGTTGACTGGAAGTTGAGGTATTCGTGACTATGTATTCGTCTTTCACGGGAGTGAGCGGATGGCCGACAAGGCGAGAATGGAGAAGAAGGCCGACACCAAGCGCATGTCTGCGAAAGCCAAGTCGCCCGAGCCGGCTGCCAAGTCACCCGCCCGCAAGCCTACTAAAGCCGCGGCGAAGGCATCTCCGGCGCGCTCCGCAATGCCTGAATCCACCGCAGAAAACAGCGAAAGCGCGGAAGCGGCGACGAAGCCGAAGCTTCTCTCAGGCGGCAATCCGCAGATCGCCAAGGGCTACGGCGACGCGCCGGTGCAGGCCTATATCGCCGCAATGCCCGGCTGGAAAAGCGATCTCGGACGCCGCCTCGACGCGCTGATCGAGCGGACCGTCCCCGATGTCCGCAAGGCGGTCAAATGGAACTCGCCGCTCTATGGAATGGAGGAGCAGAGCTGGTTCCTCGGCATTCACTGTTTCACGAAATACATCAAGGTGGCGTTCTTTCGCGGCACCTCGCTGCATCCGGTGCCGCCAGGCGAGTCCAAACAGAGGGAAGTGCGGTACCTGAACATCCATGAGGACGAGGAGCTGGACGAGGCTCAGTTTGCCGCCTGGGTGAAGAAAGCCAGCCAATTGCCCGGCGAACGCATGTGAGCGGAGAGGGCAAGGGCGTGCGCGACGGCAATCATGAAGAGAGTGAAACAACCATGGAGAAGAGGATGGAAGGGGAAAACTCTCCCTCGCAGCTGATCGATGCGAGGATAGAAGAGCTGGGCGACTGGCGGGGCGAGACGCTCGCCCGCGTGCGAAAGCTTATCAAGGATGCCGACCCGGACGTGGTCGAGGAGTGGAAGTGGCGGGGCGTTCCGGTTTGGTCGCATGCCGGAATCATCTGTACCGGCGAGACCTACAAGAGCGTCGTCAAGCTGACCTTCGCCAAGGGTGCTTCGTTGGAGGATCCTGCGAGCCTGTTCAACTCCAGCCTCGAAGGCAATACCAGGCGCGCCATCGATATCCATGAGGGCGAAAAGATCGACGAAGAGGCGTTGAAGGCGCTCATTCGGGCGGCCGTGGCACTGAACCTATCGTCAAAGGCTGGTCACCCCCAGAAAAGATCGAAGAGCGCCTGAGAATCATCGTGCAATCGGCCCAATGACGGCGCCGCAATCCCGCCAAATGACTCCACGCAAAAAGAAAGCCCCGGATTGCTCCGGGGCCGTTCGTTCGATGATTGCCGGTGGCGATCAGCAACGGTCGATATAGCGGCGGCCGTAGCGGTCGCGGTAGTAGCACTGGCCGGGCTGCTCGGTGACGTTGCCGATCACGGCGCCGGAAACGCCGCCGATGGCGGCGCCGACCGCCGCGCCGCGCACGTCGTTCGTGATGGCGCCGCCGATGATCGCGCCCGACGCCGCGCCGATGCCGGCACCCTTCTCCGTCTGCGTGCAGCTTGCAACCGACAGGGCGACCAGAACAAGTGCGATGGCTTTCTTCATGTTGTCCTCTCCGATCTCTACGGATGTCAGCCTGTCGCTTCGTCCGTCTCTTGGGTGGTGGCGGCGAGACGCGACCCGCGTCCCTCCACTTGAACTTGCAATGCGGAAAATACCCCGCCGCCCAGGAAAGTCCACTGGAGGCGGCGCGGTCGTCCGGCCGCAAGATAATGCGATCCTTCCTGAACAGAAGATGAAGGCGCTGTTTCCGCCGTTACATGCGTGACGGATTTTTTTGCCCTTCTGCGGCCGAGACGGTTGCGACATTCGGCAAAAAGACAAATGATACAACGTCGACAATGGTCCGGGAGGAGCGGACCACTGGCAAAGGGCATTGATATCAGGGCGCGTACTTTCAGTCGCGTGAACATATCTCACCCGATTCGAAGCCGCGCTCGCCCTGGTACGGACCGACCCCGGAGGAGCGAAATGGCGAAAGTAACAATGACGGTCAACGGCCGCCAGGTAAGCGGCGTCTGCGACGACCGGACGCTGCTGGTGCACTTTATCCGCGAAAATCTCGGACTGACCGGTACTCATGTCGGCTGCGACACGTCGCAATGCGGTGCCTGTGTCGTCCATATGAACGGCCAATCGGTGAAGAGCTGTTCCATCCTTGCGGCGCAAGCCGCAGGTTCGGCGATCACGACTATCGAGGGATTGGCGCAAAATGGCGAGCTCCACCCAGTGCAGGCAGCCTTCAAGGCGCATCACGGCCTGCAATGCGGCTTCTGCACGCCCGGCATGGTGATGACGGCGGTCGACATGATCAGGCGTCACGGCAGCGGTCTCGACGAGGCGACGGTCCGCTTCGAACTCGAAGGCAATATCTGTCGCTGCACCGGCTACCACAACATCGTCAAGGCGATCCTCGCCGCGGCCCAGGAAATGGGCGGCGTGCGTCAGGCAGCGGAATGAGCGGCACGCCGCTACCGGCAGAACCAATCCAGCTGAATGTCTCGGGAGGAGATAGGCAATGGGCGTTGATGGCATCGGCGCGCGCGTGGCGCGCAAGGAAGACAGGCGTTTCCTGACGGGCAAGGGGCGCTATACGGACGACATGTCGGTTCCCGGCATGAAATATGCGGTCTTCGTGCGCAGTCCGCATGCGCATGCGACGATCACCGGCATCGACGCGACCGCCGCCAGGGCGATGCCGGGCGTCATCGATGTGCTCGACGGGAAGCAATTGCTGGCCGACGGGATCGGCAACCTGATCTGCGGCTGGATGATCCACTCCAAGGACGGTTCGCCGATGAAGATGGGCGCCTGGCGGCCGCTGGCCGACAAGACGGTGCGTTATGTCGGCGACGCCGTGGCGATCGTGGTGGCCGACAGTGTCGCCGAGGCGCGCGATGCGGCCGAAGCGGTGGTCGTCGACTACGACCTCCTGCCGGTGGTCACCGATCCGCTGCAGGCGCTCGCCTACGGAGAGCCGCAGCTTCACCCCGAGGCGCCCAACAACCTGATCTTCGACTGGGAGCTGGGCGATGCCGCGGCCGTCGACCGGGCGCTTGCGGCCGCGGCCCATGTGACCGAGCTCAAAATTTACAACAACCGCCTGGCGCCCAATCCAATGGAGCCGCGCGCCACGCTCGGCATCTACGACGCCGGCGACGATCACTATACCTGCTACACGACCAGCCAGAACCCGCATCTGGCGCGGCTGGTAATGAGCGCCTTCTACAATGTCGCACCGGAAAACAAGCTCAGGGTGATCGCCCCCGACGTCGGCGGCGGCTTCGGCTCGAAGATCTATATCTATCCGGAGGAGATCGTCTGTCTCTGGGCCTCGAAGCGGACCGGCGTGCCGGTCAAGTGGACCTGCGACCGCACCGAAGCCTTTCTCACCGACGCCCATGGCCGCGACCACGTCTCGACCGTGAAGATGGCCTTCGATGCCGGCAACCGGATCATCGCGCTGAAAGTCGACACCATCGCCAATCTCGGCGCCTATATGTCGCTCTTCTCTTCCTGCGTACCGACCTATCTCTACGCGACGCTGCTTTCCGGTCAGTACGACATCCCGGCGATCCACGCCAATGTCCGCAGCGTCTATACCAACACGGTGCCGGTCGACGCCTATCGCGGCGCCGGACGACCGGAGGCGACCTACCTGCTCGAGCGGACGATGGAGACGGCGGCGCGCGAGCTCGGCATTTCGCCGGCGGAACTGCGTCGCACCAATTTCATCCGCTCTTTCCCGCACCAGACGCCGGTGATCATGAACTACGATGCCGGCGACTACGAAGCCTCGCTCAACGCGGCGATGACGACGGCAGACTGGAGCGGCTTTGCGGCCCGCAAGGCCGAGGCCGAAGGGCGCGGAATGAAACGCGGCATCGGCATGAGCTGTTACATCGAGGCCTGCGGGCTTGCGCCCTCGGCGGCGGTTGGTTCGCTCGGCGCCGGCGTCGGACTGTGGGAATCGGCCGAGGTCAAGGTCAACATGGCCGGCACAATCGAGGTAATGACCGGTTCGCACAGCCACGGCCAGGGGCATGAAACAACCTTCGCCCAGCTCGTCGCCGACCGGCTCGGCCTGCCGATCGACAGCATCAACATCGTCCATGGCGACACCGACAAGGTGCAGATGGGCATGGGCACCTACGGCTCACGCTCCGGCGCGGTCGGCATGTCGGCGCTGGCCAAGGCGCTCGACAAGGTCGAGGCCAAGGCGAAGAAGATCGCCGCGCATCTGATGGAGGCGGACGAGAGCGACATCGTCATCGAAGACGGGGCGCTGAAGGTCGCAGGCACCGACAGGTCGGTCCCCTGGTTCCAGATGGCGCTTGCCGCCTATACCGCCCATAACCTGCCGCCGGGACTCGAGCCGGGGCTGAAGGAGAGCGCCTTCTACGATCCGGCCAACTTCACCTTCCCGGCTGGCTGCTACATCTGCGAAGTGGAGGTCGATCCGGAGACTGGCCGCACGCATATCGTCCAGTTCGTCGCGGCGGACGATTTCGGCAACATCATCAATCCGATGATCGTCGAGGGCCAGGTGCATGGCGGGCTGGCGCAAGGCATCGGCCAGGCTCTGCTCGAGGGGGTCCGCTACAATGACAGCGGCCAACTGCTGACGGCGAGCTACCTGGACTACGCGATGCCGCGCGCCGACGACGTCCCGTCGTTCAACGTGTCGACCTCGAACACCCCCTGTCCGAACAATCCGCTCGGCGTCAAGGGCTGCGGCGAGGCTGGCGCGATCGGCTCACCGCCAGCGCTGATCAACGCGATCACCGACGCGATCGGCAACAATCAGCTGACGATGCCGGCGACGCCGGAAAAGGTCTGGGCAGCGGCTCAAGCCGCGCACTGATCGGGAGGAACTTAGGATGTATGAGACCAACTATCACAGACCCTCCTCGATCCAGGAAGCGGTGCAGATGATGGGCGCCGCGGCGGAGGGCAAATATCTCTCTGGCGGCATGACGCTCATCCCGACCATGCGCTTGCGGCTCGCCGCGCCGAGCGATCTTGTCGATCTGCGGCACATCACCGAGTTGAAAGGGATCGCCGTCGACGGCCGCTCCGTCCGGATCGGCGCTGCTGCGACGCATGAGGAGGTCGCCATCTCAGCCGAGCTCGGCGCGGTCTGCCCGGCCCTCTGCGACCTCGCCGGCCACATCGGCGACCCGGCGGTGCGCCACATGGGAACGATCGGCGGCTCGATCGCCAACAACGACCCGGCGGCGGACTACCCGGCCGCGATGCTGGGGCTCGATGCGGTGATCGTCACCGACCGGCGTGAGATCAAGGCGGACGACTTCTTTACCGACCTGTTCGAAACGGCGCTGGAGGAAGGAGAAATCATCACCGCCGTGCGCTTCGACGCGCCGGCCAAGGCTGCCTATCAGAAGTTCGCCAACCCAGCCTCGCGATACGCCATGACCGGCGTCTTTGTCGCCCGGCGCGACGACGGCAATGTCCGCGTCGCGGTGACGGGAGCCGGCTCCAACGGCGTCTTCCGCCATAACGGCCTGGAGGCGGCGCTTTCCGCCAACTGGTCGCCGGATGCGGTGGCGAATGTAGCGGTCGACGCATCGGATTTGCTGACAGACCTTCACGCCAGCGCCGCCTACCGCGCCAATCTCGTCAAGGTTATGACCAAGCGTGCCGTGGCGGCTGCCTGAGGACGCGAGAAGGAAAGAAAGGACGGCCGCGGCCGTCCTTTTTGCAATTGCTTGACTTCGATCAAAGTTAAGGGGATTGAGTTGCCTTAGCCGTTTTGGAATAGTTCAAAACTAGAGGCCTTTTGCCGCAGTCGCGTGGCCGGAGGCCGTTCCGGGGTTGACCCCTGGTCGCTTTGAATGAAGAAAGGCGGCAGGGCATCGGAGATGATGATGGATTTCGAGAGTTTCTTCAAAAACGAGCTGGACGGGCTGCATCACGAAGGCCGCTATCGGGTCTTCGCCGATCTCGCCCGCCACCGCGGTGATTTTCCGAAGGCGACGCGCTACACGGCCGACGGCACCCAGGAGGTCACGGTCTGGTGCTCGAATGATTATCTCGGCATGGGTCAGTCGCCGGTCGTCACCGAAGCGATGAAGCTGGCGATCGACGAATGCGGCGCCGGCGCCGGCGGAACGCGCAACATCTCCGGGACCAATCACTACCACGTTCTCCTCGAGCGCGAACTTGCCGACCTGCACGGCAAGGAATCGGCGCTGCTCTTCACCTCCGGCTATGTCTCCAACTGGGCCGCCCTCGGCACGCTCTGTTCCAAGATTCCCGGCGTCATCGTCTTCTCGGACGCCGGGAATCACGCTTCGATGATCGAGGGAATCCGGCATTCGAAATGCGAGCGCGTCATCTTCAAGCACAATTCGGTGGCCGATCTCGAGGCGAAACTGGCGGCTGCTGATCCGCGTGCACCGAAAATCATCGCCTTTGAATCCGTCTATTCGATGGATGGCGACATCGCGCCGATCAAGGAATTCTGCGATCTCGCCGACAAATATGGCGCGATGACCTATCTCGACGAGGTGCATGCGGTCGGCATGTACGGCCCGCGCGGCGGCGGCATTGCCGAGCGCGAGGGGCTGATGCACCGGTTGACGGTGATCGAGGGTACGCTCGGCAAGGCCTTCGGCGTCATGGGCGGTTACATCACCGGTTCGGCGGCGCTCTGCGATTTCATCCGCTCCTTCGCCTCCGGCTTCATCTTCACGACCGCTTTGCCGCCGGCGCTTGCCGCCGGCGCACTCGCCTCGATCCGGCATCTCAAGGAAAGCCAGCGCGAACGCTTCGCCCATCAGGAGCGTGTGCGCCGGCTGCGATCGCTGCTCGATCAGCGCGGCATTCCGCACATGGTTAATCCGAGCCATATCGTCCCGGTGATGGTCGGCGACGCCGCCAAGTGCAAGTGGATCTCCGACCTGCTGCTCGACAATTTCGGCGTCTATGTCCAGCCGATCAACTATCCGACGGTTCCGAAAAAGACCGAGCGACTGCGCATCACGCCGACGCCGCTGCATTCGGATGACGACATCGACCACCTGGTCGGCGCGCTGCATTCGCTGTGGTCGCGCTGCGCGCTGGCAAGGGCGGTCGCGTAAGCTACGGCGAACCTGGATCAGATCAGCCCGGCCGCCGCATGCCGGGCTTTTTCATCCGCCGCGAAGACGTCGTCCATGGTCATCGCGGCCGGCAGGTCTGAGAGCCGATCCATCACTTTTTCGACGACTTCCGCCATGGCGAGAAAGCCGATGCGGCCCTTGATGAAGGCTTCGAGGGCAGTTTCCTTGGCGCCGTTCAGCACCGCACCCTGAATCCCGCCGGCCTCCATGGCGCGTCGCGCCAAGCGGAGTGCCGGGAAGCGCACCTCGTCCGGCGCCTCGAAATCGAGCCGCGCGAGCTTGGCGAAGTCGAGCCGCTCGATCGGCAGGTCGCAGCGTTTCGGATAGGAAAGCGCATAGCCGATCGCCGTACGCATGTCGGGGCAGCCGAGCTGGGCGAGCACCGATCCGTCGCTGTAGCCGACCATCGAATGGACGATCGACTGTGGATGGACGATCACCTCTATCTGGTCTGGGCGCAGGCGGAAAAGATGGCGCGCCTCGATCATTTCGAGCGCCTTGTTGAACATCGAGGCGCTGTCGATCGAGATCTTCAGCCCCATCGACCAGTTCGGGTGGGCGCGGGCGATGTCGGCGGTCACATGCCGCATCTCTTCGAGCGTCTTCGTGCGGAACGGACCGCCCGAGGCCGTCAGGACGACCCGTTCGACGGCATGGCGCTGGTCGTTCTCCAGCACCTGGAAGATCGCATTGTGCTCGCTGTCGACGGGCAGCAGCCGGCCTCCGCCCTTGCTGACCGCCTCGATGAACAGGCTGCCAGCGGAGACGAGGCATTCCTTGTTGGCAAGCGCGATGTCGGCACCGCGCCGCGCCGCAGCAAGCGTCGGCGCAAGACCCGCATTGCCGACGATTGCCGCCATCAGCCAGCCGGAATCGCGTTCGGCCGCCTCGACCAGGCCGCTCCGCCCGGCGGCCACTTCGATGCCGCTGCCGGCGAGGGCATCCTTGAGTTCGTTGTAGCGGTGTTCGTCCGCGGTTACCGCCAGCTCTGCCCCCATGCGCCGCGCCTGCTCGGCGAGAAGGGGTATGTTGCCGTTGCCGGTCAGGGCCGCGATCTCGAAGCGATCCCGCCCGCCGAGCCGCTCGACGACGTCGAGCGTGTTGGTGCCGATCGAGCCGGTCGAGCCCAGTACCGTCAGGCGGCGCTTGCCTTCCTCGCCGGATGCCATTGCCAGATCCCGTTTTCTTCTTGTTGAAACGTTTTGGATAGGCTCTACAGCCGAAACCCGCCGGCAACAAGCGTAGAAGCGGCCGCTCTTCTTTATCCGGCGCTCCTGGGGTAGGAATCGATGCGGCGGCAATGCCGCAGCGATCGCATGAGGAGTTCCGATGCTCAACGTCCTGACAGCCGCATCCTGCGCCTGCGTGCTGATCGAGCTTGCCTCGCTGCGATCGGTCGGCGCCGAAAACGTGCCGCCGGAATTGATCGGTTCCTGGCGCGCCGAGACCATCAACTCCGGCGAAGCGGTCGACGATCCCGAGGTGGTTCTCGAAATCCGCGAGGACGGTACCTTTGGCGGCACGGGCGGCTGCAATTTCTTCACCGGCGCCTTCAGCCTCTCGGAAGGAACGATCACCTTCGGCCCGACCGAGGCGACGCATACCACCTGTTCCCCCGCCGTTATGGAGCAGGAGCAGAGGCTTCTCGACCTGCTGAAAGCCGCACTCGCCTGGAAGGTGAATGGCGCGATGCTTGCTCTGGCAGGACCGGACGGCGCGTCGGTCATGCGTCTTGTGAGTGTCAAGCGCTAGCCAAGTCTTATCCGCAGCATCTCCAGATGTTCGAGGTGTTCTTCGATCAGCAGGCGGGTAAGCCTTGCGACGTTCCGTCGCTCGCGGTCCCGGCCCGATCTCACATATTCCTCGTGGATCGCCAGAAGTTTCTTGTGCCCGTCAGACTGCAGCAACACATAGGCCTTGTCGAAGGCGGGCCCCTGCAAGCTTCTGAGCTTTTCAAGCGCGGTGCGGCCTTCTGCGTCCAACATCGTTTCCAATTGAGCGTCGGCGGGCGGGCCGGAACCGTCGCTTGTCCCGCCATAGGGTTCCATCGATCGAAGGACGTTGGAGACCGCCTCCTGCTCGGCGATTTCCCATTTGGCAAATTGCTTCAGGAGGGCGTCGCTCGTCGTGTTTTCGGCCGTACGGCTGGCGGCCAAGGAGAGGGCGCCGACCCGCATTGCCGATCGGGCGTGTTTCCGCTCGGCATCATCAGCCGCCATCTCTTGGGCGACAGCGCTTTCCAAGGGCGGCCAGATAGGCAAGGCGCCGGCGGCGGCCAGACAGAGAACATGACGGCGTCTCATGACGGATCCTCGCGAGCGCTAAGGGACGGTAGACACGCCCCGGCAGTGCCCGCAGATGCGGACACTGCCTACAGCGAAGGTGGGGGACTTGATTGTCGCTACCATCTCTGGAGCGATGCCCAATTAATTCGCGACGCGGAAAATTGTTCCAGAGCGCGGAAAGCGAAGCCGACTACCCCGCGTAAGCTGCTCCGCGGCCGGTGGTGCCGTTGCTCCGGAACGTCGGCCAATGGTCGCAATCGACGGCCGCAGGAACAATCGGCCAAATCCACCATTACTCCCTCCGTTGCAAGAAGATCCGGATCGAGCGAAGGAGACAGACATGGCGGACTCACATGCGATTTCCCGTCCGCAGCGGGATGCAGACTATCCGGGCCGGCAGGCAGACTGCGTCGCGGCTCTGAGACCGGCGGTGGCGGACCTCGCTGCAAAATCCCAGGACAGTATCGTGGCAGCCATCGGCGGGGAAATGACCGACGACCTGGCCGCTCTGGCTCACCAGGCCGAAGCGGCAGGCTGGAGCTACAAGGAAGCGTCTTCCGCCATCGAGACCCTGGCGCGCGAATATGAGGGCGCAAAAGGGGCGATCTTCGACTGAAGAGCTCTGCACCTTCGAGGAGGAACATTCGCTCTCGGACACCGGTACCCAGGGCGTTTGCGCGTGCAAAAATCAGCCAAAGCGCCTCAACTGCTCCGCTTCCTTCTCGAGCAGTTCGGCCACTTCGTCCAGCGACATGTGCGTGGCACAGAGGTGAATGGCGCATTCGAGAAAACGCGTCGACGACCGGCGCAGGTAGAGCGCCTCTTCCCGGGCGGACAATTCCGGAAGGGGGTTTCTTTTGTCGGGGCGAGGATCGGGCATTCGAAACTCCTTCGGTTCGCCACGTTGCGAGACGGCGTGCCCCATCACAGCCAGTCGGCGGCGACGGCGTAGATCAGAATGGTTGCGGCAAGCACAACGCCGAAGATCAGCAGCGACAGTCCCAGCCGCGGCCTCGAGGGGCGGTCATGTTGGGTGGCAAAGGGGCGCATGGCATCGCCGAACTCCGTGGAGACAGCCGGTTCGCCGTGATGCTGCGCTGCTCTCGCTTCTTGCGTCATCTGCGCATTGAGCGGAGTTCCCGCCGCCTCGCCGTCGGTCTCGAGCGGTGCCGCGGCCGGATCGAACCCCGGCCTCTTGTCGCCGGTCCTGCCGTGCTGGATGTCTCCGCGCAACTGTGCCGGGTTGTTTGCCGTCTTGGGCAGCTTGGACATGCTTTTCTCCCTTCTGCCGCCAGAACAACTGGCTTTTGCAGCGTTTGTTCCCGTTCGGGCCCGCCACCGATTCGCTCCGGAACCTCCAGGAGTGCCCGAGCGTTGGGTGCAGCGGGAAGCACCGGTGGGATTGACCGAGCCTCGAGCTATGGACAGAAAAGCGTTCTACGAAGAGTGTTCGCGTATCCTCGGCGCCTCCCACGCTTATGAGGCGCCGCGCTACCGCGAGATCAATCGCTGGAACAATCGGCGCCCCGGCAATGGACGGTTTCCTGGCTACGGTCTGATCCGAGCGTTCGGACCGCATCATATCCAGATCGCTTTGCGGCAGCCGGTCGAGCTCAATCTGTTGTGCCACTCGGAAGGGGAGGCGCTCGCGGCATTGGAACGCACGGCGAGGCAAGCGGGTCCTGAGGCGACTTAGCGAGCGTTGTTTTCCGGAGGACGCTCGTAGAGCCTATCGATCTCGCGCTTCTGGGCTTCCTTCGTCACGGGCGGGAGCGCTTTCTGCCGCATGATCGCATAGGCGATGGCCGCGCCGAGGAGGAAGGCACCGCCACCGGTCACCAATAGCCAGAAATAGTCCATCAACATGTTCGGTGCCTCCTTGCGATAGAGCCCCGGCCGCGGGTCAGTCAGGCTTCGGCGCCTTCACATCGCCGAAGCGCACCTCTTCGCGCGAGGGATTGTCGGCGATCGACTGCTCCTCTTCGTCACTTGGAAGCGCCTCGTCCGGATCGACGTTCTGCTCGTCTCTGCTGCGCACCGGGCGTACGCGGCCTTGGACGACCGGTCGGACTTTCATGCTTTCCGGCGTGCCCGGCACCTCTTCATCGGCGGGCGGAGCGGGGTTCCTGCGAGGGTCGTTTGGGCTGTTGCGTACCATCGTGTCTTCCTTCTTCTGAGAGGAGGAAAGCGGAGTTAAAGAGTTTGTTCCCCTGGTTGGGGCGTGCCACAGGGCTGGCGTCACCTATCAATGCTTGGCCGTCACGCCGCGCTGATCCCGCTCCAGGAAGGTGCGAGTGATTTCCGCCGCATGCTGGTCGAGCCACTCGGCCATCTCGACTTCCTGCTGTAGGATGGTTTCGCAGACCCGCTTCGTCTCCTCGTCGCCCGCATAGTCTGCGGCAGCGATCAGGATCTTGTAGCTGGCGATTTCCATATGTTCGAACGTGTAGCTGGCAAGCGAGCCCTTGACGACTTCGTCGCTGACGAAGAGCCCGCTCAAACCCTGGCCGATGGCTACGATCTTGCCGCTGATATCCTTGACTGCGGAGGTCCCGCCATGCAGTCGCTCCAGGCACCGCTTGAGCATCGCGGCCTGGTCGCGGGTCTCCTGCAGGTGGCGATCGATCCGGGCTTTGAGCTCAGGATAGTTTTCCAGCCGCCGGGATTGACTGGTGAGCATCGTGATCGCCTGCTCCTCCATGGCATGCGCATCCCGGAGCCAAGCCTGTAAGTGTTCGCTCGCCTTGTGCATCGCTTGTTCCTCCTGATTGGACGTGATCCAACCGGCCTTGCTGCGAAAGGTTCCGTGGGGAAGCGGCACGAACTTAACGCCGCCGAGATCCTGTTCCTCGAACGTAGTGGCATTGACGCGGGTGATCTTCATAAGGCGCTGCTCGTCGCGCGGGCCGATCGGGATTACCAAATGGCCTCCGAGATCCAACTGCTCCTTGAGGGCCTGCGGCACGTCCGGACCGCCCGCTGCCACGAGGATGGCATCGAACGGCCCGGCTTCCGGCCAGCCCGTCGTTCCATCGCCGACCCGCACGGAGATATTGTCGAAGCCCAGCTTGGTGAAGCGACTTTCGGCGGCCTCGGCCAAGCCGGCATGGCGCTCTACCGTGTAGACGTGGGCAGCAATGCGGCTCAAGATCGCCGCCGCATAGCCCGATCCCGTGCCGATCTCCAGAACGGTATCGCCCGGCTGCAGCTCCGCCCTTTCCGTCATTAGCGCGACGATGAAGGGCTGCGAAATGGTCTGGCCATGGCCGATCGACAGCGCCGAATCCTCATAGGCGAATTCCTCGAAGCCGGGGTCGACGAAGGCCTCGCGAGGGACGATCCGCATCGCTTCAAGAACGTTGGGATCCCGGATGCCGCGGCGCGAGAGGTGGGACAGGATCATTCTCTCGCGAGCATGGGAAAAATCGATCATGACGGACCCTCCTTGCAGCGATGCAACCGCCGGCCGACGCCGCTCAGTCCGACAGCCGCGAAACGCACCGATGTCCCATGCCCGCGAGGCGTGGCGCAGCCGCTGGCGGCGAGCGGGATGCCGCTACAGTATCGGCTTGCCACCGGTCACGGCGATCGTCGCGCCGGAGACGTAGCTGGACAGCGGATCCGCCAGCATGACGTAGGCCGAGGCGAGTTCCACCGGTTGCCCGGGCCTTTTCATCGGCACCTGCTTGCCGAAATTCATCACCGTATCCTCGGGAAGGGTCGAGGGGATGAGCGGCGTCCAGATCGGACCCGGCGCCACAGCGTTGGCGCGGATACCCTTGTCTGCAAGCATTTGCGCCAGGCCGGCGGTAAAGTTCTGGATGGCGCCCTTGGTGGTCGCATAGGCGAGCAGGATCGGGTTCGGGGCATCCGCATTGATCGAGGCGGTGTTGATGATCGAAGAGCCCGGCTTCATATGCGGCACCGCTGCGCGGGTGAGGAAGAACATCGCATGGATGTTCACGCGGAAGGTCAACTCCCATTCTTCGTCGGTGATGTCGGCGATATCCGGGAACGAGGCCTGGTGGGCCGCGTTGTTGACGAGAATGTCGATGCCGCCGAGTTCGTTCATCGCCGTCTCGACGATGCGCTTGCAGTGTTCCGAGGTCTGGATGTCTCCGGCGACGAGCACGCCCTTGCGTCCGGCCTCTTCGACGAGCGCCTTGGTCGATTTCGCATCCTCGTGCTCATTCAGATAGGAGATCAGGACATCGGCGCCCTCCCGCGCATAGGCGATCGCGACCGCCCGGCCGATGCCGCTATCTCCGCCGGTGATGATGGCTTTCTTGCCCTGCAGCCGGCCCGATCCCTTGTAGGTTTTCTCCCCGTGGTCCGGCAGAGGATTCATGCGGTCCGTGGTACCGGGCATGGGTTGGCTTTGACGCTCGAACGGCGGGCGCGGAAAATTCTCCATGGTCCAGGTCTCCTTGGTAATTCGATGCGATTGATTTCGGTCCGCCATCGGAGACGGCGGCAGCCCCCAAACTCGTGCTTGCCGGGCTTTGTTCCGATCGGAGAGCCGGGGTGATGGAACTTCGCCTTAGGGCTGGCGTTGACCAAGCGACAACCCGAGGAGGGCGAGAAATGGCAAAAGACGAGAACAGATCAAAGGGCGTGCCGGACGTCACGTCGGACAGCGCCCAGCCCGTGAAAACCGACAGCGATCCTCATCCGGAGGCCGGCGACCAGCCGCTCGAGCCGGACGAACTCGTCAGGAAGAGCGCCGCTCGCGAGGCGATGCACAGCAAGAGGGATGGCTATGTCGTCGAATCCGACCTCGAGGACGAAGACCAGCGGTTCCCGTTGCCGACGATGAAGGATCAGGACTGAGAAAGACCAGGAATGAAGGCGGCTCAACAGGAGAAAGACGATGAAGACCCCGAAGGACGGAGCGCCCGGCACCACGGAGCAATCGCCGCGGTGGGAAGGGCCGAAGGAGACGCGGCCAAGAGGCTATTTGCCGGCGAAGGACGACCCGGAGCATGACCGGGATGCGGCCGACGAAAACCTGAAGGATCCGCACCGAGGCAAGGTCTCGCACGCCCTTAAGACAAAGGACGACTGACCCGGCCCGCGATGGCGCCTCGGTTCCGTTGTGCATTGCGCGCAGCGGAACCGAGGCGCTTTTTGCTGGTTTGGAAGAGTGAACATCATGAAAGGAACCGAAAGGGAAAGGAGCTACCGATGGCCAGGAGAAAAGAGTGGAAGCGGGACGATCCCGATTGGCGTTCGCGCGAAGCCGGCAGGGATTGGTACGGTGAGGAAAGAGGCAGCCGGCGGCACTTCGCGCAGACAGTCGAACCTCGCGGCGCCGATTACGAGAACTCCGAGTATTTTCCGGATGCCGAGTCCACCGCCGGACCCTATCGCCGGATGGGCGAGGACTACGGCCGTTGGAACCGGGATCGTGGATATGGCGATTATGGTTCCGACTACGGCGACCGCAGCCGGTCCACCCACTCGCGCTCCGGCCGGGACTGGGACGAGGAGAGGGGCTTCTTCGAGCGGGCCGGCGACGAGGTGGCCTCCTGGTTCGGCGACGAAGATGCCGAGCGCCGGCGGCAGATGGACCAACATCGCGGCAAGGGGCCGAAGGGCTATACCCGTTCCGACAGCCGCATCCAGGAGGATGTCAGCGATCGGCTGAGCGATGACGGAGCGCTCGACGCTTCCGAGATCGAGGTTTCGGTCACGGGCGGCGAGGTTCAGCTCAGCGGCTTCGTCGAGTCCAAGTGGGCGAAACGCCGCGCCGAAGACCTGGCGGAAAACGTCTCCGGCGTCGGCCATGTCCAGAACAATATCCGTGTGCGAGGCGCTGGCGGAACCTCGGGTGGGACCTCCGGCTGGAATACCGGCGAAACCAACCGGAACCTCTAATCAGCCGGCGGCGGGGCTCACTGCACGATTCCTTAAATCGGAATCGAGTCAAGGGAATGACGATGCGGCCATTCGAAGTGCTGCCGCGACGCGTCTAATTAGACGCTCGGCGCTGTTAGGCCCGCCGCCACTCCGTTCATCGAGGCGTTGGCCTGCCGCTCCGCGCGTGCGGCGCGCACAAGGAAATTGAGCATGCGCGCTTCCTCGACCCGGAGTTCCGGGTTAGCCCGCCCGCGGCGGCTGAGCTTGCTGGCGGAGGCTGCACTGGCAGCGCCGGCGAGCGCAATGATGTCCGGATGGATGTAGCTTTTGCGGCAGATTGCCGGCGTGTTGCAGAGGGTCTCGGCGGCCGCCTCGCACATTTCTCTGACCGTTGGGCGCTTACCTTTATCCATCGCCTCGCGGGCGGCCGTGAAGGCGGCAACGCTGCCCGCCCAGGTTCGGAATGTCTTGGCCGAAACCGGAAAACCCGCCACCTCCGCCAGATAGCGGTTGAGACGACCCGAGTCGACGGGGCGCAGTATGTCGTTGTCGTCCCTCCACACGAAGAGCTGCCGTCCCGGCAGGTCGGCGATGTCCTCGAGCAGGCGTTGCAGCTTCGGGCGCCGCAGCCGCCTCTGCACGCGCTTGCCGCCCTTGGCGGTAAAGCGCAGTTCGATGCTGCCGTCGAGGAGCCGTAAATGGCGTTTCAAAAGCGTCGTCGCGCCATAGGTCGAATTCGCCTGGACATAGGCGGGACTTCCCGTCCGGAGATGCACTTCGTCGAGGAGCGCGACAAGCGCGGCGAGGACCGTTCGTGCGTCGCCGGTTCCGCCTTCCATGTGCCGGCGGACCGTGCGCCGGATCCTCGGCAGCGCCTTCCCGAACAGAAGGAGCTGGGCAAATTTGTCGCCGCTTCGCAGCGCCTGCCATTCCGTGTGGTAGCGGTATTGCTTCCGACCGCGTACGTCGTAGCCGGTCGCCTGCAGGTGGCCGTTCTCATCCAGGCAGATCCACACCTTTTCGTAGGCGGGTGGCAGGCCGAGCGAGGCGATACGGGCCTTCACGGCAGGATCGGTCAGGACGGAGCCGTCCGGCAGCCGATAGACGAAGCCCTTGCCGGCGCGTTGGCGTCTGATGCCCGGCTCCGAATCGCTGACATAGACGAGCCCGCTTTCCTTCGGCCGGGCCTCGCCTGGGGCCGGACCGCCGCTGTTGCGGCTGCGCCCGCCGCCGCGCCGCATGGCCGCGGCCTGGCGGGTCGGATTGGAAATGACTTGCAGCGGCATTGAGCGGCCCTTCCTTTGGCAGGTGTGGCAGGTGAAATTTCGATCGAGAACTAACGCGCCGCCATGCGGGTCCGGTTCCATGCCGGATGCGCCGCCGGACCGATTTAGGGGCGCCGAAGCCGGCACGGCCAGCGGAACATAATCGATCGCAGGCGGTTCCATCGGCACTTGCTCGAGCGGGAGACGCGCCATGCGGAAAGCACTCAGAGATGCAGTGGTGGTGATCACTGGAGCCTCGTCCGGAGTGGGACAGGCGGCGGCGGAGGAGTTTGCCCGGCGGGGATCGAAGCTCGTGCTCGCCGCGCGCGACGCGGTGGCGCTGCAACGGGTAGCGCGAACCTGCCGGGATCTCGGGGCGGCCGTGCTCGTCGTGCCGACCGATGTGACCGAAGCGGATGCGGTCAAGGAGCTGGCAGCCAAGGCCCTGTCCTTCGGCAGGATCGACGTCTGGTTCAGCAATGTCGGCGTCGGCGCGGTCGGCCGTTTCCAGGAAACGCCGATCGAGGCGCATGAGCAGGTCATCCGCACGAACCTGATCGGCCACGTCAACGATGCGCATGCAGCCATCCCGGTGTTCCTGAAGCAGGGCCACGGCACGTTCATCAACATGATATCGCTCGGCGGCTTTGCCTCGACGCCCTTTGCGGCGGCCTACAGCGCCAGCAAGTTCGGCCTTCGCGGCTTTTCCGAAGCGCTGCGCGCCGAACTCGCCGAAGAACCGGACATTCACATCTGCGACGTCTATCCGACCTTCCTCGACACGCCGGGAGTTGCCCATGGCGCGAATTACACCGGCCGCAGGCTGAGCGTTCCGCCTCCCGTCTACGATGCGCGGCGGGCCGCCCGCGCCATTGTTCGTCTGGCTGAACGGCCGCGCAGCTCCGTCACCGTCGGGGCCGTTGCCGACCTGGCGCGGCTTGCCCATTTTCTTGCCCCCAACACGACCTCCCGCGTCCTCGCCCGCCTGACCTCGTCCTATCTCCGGCGAGCGCCGCGCGCCGAAAGAAGCAATGGCAACCTGTTCCGGGCCCCGCCAAATGCCGGCGGTATCGAAGGCGGATGGCGTTCCGAGCGCAGGGTCCCGATCGCCGCCGTTGCAGCCGCGGCGCTCGTCGGCCTGGCTCTTGCGGCGGTGATCGTACCGCGAACCTCATACCGGCGGCGCTAAGGACTCTCCTTGGCGCGTGGCCCCGTTTTGACGACAGTGGAGGAATCCTGCAATGAAGGCTTTGACCTGGCACGGCAAAGGCGACATCCGATGCGAGAGCGTTCCCGATCCGGCGATCGAGGACGAGGGCGACGCCATCATCAAGGTCACCGCCTGCGCGATCTGCGGCTCCGACCTGCATATCTACAACGGCCTCATCCCGGCGATGGAGCACGGCGACGTCATCGGCCACGAGACCATGGGGGAGGTGGTTGCGCTCGGCAAGGCGGCGACGAAGCTGAAGGTCGGCGACCGTGTCGTGGTGCCCTTCACCATCGCCTGCGGCGAGTGCTTCTTCTGCCAGCGGGGCTTTCACTCCGCCTGCGAGCGAACCAATCCAGACCGGGAGAAGGCGGTGAAGATGTGGGGCAATTCGCCCGCCGGCCTGTTCGGCTATTCGCATCTCCTCGGCGGCTATAGCGGCGGCCAGGCAGAGTATCTGCGCGTGCCGCATGCGGATGTCGGGCCGGTCAAGATACCGGAGGAGCTCACAGACGAGCAGGTTCTGTTCCTCTCGGATATCTTCCCAACCGGGTACATGGCGGCCGAATTCTGCGACATCGAACCCGGCGATACGATCGCCGTCTGGGGCTGCGGGCCTGTCGGCCAGATGGCCATCCGTTCGGCCCTTCTACTCGGGGCGGAACGGGTGATCGCCGTCGATACCGTTCCCGAGCGGCTGCGGCTTGCCGAATCGGCGGGCGCGGCGACGCTCGACTACATGAAGGAGGATATTTACGAGCGCATCATGGAGATGACCCATGGGCGCGGCGCGGATGCCTGCATCGATGCGGTGGGGACGGAGGCCGACAGCCGGGCGAGCCTCGATTCGCTCGTCGACCGCGTCAAGGTTGCCGCCTATCTCGGCACCGACCGTCCGCATGTGCTGCGCGAGGCAATTCATTGCTGCCGGAATTTTGGCACGGTCTCCATCGTTGGCGTCTATGGCGGATATCTCGACAAGATACCCTTCGGGTCGGCGATCAATCGCGGGCTGACCTTCCGCATGGCGCAGACACCCGTTCAGCGCTACTTGCCCATCCTGCTCGATCGCATCTGCAAGGGCGAGATCGATCCCTCCTTCGTCATCACCCATCGAGGCTCGCTGGAGGAGGGGCCGGACCTTTACCAGACCTTCAACAAGCGGGCAGACGGCTGCGTCAAGGTCGTCCTGAGGCCTTGAGGGGAGGTGCTCCCTCAGAACTCCAGGATCGCATAGGGCCGGCCTGTCGGCTTCTCGACGTGAGCAGCGACGTTGAAGACCGGTGCGCCGCCCGGCGTCGTGCCTTTGTAGGTGCCCTTGTGGGCGTGGCCGTGGACGACGGCGCTGACGCGGAACCGGTCGATGGTTTCCGCGAACCGGGAGGAGCCGAGGAAGGGATAGATCTCTTCCGGTTCTCCCGCGACGGTCTCGGCGATCGGCGCGTAGTGAAGCACGACCACGGAATGCTCGGCGCTGGTCTTGCGCAGCGCGTTTTCGAGGCGCATCGCTTCATCGACGGTCGCCGATACCATGGTCTTCAGTGCAGCTTCGCCGAAGGAACCGAGCATATGCCGTCCGAAACCGCCGACGAAACCCTTCGTGCCGGCAAAGCCGATACCGGCGATCTCGACCGCCTGGCCATCCAGGAGATGGACACCTGCCCTCATGAAGATCGACGAGATCTCCTCGACCGCGTCACATTGGTGATCGTGATTGCCGAGAACCGCCACCACCGGAACCGTGCAATATTTCAGATCGGCGGCGAGCAGCTCCGCTTCGGCCGGCTTGCCGAGATCGGTCAGGTCGCCGGCGATCACCAGCACATCGGCGACTTTGGAGACCTCCGAAAACAGGTCCGTAAAGGAGACCGAACCATCCTCTTTCATGTGGAGGTCCGCAACCGCGGCGACTTTCACCTTGCCCATGGTGACAACTCCCTATTTTCCTGTCGGCATCTCGAGGTCGCCGCCAACATCGGCAAACCCCCATTCGGTCACGTCGATCTGGTAGTCGGTGCGCGAATACATCCGCCCGCGGCAGATTTTCGTCTGCGGCAGCGGCAGATCCCGCTGCGCCGCCAGCCGGCTCAAAAGCTCGTCCATCAGCCACAATGGAACCCTGTCGCGCTCCGAAGGGTAGATCCACCGGAAATTGAGGAGGTGGATCAGCAACACCTCCCAATGCGCTTCCATATATTCGAGCAGCCGGCGCCAATCGATGCGGTCGTGGGTCTTGAGGATGGTGTGGGCGACGTCGGCGCCGTCGTAGCGCTCGCGAAGCTGGATGAAGGATTTCGACCAGACCAGTTCGGTCGGAGAGACGATCGATACCGGCGAGGCGCTGAGTTCCACCGGAAGAGCGTGTTCGAACCAGGCATCGTTGACGAGCATGGTTCCGTTCGGCGAGGCGAAGATGACGTCGAAGAAGAACTTGCCCTTGTAGACCTTGCCGAGCCAGCGGTCGTCCTCAATCTCGACCGAGTAGCCGCGCGATTTGAAATGCTTGAGGATGCGGGTGTAGTCGCCGGCCTTGCAGAAGACGTCGAGATCCTTCGTCGGCCTCGAGATGCCGGTATAGGCGCTGACGGCGAAGGTGCCGGCGATCAGAAACGGGATCTTGGATTTGACCAGTTCCGCAATCGCAGTGGCGACGAAGGCTTCGGCCTTCTCATCGACAAGCTGCGGCAGCGCGAGTGGCCTGCGGGTCGTTCGCGGCGACTTCGACTTGGGTGGCGTTGCCGATGGCATGCTTTCTCTCCTGCGACGGAACACCTACGAGAACACGCGAGAACTCGGCTAGGTTCCGCAGCATCGACAGCGCCTAGTGACTGGGTCGTTTGTGCGGCAGCTCCTCTCCCTCATTTCTGTGCTTGTCACAGAAATCCAGCCAGCCAAGTCCTTGGCTGAGAGACTCTTCCGCACCGCGGACGCGACGCTGCTGTATCCCTGTGACAGGCACAGAGAAGAAGCCGGAGAAAGACCTCCGCCGGAAGCACGTGGCGAAGTCGGATTCATGGGCGCGGCCGCGTGCGGCTGCGCCCATGGGGCCAATGCTACAGCGCCGGTGGGCGGTAGCGCTCGCGCTCGCGCTGAACGTCATCGAGGCTCATCGGCGCCGACGCGGCGTCGAACGTGCTCCAGCCTTCCTCGACATAGGCGCGCCGGCGAACCGAGGCGTCGACGGCATGGCGGTTTCTTAAGATCGCATCGGCTTGCGGGACGAGGGCCTCGTCGACCTTTGCCACGACCAGCGTGCCGCCCCGCCGCACGCCCTCGGCGTAAAGATGGGCGTCCTCTTCGGGAACGCCGGAGTCCGTCAGCGAGCCGACAATGCCGCCGGTGGCGGCACCCGCCACGGCTCCGGCGACCGCGCCGGCCGCCGTCGAGGCGAGCCAACCAGCGGCGACGACTGGTCCGACGCCCGGAATGGCCATCAGCCCGAGCCCGGTCAAGAGACCGACGGCGCCGCCGCCGGCCGCACCGAGACCAGCACCGACGCCGGCTCCTTCAGCCGCCCCTGAACTCTCGCCCGAATAGCGATCGCCGACATTGTTGGCGACGATGCTGATATCCTCCGACGGAATGCCTGCCGCCTCTAGGTCGTTCACCGCCTGTCGGGCATCGTGATAGTCGTCGAAAAGCCCTGCCACAGTTCTCATCTTCTTCTCCCTTTCTGTAGCGTTGAAGGGGATCACCGCCTCGTTCCCGGCCGCAACCACGCAGCTAGAGTGCGGTAATGTTGCCCTGGTAATCGAGAGCGACGGTGACGGACTTGCCGTCCTTCATGGCGGTTGCACGCCAAATACCCTGATCGTCGAGCTTCAACCCCTTGACGTCGGCATATCCGGCTTGCTCGATCCGCTCGCGCGCCTGGTCTTCCGTAAAACTGTTCTTGCCGGCGACGGGGGCTTCGGGGTTCTCAGCGCCGGGAGTGGCGATCGCCGGTGTGCTTCCGCCGGAAGTTGCCGACTGCCCAAAGGCCGGCATTGCCGCAGCGCTCAAAAGCACTGCAACGCCAAAGATCGTGTTTTTCATAGCCTTTCCTCTCTCGGGGATTCTTTTCCCGGTTAACCAAACTGGCCGGGCATGGTTTGGTTCCGAGTTGCGCGCCGCGGAGGAGTGCGCCGGGTAAGCGGGCGCCAAGGAGAGGCGTTCTCCCGGAACTTTCCCGGGCTTCGACGGTTGGCGCTGCCGTCAATCGAAATCTCTGAGGAGAGCGCAATGGCTACAAATGTGAAGGACGGCAAGGCGCCGAAGGGCTCCAGCGGAACGCATGGCGGAAACCGCGCGGGCGACCAGGTCAAGAAGGGCGCGGCACAGAAAGGCGAGGCCAAGAAGAGCAGCCAAGCGACGGGCAAGGACCCGCAACGGGGCAAGGGCTGAGGCCTTCAAGCAAGGGCGCAAACAAAAGGCCGGGCTCAGCCCGACCTCTCATCGCCACCTCCCGCCACTGCCAGTACATCCGTGGTCAGCGACGAGAGGGACAGTAAAAGCAGTGTAGGCGCCGATTGTTACAGTGGCAAGACGCTCAAAAGGGGGTGTTTGGCTATGAGACGTCATGTTCTTTGACGTCGCGACTTTCGGATTCCGGCCGCAATCCGCCTGCCGTCGCGGTTGACACGGTCCCACAACGCCGCGCGTTTTTATCAGACGCGCAAAGTCGCTGTCGCACTTTGAAATGCTGCATGTCTCCGGGGGCGCCGACGAGATCTAGCCCGCGCACCTCGCCATCACGACGTTTGAGCGAAGTTTGTCTCCCGCAAAACATCGCGTTCGGGCGGGGCGAACCGAATCTATTTACCGGCATGTACCAGTTGGGGAGCGTGCTCGGCGCCTTCCACGAAGAGTTTGCCGCCGGTCCGGGAGATTTCGACGGCTTGGCTGGGCTCGTCCAACCGGCCTGGAATCGAAATCGTGAGGCCGCGGCCCTCGTCCAGTGTCACCTCGAAGCGCACGGGAGAACCCGCCTCTCCGTCCGCGATCGTGGTGACCACACGGAAATCGTCACCGGCTTCCGTGTAATAGACGACGCCATGGTAAGCGCCGAGGTCGATGCTTTCGCCTTGCAGGGCCTCAAGTTCACCCGCAAAGGCGCTGCTTGCCGTCACGCAAAGAGCCGCGAGAACTGTGTATCTGCACATCGTCGCCTCCCTGCTGCATAATTCCTTAGATCGGGAATCGATTTAAGGACAAAATCATGCAGCAATTCAAAGTGCTACAGCACCTTTGCGCGTCTTGTACGACGTGCGGCGCGGTAGCCGAGAAAGGTCCGAACAAGACCTGTGCCTGAGGTTACTAGGCGTGCATAACTTCGTCTGTGATTATTCGCACAGGGGCTGACAATCCAACTCAAACGGAGACCGTGCGCCGACGGCCAGGGCCCTATTTCCATTTGCTGCCGAAGCCAAAGGATGTAGATTTGGCCGAACGGAAGCACTGGCCATGACACGTTCGCCTGATTTCCTTTCGAGACTGGACAATAAGGCCGTTGCTGCGTTGTCGGAGCGCTGGATCGTTCGTAGTTACGCCCCCCAGGAGTTGATCATCGCCCATGGCGAAAGCGGGCGCGATGTGTTCTTCATACTTGAGGGACACGCCCGCGTGACCCTCTTTTCGACGAACGGTCGCGAGGTCCTTTACGGTGACCGCGGGCCCGGTGATATCGTCGGGGAACTGGCCGCTATCGATGGCAAGGCGCGATCGGCGACAGTCCTGGCCATCGACGCGACGCGTGCCGCAAGGTTGCCGGCGAAGGACTTCCGCAGCCTGATCGCGGACCACCCGGAGTTTTCGTGGGCTCTCCTCGAATACCTGTCGGCGGGCATAAGGCACATGACCGACCGGGTTTACGAGTTCAGTACTCTGGTCGTGCGTCGGCGTCTCATCCTCGAATTGCTTCGCCGCGCTGACGAAGCGCATGCAGACGACAGGCAGGCCGTCATAAACCCGGCGCCCACTCATTTCGAACTGGCCGCCTCCATCAGCACGCAGAGGGAAGCGGTTTCTCGGGAAATGAGCACTCTCTCGAAAAGGGGACTGATCGAGAGACGCGGCCGCAGGCTGTTGCTCTGCGACCTTGCGGCCCTTGAAATGCTCGCGGGAAAGGAAGGGTAGCGGGCCAAAGTGCTGCAGCGACCCTTACGCGTCTGATAGGACGCGCGGAGCTATGGGACCGATTTCCTTGTAGAAGAACTGCTCGGCCACTGCATTCGCGGCATGGTTTCGACGTAGCGCTGGAGCAACCACAAGAGGATTACTCGCCATTTGGAAGACAATACGAAAAGCCATACCGATTTATTTGTCGGAATGCGGCCTTCAACGCGCACAAACCTCATCGTTGTTTGCTATACTCCCGAAGGGGAATTCGCGATGCTGCTCGATCGAGAGGGTCCACTCGAGGCTTTGCTGGCCGCAATACGGAGTGCGGCGGTCGGTCGGGGCAGCACAGTGCTGCTGGAAGGCGAAGCCGGGATCGGCAAGAGTTCTCTCCTGCGCGAGTTCGCCGAGCAGGTGGATAAAGACTGCCGGGTGTTGTGGGGCTGGTGCGAGGCGCTTTTCACGCCGTGTCCGCTCGGACCTTTGCAGGACATGGGGCAATCGTTTGACCCGCGCGTGGCAGCACTGCTCGATCAGGCGGCTCCGCCAGAGCGCCTCTTTCCGGCGTTATTGAATGTGCTCCAGCACGCCAGTAGTGCGATCATACTCATCTTCGAGGATGTACACTGGGCCGACAACGCGACGCTGGACCTTGTGAGATATCTTGGTCGCCGCATCTCGTTGCTTCCCACCGTGCTGGTACTCAGTCTGCGCAGCGATGAAATCGGCGCCGATCATCCCCTGACGCACGTGCTCGGCGATCTTCCGTCCGCGTCAGTCACGCGCATAGTGCTTGAACCGCTGTCTCCCGCAGCAGTGGCCATACTGGCTGAGCAGGCGGGCCGCTGCGCCGCTGATCTCTATCGCATTACGGAGGGCAATCCCTTTTTCGTCACCGAACTTTTGGCAAGCGGCGCGACCGAGCCTGGGCGCGTACCGGATTCGATACGCGATGCGGTCTGGGCGCGCCTGTCGCGGCTGACAGCGGGTGAGCGTGAAGTACTTGAAGTGATCAGCATAGTGCCAGGCAGCGTGGAGCCTTCCCTTACCCGGGCTCTGCTCGGTGTCGAGGCCGAGGCACTGGTTGACCAGTGCGTGGCGCGCGGACTGTTGCGGCGAGACAACCAAGGGGACGTGACGTTTCGACATGAGCTTGCCCGGCAGGCGACGCTCGACCGGCTGGCACCGACCCTTCAGAGGTCACTCCATGCAAAGGTGGAGACAGCGCTGTCGCAAGTCCTCACGACACAAGCATCTACCCTGCTTTCACGCCGGGTACACCACGCGGCTGGAGCCGATGATGGGGCACGCGTTCTCGAACTCGCGCCGCAAGCCGCAGCGCATGCGGCGCGTCTGGGCGCCCACCGAGAGGCGGCCTCGCATTTGGCGATGGCTCTCAGATACGTTGCGCGGGCGGCACCGGAGCTGACCGCACGGCTTTACGAGGACTGGGCTTACGAGGCCGGACTGACGCTCCTCGTCTACGAACCGGTGATCGAGGCGCACCATCGTGCCATCGCGATCTGGCGCGAACTCGGACGCATCGACAGGATCGGTCCCAACCTGTGCAGGCTATCGCGGCTGCACTGGCGCCGCGGCGAAGGCCAGCCGGCAGAGGACTACGCAGAGCAGGCGGTGCGCGAAATGGAAAAGCTGCCGCCCGGCTCGGAACTGGCGATGGCCTATAGCACACGCTCTCAACTTCATATGCTCCACTATCGCTTCGACGAAGCGATAGATTGGGGGATGCGGGCGATCGCACTCGGCGACCGATTGGGTGAGATCGAAACGCGCGTTCACGCTTTGAACAATGTCGGCACCGCGCTCCTTTTCGCCGCCCGCCCGGGCGGCCGCGAGCGGCTTGAGGAAAGCCTGGCACTGGCGCTCGAGCACGAGTTCCACGACCATGCGGCGCGAGCCTACACCAACTTCGCGGAATGCGCGGTCGTGTCCAAGGACTTTGTCCTGGCCGAACGCCTGTTGGCCGAAGGCATCGCATTCGCCAGCAGGCACGATCTCGATTCGGCAGCGCAATACCTGCTCGGTCGACAAGCGCAGCTTCGGATGGAGCAGGGCCGTTTTCGCGAAGCTGAGACCATTGCGCAGGGCGTCATGAATCTGGTACGCCTGCCGATGGTCATGCACTTGCCGGCGCTTACCGTGCTCGGAACTGTGCGTGTGCGGCTGGGCGAGCCCGGTGGTTTGGCGCTTCTCCAGCAGGCCCTCCATGAGGGATTGGCGACGGGAGAGCCCCAGCGTATCGTGCCAGTCCGCCTGGCGCTGGCCGAAGCGGCCTGGCTTGCCGAAGATCACAGTGCTGGTCACGAGCAGTTGACTGCCGTCGCGGCAATGGATCTCGACAATTTCCGTAGCTGGGACTTCGGCGAACTGGCGGTCTGGTGGCAGCGATGCGGTATGGCCACGCCGCTGCCGGAGTCGAAGGTACAGATTCCCTTGCCGCGCTCTGCCGAACTCCGCGGCGATCCCTTGGCGGCGGCAGCCGAATGGGATCGCCTCGGGCTTCCCTATGAAGCGGCGCTCGCCCTGATGCAGGTTCGCGGAGGCGGTACTGGGCCGGCACTGGCTCGCGCCGTCACGATGTTCGAGTCGTTGGGGGCGCGTCCCGCTGCGGCGCTGGCGCGGAAGCAGGCGCAGCGCTTAGGTATTGCGGGCCAATTGCCGAAGAGCCGCAGGGGGCCATACGGGACCGCCCGCCGTCACCCGCTCGGGCTGACGCGGCACGAACAACAAGTGCTCGCCTTGATCGCGGCGGGCATGAGCAACAAGGAAGCCGCCCAGCGTCTGTCACGCTCTCCGCGCACGATCGAGCATCAGGTCTCGGCCGTGCTTGGCAAATTCAACGCCGCCAACCGGATGGAAGTGCTCCTGCGCCTGCGCGGCGAGCCATGGCTCCTGTCAACCGCCGACGCCCTGCAAACTGTCGAAAACTAGGCAAGCTCGCGAAATTTAGGGAACCGGCGCCCGGCAAATTGGGGGCCGGTACCGATGTGACTTGGCGGCTGCACGCATAGGCTCCGATGATGGGAAAAGACTGCCCAGACAGTCTATTGCGGAGGAGGAGAAACGATGACCAGATGTTCTACCGCATGCGCAATGGCCTTACTCGCCATGACAGGGGTTGCCGTCGCGTCAGAACTGGCGCCGGGAAATGGCCACAGCGTTCATCTCGGTCTCTTCGATGGTGCGGTGTATTACACGGTCGAGAAAGACGGCTATCGGGTGGTTGCGACTTTGGCCTCTGGAACGGAAGCGCAGCCGATACGCTTCGTGTCCACACTCGGACCGGGGGAGCGGCTGATGATCTCTGTGCCGCAAGCCATCGGCCAGCCGTCTGCCGACTTCGAGATCATACGCGAGGGCGAAATTCTCCACGTGCAGGAGCCCAGCGGCAATCTGATCGACAGCGTCGCAACCAGCGCCGTACTCAAGGAGTGACTCTTTTTGGGTCAAAGATATCTCGGGTGATTCGTGCGCGCTTCACTCAGGAGATGCCGGCCCAGCAGCCCGCCCCCTCACCACCGCAGGAATGCGAATTCGGGACGTCGACCATCGTACACGCGGCCGATCGCCTCCTAAACGCCTTCCTGTGGAAGAGGCGTCCATTGCAACCGCAGCACCTGGTTCTATTCGCCCTCGCCTGTGGCTTCGCGCTCGGTTCCGGGGGATTTTCGCAGGACGCCGCGGCCGACAAGCTCTATAAAGTTGTCGATGGCATGGCCGATGCGCGGACCTACAATGGTTACCGACGTTATCATGGCGGGTGCAACCATTGCCACGGCCCCGATGGAGTGGGCTCGACCATTGCGTCCTCTCTTGTCGACCGGCCGCTCGATATCGAGAACTTCAGGCGCGTTGTTCGCGACGGCCAGAGCAGCAGCGAAAACTCGTTCATGAAAGGGTTCGCCGACGACCCCAATTTCGCGCCTTATATCGACGACATTTACGCCTATCTGCAGGCCCGCGCCGACGGCGCACTCGGCCGGGGGCGGCCAAAGAGACTGGAGCCGTAGAGCCGCTTCGACAACGTAGAAGCTTGATTTCCGGAGGGCGAAGCGTTCTCAAGAGCGCTGGCGCAAAAGGACCTTCGGGAGTCACCCGATCAGACACGTTCTGCGCTTAGGTGATTATTGGGATTCAATTCAAATGGTGATCCCGGCGCGATTCGAACGCGCGACCCCCAGATTAGGAATCTGGAAATTTCGGCTTCCAGCCGCTAAAAACAGCGCAATTTTGGTATTTGCCAACCGAATGTTTTTCCTTAAAATTTAGCCGTGATAGCCCGACGTTAGCCGGTGTTTCCATCTAATCTTGATAGCCCAAAGTTAGCCACTGGCTAACGTCGGGCTAACGTCTCGGAGGCCAAATTGACACGGCGAAAAACCCTTTCGGACCTCGGCGTCCAAAACCTCAAACCCAAGGCGGCGCGTTACATTTTTCCCGATCCAGAGCTAGGCGGGCATTACGTCCGCGTGATGCCAACTGGCAGCAAGAGCTTCGTGGCGCTGGCCCGCGACCCAAACGGAAAACAAGTCTGGGCGACAATCGGTGCGACCGATCTTTACGACATCGAAAAGGCCCGCGAACTGGCCCGCGAGGCGATCAAGCGCATCAAGGCCGGCTTCCCCCCATTCGAGCAGAAGGAAAAGCCGGACACCTTCAAGGATGTAGCTGACGATTGGCTGAGGCGACATGTCCAGCAGAAGGGTTTGCGCTCAGAGGCGGAAGTGACGCGCCTGCTAAACGCCCATGTGCTCCCCCTCTGGAAGGACCGCTTGTTTCATACGATCCGGCGGAGCGACGTGACGGCGCTCCTCGATGAGGTGGAGGATGACCATGGCGCACGGCAGGCAGACTATGTACTCGCCATCGTGCGCGGGATCATGAACTGGTATGCGGCGCGGCATGACGATTACCACCCGCCAATCGCGCGCGGCATGCGGCGGACGGACCCAAAGAGCCGCAAGCGTGCCCGCATCCTCGATGACAAGGAAATCAGTGCTGTCTGGTCGCTGGCAGAGAAAAACGGCACCTTCGGCGCGATCATCCGGCTGGCGCTGTTGACGGCGCAACGGCGCGAGAAAATCGGCGCGATGAAATGGGACGATATCGCCGCCGACGGTGTTTGGAATATCCCGAGCGAGGCGCGCCAGAAAGGCGTGGGCGGCGCTCTGCAACTACCGGAAGCGGCGCGGAAGATCGTCGCAGGGCAAAACCGCATCGGGGAAAATCCATATGTATTTCCCGGACGCGGGAACGGTCATTTTCAGGGCTGGAGTCCGTGCAAGCGAGTTTTTGATGAAAAACTATTGACCGGCTTGCGCGAGGACATGGCCGAGCGAGGCGACTATCCCGATCTGGCAAAGCTTGAACCGTGGGTTATCCATGATCTACGCCGTACGGCACGCTCGCTCATGTCCCGCGCCGGAGTCCGATCCGATATCGCCGAGCGAGTCATGGGCCACGTTATCCCCGGCGTCGAGGGGGTTTACGACAGACACAGCTATTTCGAGGAAAAGAAAGACGCCCTGAATCGGCTGGCGGCGCTGATCGAAACAATCGTCAATCCGCCTGCGGCCAACGTCACGCCATTGAGGGCAGCTCTGTGAGCGGCGGGAAGGCGAGTCGCTGGATACCCGAGCCCGAAGCCGTTCAGCATATTTGCGAGATCACAGGCTTTGACGAGACGGATGCCAAGCGGGATTTACGCGGCCATATCATCGCTGGCGATGTCGAGGTTCGTGCCCGACGCGCTGAATTCAAACCAGCGGAGGGCGAAGACCCCGACTGGCTGCGGTCTAACGAATTACTGAGGGGCCACCTGAGCTATGGCCACGTCATCGAGTGGACCGACGACCACATTGTGATCTCGGAGGACTCCCAGAAAGAGGCGACCGGCAGGCCCACCGGTCGCATCGTCGCGACCGGCATTGAGTTGAGCCGCCTCGATTTGCTCCGGCTGTGGCCGGATGAAAGGGATAACGGACAAGCAACTCCATTGGCACGACCGCGCGGGGGACGGCCAACAAAGTATGATTGGGCCGCAGCTTCCGGCTTTCTAAGCAGATATGTCGTCGACAATGATCCGTCGAAGACAGAGGCGGCAAGGGCACTTAGAGACTGGTTTAGAAACAGAGAGCAAGCGCCGGACTTCCGTGATCTTGAGCGCATGGTGGACGAGGCGTTTAAAAGCGGGAAAACCGGCTGAAACGAGTTTTACCGGGGTTTTGCCGGGTTTTACCGGAGACAGACGGGGGCTTTCGCGGGTCAACTCCTAGGCACATCCAAGGAGTTAAGTCCGATGACCCGTTTGCTTCGCTTCGTCCATCTCAAAGAGCGTCAGATCGTGCAGAACTGGCCGCAACTGCGCCGCATGGTTGAGCGCTATGGCTTCCCGCCCGGTCTACTGCTGGGCCCCAATACTAGGGCGTGGCGTGAGGACGAGGTCGAGCAATGGCTTGCCAGCCGTCCCACTGCGCCAAAGCCAGAACCACGCAAATCCACGGCGCACAAATCCGCCATAGAAATTGCTGTCGAACGATGAAACCGCCGCGCTGAGAAACGCGGCGGCTCGAAAGGTCTTAGGGCACTTGGAACGGCCCAAATGTAGACTTATCGCGGCACATCCGCAACTCGCGGCGTCCACCGAAGAGGTGAACGTCATGAACGGATTTCGCAAATCACTCGAAACCTACCGCGCCTTGCTCGAAGTGCGCGAGCGTGACATCGACCGGCTGATTGCCCAGCGCGACGCCGACCGCTTGTTCCTGCTCGTGCTCCTTGAGCGCGGCCATATTGCCGCCGCTAAAGCGATTCTTCAGGAGCAGCTGTCATGACGCTGCGCGCCGTCGATGCCCGGATCGCGGGAGGTTGAGCGTATGGCCGTCGATCTGGTCTCAGCCGCCCTGCAATACGCCGCCCTCGGCTGGCCGGTCTTTCCGGTCAATCCAAGGAACAAGCGCCCGCTGGTCGAGCACGGCCTGAAGGCCGCCACGACCGACGCTGACACGATCACCGCATGGTGGCGGAAATTCCCCAAGGCGATGATCGGCCTCGTGACTGGCGCGCCGTCCGGGCTGGTCGTGCTCGACATCGATCAGGATGAAGCCAAGGGACTCGACGGCGGGGCGTCATTGGCCGCGCTGCTCAATGGCGCAGGTGTGACGGAAACCCTCACAGCGCGCACGCCGCGCGGTGGCCAGCACCTCTATTTTGCGCACCCGCATGATCGGGTCATCCGCAACAGCGCCAGCAAGCTCGGCCCCGGCCTCGATGTGCGTGGTGACGGCGGCTATGTCATCGCGCCACCTTCGATCAATGCCGCCGATGCCGCCTATCAGTGGGAACCATCGTGGCGACCAATCCAGCCTTGCCCGGCGTGGCTGCTGCCGAAGCCGGAAGCGAGGCGACCGAAGCCAAATGGTCACGACACGAGCGCGCACTTGGATGACGCGCGCCGCCGCGCCTATGGCGAAACCGCTTTGCGGGGCGAATGCGATAAGGTTGCTTGTGCACTTGAACCTCGTCGCAATGACACGCTCTTCAAAAGCGGCTGCCGTCTGTTCGAACTCGTCGCGAGCGGCATCCTAAGCGAAAGCGAGGTCCGCGACGCTCTATGGTCGGCATCCCGCGCCTGCGGCCTCGATGACGACGAGATCGGCGGAACGATCAACAGCGCCTATGAGCACGGTTCGCAACAGCCGCGAGGGCCGAGGCCGAACAGCGACTCCAATCGCAGCTATAGACCGCAGCAAGATAACGGCAGCGCCACGGGCACGGCGAATGGCCACGCTATCGAACACTCCGAAATCTACGATGCCGCCGATCTGCGCTTTCAGACCTTCGCGCCGCTGCGGCAGATCGCTGGCGAGATCATCGTCGAAGGTCTGACGGTACTCGCCGCCCGTCCGAAGGTCGGCAAGACCTGGTTAATGCTCGACATCGCGATTGCCGTCAGCGAGGGCGGCTATTGCCTCGGAAATCTTGAGTGCGAGCAGGGCGACGTGCTCTTTCTCGCCTTGGAAGACAATCCACGGCGGTTCCAGCGGCGCTTGACGAAACTGCTCGGCGTTCACAAGCGGGAATGGCCGCGCTTCAAGGTCGCGCATAAATGGCCGCGCGCCGATCAAGGCGGGCTCGACCAGCTTCGCAACTGGATAGCCAGCGCTGAAAACCCCCGGCTGATCGTCATCGATGTTTTCGCCCGCTTCCGAAAGCCGGTGCCAGCCGGAAAACAGAATTACGATACCGACTACGGCTCAATCAGCGAGCTGCAGAGCCTTGCCGCCGAGATCGGTGTGGCCATCGTGGTCGTGCATCACCTTCGCAAGTCCGAAGCCGATGATGATCCTCTCGATACGGTGAGCGGCACGCTCGGGCTGACCGCCGCCGCCGACAGCATTCTTGTCATCAATAAGACCGCGCAAGGCACGTCGATCTATGGGCGCGGGCGCGATACCGACGAGATCGACTTGGCGATGAAATTTGACCCGGAGACTGCGCGCTGGACCATCCTCGGCGAGCGCCCCGAGGTCGAGCGCAGCGACGAGCGGCGCGCCATCATCAGGGTTCTGGAAGAAGCCGGAGAACCAATGTCGCCAAAGGACATCGCGGCAGCGCTTGGCCGCAAGGATGTAAGTGTCCGGGCTTTGCTTTCGAAGATGCTCAAGAAGGGCGAGATCACCCAGCCGAAATACGGCGTCTATGCCATTTCTTCACCCCCCGGCAACAGTGGCAACACCGGCAACAGTAGCACCGAAGAAGGCTCGGAAACCCAGCAAAACCAGGGTTTCTGGTGGAACCGCTAATGTTGCCGGTCAAGGACGGGAACCGGCAACAGTTCGGAAGACCGGCAACAGTTGGATGCAACCTGAAGAGAGAAGAAATGAGACTCCAGCCGTCCCCTGAAACACCCACAACACTGCAACAGTTACAACAACCAAAGCGCGTGAGAGTTGCCGCTGTTGCCGGTGTTGCGGGGGGTAGCACGTAACCACGAACGGCAAGCCCGAGCCGATGATCTCGGCAATGAAGGAGAAGTGAAATGAGCAATCGGAACGATGTTGGATTGTTGTACATGAACGACCCGGCCCGTGTCGCGGAAACCGCTGCTTTCAAAGCGGATCAGATAAGGGCGGTCATAAAGTTCGTTGGTTTCGAAGACCCTAGCGAGCTGATCGCTCTCTTGAAGGCGCGCGGCCCGCATTACCGCACGATCAAGATTGGCGAAGACGCGCTTGCGACGATCCGGGCGCTGTCAATCGTCAGTCTCGAACTTCAGGAGCGGTTCACCGACTTGGGCTACGAGCCGGGTGACTTCGACGAAGAAGATGAAGAAGCGGCGTGATTTCCGAAAAAATGCTGCTCCGGTTTTCGCCGGAGCAGCCGCGCAAATTCCGCGCCCAGCGCGCCAAAGGAGAGACCACCATGCCGAAAGCATCCTTTTCCATGCAAGAGCAAGCCCAGTTCGCCGAGGCCGTGGCGCTATCGGTAGAGGCACTGAAGCGCAGCGGCATGCATGAGGCGAAGGCGCTCGTCGGCCTGCTGTCCCTCGCAGCAGTCGGCGGCATTAGCCTCGTAGGCGCGCAAAGGGTCGCCGAGACCCTGCGCGACTTGGCCGACGAGATCGAGGCGAGCGACCACGCCAAACATTGACCAAGCTTGGTAGCGTGGTATCCTAATACCGGCTCGATTGTGCGTATGAGGCCGATGGAGCCACGGCTACCAGACCGTTCCAACATAGAACGACAACCGCGCGTTCACGCGCCGTTTGGTAGCAGCCCTATGCAAAAATTCAATCCGCAAACCCGCTTTGCCGCCGCGCTCGATCTCGACGTAAAGGCCGATAACGAAGGCGTTTTGACCGGATACGCATCTCTTTTCGATGTGGTCGACCGGCAATCCGAAATCGTTCGCCCGGGCGCGTATCGCCGCACGCTTGCCGAGCACAAAATGCAAGGCACCAGCCCGGCGCTTCTGTGGAGCCACAAACTCGACCGCCCCATCGGGCGATGGGTCGAACTTCGGGAGGATCAGCGCGGCCTGTGGGCGAAGGGCAAGCTGTCGCTAAACACCGATGCCGGTAAGCAGGCCTACGCGCATCTGGTCAACGGCGATCTGGACGGCCTGAGTATCGGCTTTGTCGTGCCCGAGGACGGTCGCAAATACCTCGGCGATGGAACCTTCGAGCTGCTCGAAATCGAACTCGTGGAAATCTCTGTCGTGACCGCGCCTGCCAATCAAGGCGCGCGCATTTCATCGGTCAAGGCGCTCTCCACGAAGTCCGAATTCGTCGACCTGTTCCGAGCAAGCGGCCTATCCAAGGCTACCGCAAGACGTGCGGCGGCAGGTGCGTGGCGGGCGCTTCAGGATGACGACACGCACGAAAATGCAAAGGCGCTAATTTCGGCCATCGAGGCCGCCACAGCGCTCATCAGGAGCAAGTAGCATGATCTACCCTCAGAAGCATCTAACGCGCCAGGCACGCGCCCTGCTGGCCGCTGGCGCGTGTTTTCACCGCAAGGACGCAGGTAATGATGACGATCCGTTCGCGGCACTCACCAAGGCGTTCGGCACCCATACCGAAGAAGTCCTGCGACGCTTAGGTGGCACTGATCAGGATGTCGCAGCGATCAAGGAACAGCTTGCGGAAATCGAGCAGCGTGCCGCACGCGGTTCCTTCGGCGGCAGCAACCACCATTTCGAAAGCTGGGGCGCGCAGGTCGCTGATGCGCCCGAGATCAAGGCGCTTGCCGACGGGGGTGAGCGTGGCAAGGCACGCATTCTCGTCAAGGCCCTGACTTCAGACATGGCATCGGCTGGCGCGCTTGCTCCACCTGACCGGCAACGCAACATCACGCTGCTGCCCAAGCGTCGGCTCACCGTGCGCGATCTTCTCGGCATCGGTCAGACCAGCTCGAACAGCGTCGAATTTATGAAACAAAGCGGGTTCACCAACTCCGCAGCACCGGTTGCGGAAGGTGCCTTGAAGCCGGAATCGCAAATCACTTTCGAGCTGGCCGATGCGAAGGTAAAGACGATTGCCACTTGGATCAAAGCCAGTCGCCAAATCCTCGCCGATGCGCCTCTGCTGCGCTCGACGGTCGACGGCGAACTGACCTATGCGATTGCTTTTGTCGAGGAAGGGCAACTGTTGCATGGTGACGGGACCGGGCAGAACCTGCACGGCATCATCCCGCAAGCGACGGCATACGAGACGACGCGCAATCAGGCGGGCGATACGCGCTTCGACACGATCTTGCACGCGATAGAGCAGGCCGAGATTGCCGACCTGCCTGCTTCCGGCGTCATCCTTCCGACCAGCGATTGGTTCGCCATGGTCGGCACCAAGGGCGACGACGGACACTATTTGTCCGGCCTTGGCCCGCTGGCGAACGTGCCGCCCAGACTGTGGCAACTGCCCGTCGTTTGGACGAACTGCCTTGCAGCCGGTGACTTTGTGGTCGGCGCGTTCGAGAGCGCCGTGACCTTGTTCGACAGGCAGCAGACCACGATTGAGGTCGGGCATGTTAATGACGATTTCATTCGCAATTTGCTCACGATTTTGGCGGAGGAACGGGTCGCGCTGGCGGTCAAGCGGCCCGAGGCAATCATCCACGGATCGTTCCCGACGGCGTGACGGAACCGGCGAGCGCGAATACCGCGCGGCTCTACCGAGGCGGCGGGCGTGGAGGGAGGCAATATCTCCCGCCCGCTGGTTCGCTTTCGGCGGCAGGAGAAGGAAAGATTTCCGTGGACCAATCCCCCAGCCTTGCTGCAAATTGCAGTACGCTGAGATTCAACAGGAAACTTAACGACAAATGCGAAATAAGTATTTTTTTAGATTTGCCGCTATTTTTACAGTACTCTTCAGCGTCTTCCTATTCGATGCAGGGATTGGATATATTTCCTCTAAAAATTATCGCGCTTTGCTATTCGGCCTTACATGGAGGTCTGTTTTATTGCTGCTTTGGTGGGCTGCAATTTATAAGGCAATCGAATTTTACAATCTGATTTTAGGGCGAACGCCCAATGATTTAAGACTTAAAATCTTAATGGTGTCAGATATCATCTTTGTTCATTCATACATACTATTTTCGATGTACCTTTTCTACTATCATCCAAAAGTCTCTTCGGTGTCTACTGGAAATTCGCGAGGACCGCTGCTTGTGAAGGGCGAATACACCCTTCTGGGACTCCAAGAAGCCCTCTCCAACATAGGCTCTGCAACGTGTGCAGCAATAACGATTCACTTCATCTTTCTCATGCAGGTGCTAAAGACTAGCCGCAGCGGGACTTCGAGCGGAGAAACACGCATAGCGGCTAAAGGGGGGGATCGTTAAACTTGGAAGACATGCGGCCCCATGGACCCGCGCGAGGCTCACGCAGAAAATTTTTTTGGGGCCAAAGAACCGAGGTCGTTTGATCGTTGATGTTCGGGCGAGGGCTCCGACATATGACGATCTCAGGGCATATGCCGCAAAGATTAAGCCTGAGTCTTCTTTCTAAAAAGCCATCGGAAAAAGGCCCATACAGCGATCAAGGCGACGAAGGTGGCAACGGCGTTAACAGCAACAAAACTGCCATCCTGGTCTCCTAGCAGTTCGCGCTTGTACCGAACGATAGGCACCCGCACGAGCGTAAGCGCCATGGCCATGTACACGCCCCACTTAAATCTCACGTCACGGGAGGCCAAAATAAGAAAGGCAAATAGCCCGGCCATGAACAAGGCCGAAAACACACTCACGGGACCAAGCGTCAACTCATTCCAAATCGCAGTAAGCCTGTCCATCGATCGTCCTCTGGCTGTAATCGACCGATAACAGTGGCCGGTAAACGCCCTATGAACGCATTATGCCCGCCGAGGTAGCCTCGGGAATTCCGCTTGCAAATTCGAGAGAGGGAGTTTTTCCCGTCCGTCATGGAAAAAATCGCGGAGCCGAGGGCTGCGCGCCAAGGTTGAAATTCTGCGTCAATTGCTTTTTGATGGCAGAGGCGATCATTGCTCCATAGCCCGGAGACTTCAATGGATATGACCACCCCCGGCGGCCAGCTTTCTGCCCTGTCCTTCTTGGTGCTCTGGGTGTTGCTGGTAACCCTGCTCTTTAGCGGCGTACGTCATGGATTGAATGCAGAGCCAAAGGACGATGATCGGTCCAGCGCGCCGGATCGTTCTGTTGGACGCGTAGCTCGGTATTTGTTGGAATACGACAGAGAGCGTCGAGCCGCGGGTCTGGCTGTCGAGGCCAAAGCCAAATCCTATTTCGCGCGCCGCATTGGTAAAATCCATCTGGCAGCGCTGGCCTTCTTCGCCGTGACGACATTGTTTCTGATGATCTGGAATCTGCATGAGGCCAAGATGCAACGTGCACCTCAAATCCAAGTCACATCGCCGTCGCAAGCACGTTGAAATGACCTATTCGCGCCAGACAGGAGGTCGACCGCCCCATCAACCGGATGAAGAGCTGCGCATGGTCGTCGAACTGCTGGCCGGTGCCGCCGTCCCGCAAGCGGAAATTTGTGGTGTGCTTGAGATCGATCCGAAGACATTGCGACGTCATTATCGTCGGGAGCTTGATCGGGGTGCGGCCAAAGTCGAAGCCGCGCTGGTTATGCATCTTCACCGCATCGCGAGCGGCAGCGATGGCACAGCGCTACGGGCAATCCAGTTCGCGCTTCGTGCAAGATTCGGCTGGAGTGAATTCACGTCTCTGACGATTTGCCGTTGATCTGCTATTCGCCCGACACCTGAAGGCGACGGCCCAGATCAGACATTATCCGAGGTTTTGATCATCATTCGCCCTGCGTTTGCGACAATGCCCAAGATTTCGGTCTGAATGCTCGGCTTCTTAGGATCGACTTGGATTCCGTTGTGTTCCCCATCGAACACCGACGCTACATAGTCAGCTGCTATGCTGTCCCCAGATCGGCGTCGGTCGTTCCTAACTTCCTCAAGACTCCGGAAGATCGAAGTGGCGTGTGCATAGATTTCGCCAAACTTTATAGAGCGATCGACCGTTTTTCCCTCGAAGTTCCTGCGGACGAAGCGCTCGATAACCCAGCGCTTTAGAGCGGGCAGTGCCGTTTGGGGCCACTCCGCTTTTCCCGAAAGATAAAAATGAGCGCATGCGGGGAGGACGAGTGAGATGTCCGCTGGCAACTCATGGGGCCACGCCGTTGCAGTGGCGTCGATCATCTCGACCACTTGAACGACCGCACGTAAATCGAGGTCAAACGCCTTGCATCCCAAAGCGATCGCTTCTGATAGCCTATCTTCCGGCGCTTTTAGTTTTGCCTTTGGAAGATTTGCACAGAGGCTTTCGACCATATTCTCAATCGACGGCTTGTCGAAAACATAGGTACGGTCGAAGAACCTCTTGAGATACCGAAAACCATCGAAGCCAGGGCCATATGCGCCTGCTATGCTATGCTGCAGCTGATCGGAATTTGTAGCAAAGACGAAAATCACACCTTCAACGTCAAAGAGGTGTTTCACGCGCTCAAGGAGCTGGACTGCGTACGTGGGCCTGCACCTGTCTAGTTCATCTACCAGAACGAAGAACGGCGCATTTTTCTCAGCGGATAGTGCTGCTATCGATATCTGCAGTTTCTCACGGAAATCCGTCGTCGCCTGATTGGTCCGCTGAAAACCTTCGATCAAGGCCTCCAGAGAAGAGTCGAAAAGCTTTTCCAGTTCTCCGGATACGGCTTTTGAACCTTCGTCAACCGCGGTTTCGATAGCATCAGCAAGCGTACCTTCATCTGCAACGATATCGGTCAGCTCATCCAGTGAAACGCCTGTGTGCTTTTTCAGGAGCCCCTTTGCGATCGCGCCTGTCATTCGAAGCGCGATTGCGCCGCCGCTGGATTTTGTCGCGGATCACGCTTTGCGTACCCTTCCCGGGTCGCGAATGTAGGGGGCAAAAGCGTCGTCGATCGCGGCCATTATTGCCACATAGGGATCTTGGGCATGGTCATCGCGCCAAGCGTTTATCGAGGCAACCAAGTGACCGCGCGACTTGATATCCGCTGCCAATCCCTCAAGGAAAAATGTTTTGCCACCACCCCACTCCGAATCGACGTTCAAGACGTACGAGGCAGTGCGACCGTCGGCTAGCCGCTTCTGATACTGGCCTACAAGAAAATTGTAGAGGAATTCAGCGTCGTTCTTGCGTCCCAGACGATCATTTACCCAATGATCAGCTGTTGCGGTGCTCATGCCAGTTATCGCCCCTGCTGGTGGTCTACTTCGTCGAGGGTGGCAGATTGGCCGATTCGCAACAATAGGATGACAGCCGCTGTGGCAGCATGGGCGCGGCTGAAATATGGATTGGCAACTTGTGGGGCGAAGTCTCTATTTCGACGGCGCGGGCATAGCCGACAGGATGCCACGAACGCCGCCGTATTAGCCAATCGTTAGCCCAAACGCCTTTACGAAGGCATTTCCGGCTTTTTTTGATCCCACTAAGCGGTTGAAAATAAATGGTGATCCCGGCGCGATTCGAACGCGCGACCCCCAGATTAGGAATCTGATGCTCTATCCTGCTGAGCTACGGGACCACTCGGCATAGACCCATACAAAAGCGAGACCTGTTCGCCAAGTGTTTTTGCGCCTCGGCCGGCGATTTGCCCCGTGTGGAGGCCGATGCGCCGATGCGAAATCATGGGGCTAGCGTCATCGACGGGGTGGATGCTAAGCAGGGGCCGGCGGCGGCTGGAGGAGATGCCGCCCTTTCCCGCAGCTACATCCATCCTGGGACCTGATCCGCGCATGTTCATCGGAATCGATTGGGGCGGCACCAAAATGGAAGTCATCGCGCTTAGCCGCGATGGCGAGACGCGTGCCCGGCATCGCGTCGCAACCCCGACCAGCGGCTATGACGCGTGCATCCGTGCCGTGGTCGATCTCGTCGCTGCCGCCGAAGAGACGGCCGGCGAACGCGGGTCGATCGGCATCGGCATTCCCGGCAGTCCCAATCCGCGGACCGGGATCGTCCGCAACTCCAACGCCGTGCTCATCAACGGCAAGCCGCTCGGGCGCGACCTCGAGGCCGCGCTGGGACGCAAGGTGCGGCTTGCCAACGACGCCAATTGCCTGGCGGTCTCCGAGGCGGTCGACGGGGCCGGCAAGGAGGCGCATGTCGTCTTCGGCATCATCGTCGGCACCGGCCATGGCGGCGGGCTGGCGATCGGCAAGAAGGTGCATGCCGGCTATCAGGGCATCGCCGCGGAGATCGGCCATTATCCGCTGCCCTGGATGACCAGGGACGAATATCCCGGCCACAAATGCTGGTGCGGCAAGCTCGGCTGCCTCGACATGTATGCCTGCGGCACCGGGCTCGAACTCGATTATCGCCTGACGACCGGCACCGACCGCCGCGGCCGCGACATCATTGAGGCGAAGCGGTCCGGCGATCCGGTGGCGATCGGCGTCTACCAACGCTTCGTCGACCGGCTTGCCCGCAGCCTGGCGCTTCTGACCAATATCGTCGATCCGGACGTTTTCGTGCTCGGCGGCGGCATGTCGAATGTCGACGAGATCTACGGCGAAGTGCCTGGGTTGATCACCAACTACCTGTTCGGCGACAGTTTCGAGACGCCGATCCGCAAGGCGGTGCACGGCGACAGTTCCGGCGTGCGCGGCGCCGCCTGGCTGTGGAAGGAATAGGGCGTGCCGAGACTTGGCGGCGGCAGGCCAGAGGAGGCATCGCCCTCCAATTCGATCATGACAAGCGGAGGCATCATGAACATCGACAATGATCTGCGCCGGATTACGCGCCAGGAACAGGAGTTGCAGTTCGAGGGCTTCGATCTCGAAACGGCCTGGACGCTCGGATCGACGCTCCGCCGCATGGCGGCCGAGCGCAGGCTCGGCGTCGTCATCGACATCACGCTGTTCTCCATGCAGGTCTTCTATACGGCGCTCGACGGCGCGACGCCGGACAATCCGAACTGGGTGCGGCGCAAACGCAATACGGTCTTCCGCCTGTTCAAGAGCAGCTACTCCACCGGCCTCAGCCTCCTAAAGCAGCAGACCAACCTGCAAGCCAAGCTCGGCCTGCCGGATGCCGAATATGCCGCGCATGGCGGCAGCTTCCCGATCGTCGTGAAGGGAACCGGCTGCGTCGGCGCCGTCACCGTGTCGGGCTTGCCGCAGCGCGACGACCACAATCTGGTCGTCGAGGCGCTCGCCGAGCTCCTCGGCGCGAATCATGACGAGCTGAAACTCGAAACCTGATGAGCGGACCGATGGACATTTCATTGCAGGCGACGGAGCTCGGCCGCTGGCTCGCCGAAGCCGCTTTGCCGCTCTGGCGCGATAAGGGGTTCGATGCGGCCGGCGGCGGCTTCGTCGAGACGATCGACATGGCCGGCGAGCCGACGCGGGCCGATCGCCGCTCTCGCGTCCAGCCCCGCCAGGTCTATTGCTTCGCGGAGGCGGGGCGGCGCGGCTGGCACGGCGACTGGCGCTTGGCCGCCGAAGGTGGGCTATCTTATTTCGATCGGGTCTACCGGCAGCCGAGCGACTTCTATGGCGCGCTTGCCACTGCCGACGGGGAGATCGTCGATCCGTCCTTCGACCTCTACAACCAGGCCTTTGCCCTGCTTGCCTTCGCTTATCTCGCCGAGGTGATCCCGGAGCGGAAGGCCGAGATGGTGGGGCGCAGCAACGATCTGCGACAGAGGCTGGAGGCTCATTGCAAGCATCCGGTGGCGGGTTTCGAGGAGGATAATCCGCCACGCCTGCCGCTCGGCTCCAACCCGCATATGCACCTCTTCGAGGCCTGCCTCGCCAGCGAAGCGGTGGACGGATTCGATCGGGTCGCCTGGGCCAATCTCGCCGACGAGATCGCCCATCTGGCGATGGATTGCTTCATCGACGCCGAGACCGGTGTGCTGCGCGAGTTCTTCGATCACGACTGGACACCCTTTCCGGGCGAAAAGGGTCGCATCGTCGAACCCGGCCACCAATTCGAATGGGCTTGGCTGCTCCTGCGCTGGGCGGAACGGCGCGGCAATGCGGAAGCGATCGTCAAGGCGCGCCGGCTTTTCGAGATCGGCGAAGCCCACGGCATTTGCCCGAAGCGCGACGTGGCGGTCATGACCCTCTTCGACGACCTGTCGGTTGCCGATCCGGTGGCACGGCTCTGGCCACAGACGGAATGGCTGAAGGCGGCGATCCGCTTTGCCGCGCTCGGGGACGGCAGCGAACGGCAACGCTACCTCGCCTCAGCCTCGCGCGCGGCCGCGGCGCTGCAGCGCTTCCTGGAAACGCCGATCCGCGGTCTCTGGCGCGACAAGCAGAAGGCGGACGGCGGCTTCGTCGACGAGCCCGCGCCGGCCAGCAGCTTCTACCATATCCTCTGCGCGATCTATGAAGTGGAGGATTGCCTGAAGCGGATGTGAAGCATCGATTCCGGTTTTGCCTTTGATGGCCCGCCCCGCCCGCGGCGGGCTTTTTGTTGCGCCTCTGTTTGCCTCTGGCCAAAATTGTGATCGGATCGTATGTTGACATAAAGATATCTTTATGTGACTTAATCCACAAAGCTTTTGTCGTTTTCAGAACGGGAGACTTCCCATGTCCGCCGCGTCCCTCTTCGGAGATCTCTCGCCCAGGCCCGACGGCTCGGAAGTCTTCCGGGCCCTCAATCGGGCGGCAAGCGAACGCATCCTGATCATGGATGGGGCGATGGGGACCGAGATCCAGCAGCTCGGTTTCATCGAGGATCATTTTCGCGGCGAGCGCTTCGGCGGCTGCGCCTGCCACCAGCAGGGCAACAATGATCTGCTGACGCTGACGCAGCCGAAGGTGATTGAGGAGATCCATTACCGCTACGCTCTTGCCGGCGCCGACATCCTCGAAACCAACACCTTCTCCTCGACACGGATCGCCCAGGGCGATTACGGTATGGAGGACATGGTCTACGAGCTCAATCGCGACGGCGCGCGGCTCGCGCGCCGAGCGGCGAAGCGCGCCGAGGCGGAGGACGGACGGCGGCGCTTCGTCGCCGGTGCGCTCGGGCCGACCAACCGCACCACCTCGATCTCGCCCGACGTCAACAATCCCGGCTATCGTGCCGTCAGCTTCGACGATCTGACGCTTGCCTATGCCGAACAGGTCCGCGGCCTCATGGATGGCGGTGCCGATATCATCCTGATCGAGACGATCTTCGACACGCTGAACGCCAAGGCAGCGATCTTCGCGACGCAGGAAGTGTTTGCCGAGAAGGGGATCCACCTGCCGGTGATGATCTCCGGCACGATCACCGATCTCTCCGGCCGGACGCTATCCGGCCAGACGCCGACCGCGTTCTGGTATTCGGTGCGCCATGCGGCGCCCTTCACCATCGGCCTCAATTGCGCGCTTGGCGCCAGTGCGATGCGCGCCCATATCGACGAGCTTTCGACCGTCGCCGACACGCTCGTTTGCGCCTACCCGAATGCCGGCCTGCCGAACGAATTCGGCCGCTACGACGAGAGTCCCGAGGCGATGGCGGCGCAGATCGAGGAATTTGCCCGCGACGGCCTCGTCAACATTGTCGGCGGCTGCTGCGGCTCGACGCCGGCCCATATCCATGCCATCGCCGAGGCGGTCAAAAAATATCCGCCGCGCCAGGTGCCGGAGATCGAATGCCGCATGCGGCTCTCCGGCCTCGAACCCTTCACGCTCACAGACGAGATTCCCTTCGTCAATGTCGGCGAACGCACCAATGTCACCGGCTCGGCGAAGTTCCGTAAGCTGATCACCGCCGGCGACTATGCCGCCGCACTGGACGTAGCGCGCGACCAGGTGGCTAACGGCGCGCAGATCATCGACATCAACATGGACGAGGGACTGATCGATTCGACCCGCGCCATGGTCGAGTTCCTGAACCTCGTGGCTTCCGAGCCGGATATCGCCCGGGTACCGGTGATGATCGATTCCTCCAAATGGGAGGTGATCGAGGCTGGCCTCAAATGCGTCCAGGGCAAGGCGCTGGTGAACTCGATCTCGCTGAAAGAAGGCGAGGAGGCGTTTCTGCATCATGCGCGGCTGGTGCGCGCCTATGGCGCCGCGGTCGTCGTCATGGCCTTCGACGAGAAGGGCCAGGCCGACAGCAAGGTGCGAAAGGTCGAGATCTGCCGGCGCGCCTATCGGCTGCTGACCGAAGAGGCGGGCTTTCCGCCGGAGGACATCATCTTCGACCCGAACATTTTCGCGGTCGCTACCGGCATCGAGGAACACAACAATTACGGCGTCGACTTCATCGAGGCGACGCGGGAGATCATCGCGACGCTGCCGCATGTGCATGTCTCGGGCGGCGTGTCGAACCTGTCCTTCTCCTTCCGCGGCAACGAGCCGGTGCGCGAGGCGATGCACGCGGTATTCCTCTACCATGCGATCCAGGCCGGCATGGACATGGGCATCGTCAATGCCGGCCAGCTCGCCGTCTACGATGCGATCGATGCGGAGCTTCGCGAGGCCTGCGAGGACGTCGTGCTCAACCGTCGCGCCGATGCGACCGAGCGCCTCCTGGAACTCGCCGAGCGCTATCGCGGGCAGGGCGGTGCACAGGGCAAGGAGAAGGATCTCACCTGGCGCGAGTGGCCGGTCGGCAAGCGGCTCGAACATGCGCTCGTCAACGGCATCACCGAATTCATCGAGGCCGACACGGAAGAGGCGCGGCTTGCCGCCGAGCGTCCGCTGCACGTCATTGAGGGTCCGCTGATGGCCGGAATGAACGTGGTCGGCGACCTCTTCGGCGCGGGCAAGATGTTCCTGCCGCAGGTGGTCAAGTCGGCGCGCGTGATGAAGCAGGCGGTGGCCGTTCTGCTGCCTTACATGGAGGCTGAGAAGCTTGCCAATGGCGGCGGGGGAACGCGCGAGAGCGCCGGCAAGATCCTGATGGCGACCGTCAAGGGCGACGTGCACGATATCGGCAAGAACATCGTCGGCGTCGTGCTTGCCTGCAACAATTACGAGATCATCGACCTCGGCGTCATGGTGCCCTCGGCAAAAATCCTCGAAGTGGCAAGGCAGGAGAAGGTCGACGCGATCGGGCTTTCCGGGCTCATCACCCCGTCGCTCGACGAGATGGTGCATGTCGCCTCCGAACTGGAGCGCGAAGGCTTTGACATTCCGCTCTTGATCGGCGGCGCGACGACCAGCCGCGTGCACACGGCGGTCAAGATCAATCCGCGCTACAGCCTCGGCCAGACCGTCTATGTCACCGATGCCAGCCGCGCCGTCGGCGTCGTATCGAGCCTGCTTTCGCCGGAGGCAAGCGACGCCTACAAGCAGACGATCCGCGCCGAGTATCTGAAGGTCGCCGACACCCATGCGCGCAACGAGGCGGAAAAACGCCGCCTGCCGCTGTCGCAGGCTCGCGCCAATGCTCAGAAGCTCGACTGGAATGCGCATCAGCCGAAGACGCCCGCCTTCCTCGGCACGCGCGTCTTCGAGAGCTGGGACCTGGCGGAGCTTGCCCGCTATATCGACTGGACGCCTTTCTTCCAGACCTGGGAGCTGAAGGGCGTCTATCCGCGCATTCTCGACGACGAGCACCAGGGGCCGGCGGCGCGGCAGCTCTTTGCCGACGCGCAGGCGATGCTCGAGAAGATCATTGCGGAAAAATGGTTCAGGCCGAAGGCGGTGGTGGGCTTCTGGCCGGCAGGCAGCGCCGGCGACGACATCCGCCTCTTCACCGACGAGACGCGCAAGCGGGAGCTTGCCACTTTCTTCACGCTCCGGCAGCAATTGACGAAGCGCGATGGGAGACCGAACGTTGCCCTCGCCGATTTCGTCGCTCCGGTCGACAGCGGCAGGCACGACTATCTCGGCGGTTTCGTGGTGACCGCCGGCATCGAGGAAGTGGCGATCGCCGAGCGCTTCGAGCGCGCCAATGACGATTATTCCTCGATCCTGGTCAAGGCGCTGGCCGACCGCTTCGCCGAGGCCTTTGCCGAGCGCATGCACGAATGTGTCCGCAAGGAGCTCTGGGGTTACGCTCCGGACGAATCCTTCGCGCCGCAGGAACTGATCGGCGAGCCCTATCAGGGCATTCGCCCGGCGCCCGGCTATCCGGCACAGCCGGACCATACCGAGAAGGAGACGCTCTTCCGTCTGCTCGACGCCGAGGCGGCAATCGGCGTCAGCCTGACGGAAAGCTACGCGATGTGGCCGGGTTCGTCCGTTTCCGGTCTCTATATCGGCCATCCGGACGCCTATTATTTCGGCGTCGCCAAGATCGAGCGCGATCAGGTCGAGGATTACGCGACACGCAAGCGCATGAATGTGCGCGAGGTCGAGCGCTGGCTATCACCGATCCTCAACTATGTGCCGATGCCGGAGGCCGAGGCCGCCGAGTAGGCGGCTACCCGTTTACCGCGAGGATCATCCCAGCCGCCTTCTCGGCGATCATGATGGTCGGCGAATTGGTGTTGCCGGAGGTGATGGTCGGCATGATCGAGGCGTCGGCGATGCGCAGGCCTTCAACGCCGCGCAGGCGCAGTTCAGGATCGACGACGCTCTCCGGATCAGCCCCCATGCGGCAGGTTCCGACCGGGTGGAAGATCGTCGTGCCGATATCGCCGGCGGCTTGCTTTAGCTCATCATCGGTCTCGTAGCTCGGTCCGGGCTTGAATTCGACCGGCCGGTAGCGGGCGAAGGAAGGCTGCGAAACGATGCGGCGGGTGAGGCGGATCGCCTTCACGGCGACGTCCCGGTCGGTTTCGGCCGTTAAATAGCGTGGGCGGATGTCGGGCGCGGCGGCAAAATCGGGCCCCTTCAGGTGCACCGAGCCGCGGCTTTCCGGCCTCAGGTTGCAGACGCTGGCGGTGATCGCCGGGAAGGGGTGCACCGGCTCGCCGAATTTTTCGAGCGTCACCGGCTGGACATGATACTGCAGGTCCGGCGTCTCCTTCTCGGGGCCCGAGCGCGTGAAGATGCCGAGCTGGCTCGGCGCCATGGCCATCGGCCCGGAACGGCGGACGAGATATTCGAGGCCGATCGCCGCCTTGCCGAGGACCGAGCTCGCCTTCTCGTTCAGAGTCGGAACGCCGGTGACCCTGTAGGCAAGACGCAGTTGCAGATGATCCTGCAAATTCTCGCCGACGCCGTGCAACGCGTGATGCACTTCGATCCCGTTGGCGCGGAGGATTTTCGGATTGCCGATGCCGGAAAGCTCGAGAATATGCGGCGAGCCGATCGCACCGGCGCAAAGCACCGTCTCGCGGCGAGCGTGCGCGCGCTTGGTCGTGCCGTCGTGCTGGAACTCGACGCCGGCGACACGCCTCGCTTCGAGGATCAGCTTGCGGACATGCGCCTTGGTCAGGATCGTCAGATTGCGCCGGTGCCTGGCAGGTTTCAAAAACGCTTTGGCGGTGTTCCAGCGGATGCCGGAGCGCTGGTTGACGTCGAAATAGCCGGAGCCTTCGTTGCTGCCGCGGTTGAAATCGTCTGTTTCGGGAATACCCGCCTCGGCTGCTGCCTTCTGGAAGGCGTCGAGTACCGCCCAGCGAACGCGGGCCTTTTCGACCCGCCATTCGCCGCCGGCGCCATGCATGTCGTCGGCGCCGCGATAGTGATCCTCGGATTTCCTGAAGAACGGCAGCACCTCGTCCCAGCTCCAGCCGGCGCAGCCAAGCTGACGCCAGAGGTCGTAGTCGCGCGCCTGGCCGCGCATGTAGATCATGCCGTTGATCGAAGAGCAGCCGCCGAGCACCTTGCCGCGCGGATAGAAAAGCGACCGGCCGTTGAGGCCATCCTCAGCGGCCGTGGTGAAACACCAGTCGGTGCGCGGATTGTTGATGCAATAGAGGTAGCCGACAGGAATGTGGATCCAGTGATAATTGTCGCTGCCGCCCGCTTCGAGCAGCAGCACGCGATGCGCCGGATTTTCCGACAGGCGGTTGGCGAGGACGCAGCCGGCGCTCCCCGCTCCGACGACGATGTAGTCGAACGTTTCCATGGGCTTTCTCTTGTCGGACCGCGCGTCAGTGCTTGTGCCGGTGCTCGAAGCCGAGCCGGCGGCCCAGGCGGGAATTATAGAACTCGCCGACGATGCCGCGGCGGAAAACGAGCACGCAGACCATGAAGACGACGCCGGTGATGATCGTCACCGGAAATTCCGAGGTCGCCAGATAGTTCTGCAGCGTCACCACCAGTGCGGCGCCGAAAAGCGGTCCGATCAGCGTTCCGATGCCGCCGAGCAAGGTCATCAGAATGACCTCGCCAGACATCTGCCAGCCGACATCGGTCAGCGTCGCGAACTGGAAGACCAGCGCCTTCAGGCCGCCGGCGAGACCGGTCAGTGCAGCCGACATGACGAAGGCGGCGAGCTTGTAGTTCCGCACCGAATAGCCGAGCGAGATGGCCCGCGTCTCGTTTTCGCGGATCGATTTCAGGATCATGCCGAAGGGCGAATTGATGATCCGCCAGATGATGGCGATGCCGATGACGAAGACGGCGAGTACGAAATAGTACATGTTCGAGGACTGCGAGAGGTCGACGAAGCCGAACAGATGGCCGCGCGGCACCGACTGGATACCGTCCTCGCCATGGGTGAACCCGGCCTGCAGGCAGAAGAAATAGAACATCTGCGCCAGCGCCAGCGTGATCATCGCGAAATAGATGCCCTGGCGGCGAATGGCGAAGAAACCGATGACCACGCCGAGAAGGGCGGCGCCGACAACGCCGACGAGGATGCCGAGTTCGGGCGGCACGCCCCATTCCTTGACCGCATGCGCGGTGAAATAGGCCGCACCGCCGAAGAAGGCAGCATGGCCGAAGGAGAGCAGCCCCGTATAGCCGAGCAGCAGATTGAAGGCGCAGGCGAAGAGCGCGAAACACAGGATCTTCATCAGGAAGACGGGGTAGAAGAACAGCGGCGCGAGCAGGAGAAGCGCGAGGCCGAGCCCGAGAAACACCGTCTGGGCGACGATGGGGGTGCGTTCCTTCTGCTTCTGAAGTTCGAGTGTCAGCGTCATGTCAAGCATCCCGGCCGAAGAGGCCCGCGGGTCTCAGGAGTAGAACGATGGCCATGATCACGAAGATCACGATATTGGAGGCCTCCGGATAGAACACCTTGGTCAGCCCCTCGGCGACGCCGAGCAGGTAGCCGGTGACGATCGCCCCCATGATCGAGCCCATGCCGCCGACGACCACCACCGCGAAGACGACGATGATGATGTTCGAGCCCATCAGCGGCGACACCTGATAGATCGGCGCGGCGAGCACGCCGGCGAGAGCGGCGAGCGCCGCGCCGAGGCCATAGGTCAGCGTCAGCAGGAAGGGCACGTTGATCCCGAAGGATTGCACCAGCACCGGATTTTCCGTCGCCGCGCGCAGATACGAGCCGAGCTTCGTCTTCTCGATGACGAGCCAGGTGCCGATGCAGACGACGAGCGAGAAAACGATCGCCCAGCCGCGATAGACGGGCAGGAACATGAAGCCGAGATTGGCGCCGCCGGTCAAAAGCGCCGGTGTCGCATAGGGCTGACCGGAGGCGCCGTAGAGATAGCGGAACGTGCCTTCGACCGTCAGCGCCAGGCCGAAGGTGAAGAGCAGGCCGTAGAGGGGATCAAGCGAATAGAGCCTTCTCAGCATGGTGCGTTCGATGGCGGCGCCGAGGAGACCGACGAGAAGCGGTGCGAGGATCAGCGCCGGCCAATAGCCGATGCCGAAATGCGCGAGCAGCAGCCAGGCGACGAAGGCCCCGAGCATGTATTGGGCGCCGTGGGCGAAGTTGATGACGCGCAGCAGGCCGAAGATGATGGCGAGGCCGAGACTCAGAAGCGCATAGAAGGAGCCGTTGATGAGGCCGATCAGCAGCTGACCGAGAAACGCCTGAAGCGGGATACCGAAGATCATCGTCATCACTTACACCCCGAGGATGTCGTGCAGCATGTCCATGCGCGCGGAAAGCTCCGAGATCGGAAACTCGCCCGCCACCTTGCCGTGGTCCATCAGATAGAAACGGTCGGCGACCTTGCTGGCGAAACGGAAATTCTGCTCGACGAGGAGAACCGTCATGCCGCGCTCCTTGAGTTTCTTCAGCACCTCGCCGATGCGCTGGACGATGACCGGGGCGAGGCCTTCGGTCGGCTCGTCGAGCAGCATCATCCTGACCCCGGTGCGCAAAATCCGGGCGATCGCCAGCATCTGCTGCTCGCCGCCGGAAAGTTTTGTGCCCTGGCTGTTGCGGCGTTCGTGGAGATTGGGAAAGAGCTCGAAGATCTCGTCGATCGTCATGCCGCCTTCGGCGACGGCCGGCGGCAGCAAGAGGTTCTCGTAGACGGAGAGGGTCGAGAAGATGCCGCGCTCCTCGGGAACGAAGCCGATGCCGCGGTGGGCGACGCGATGGAGCGGCACGCGGATCAGGTCCTCGCCGGCAAAGGTAATCTCGCCCTTGCGCTCGCGCACGATGCCCATGATGGCGCGCAGCGTCGTTGTCTTGCCGACGCCGTTGCGGCCGAGCAGCGTCACCATCTCGCCCTCGCCGACGGTCATGTCGACGCCGTGGAGGATGTGGCTCTCGCCGTACCAGGCGTTGAGGCCGGAGACCTTGAGAAGCGGTTTCATCTCAGGCCTCCTCCGTGCCCATATAGGCGGTGCGCACGCGCGGGTCCTCCGACACCGTCGCATAATCGCCTTCTGCAAGAATCTCGCCGCGCTGCAGCACGGTGACGTGGTGGCAGAGCGTGGCGACGACGGAGAGATTGTGCTCGACCATCAGCACGGCGCGCTCGCGCGCCACCTCGCGGATGATTTCGGCCACCATGCCGACATCCTCGTGGCCCATGCCGGCCATCGGCTCGTCGAGCAGCAGGACCTTCGGGTCGAGCGCCAGCGTCGTGGCGATCTCGAGGACGCGCTTGCGGCCATAGGAAAGATCGGCGGCCACCGCATTGCGCTCCTTTTCGAGCCCAACGGCGCGGATCAATTGATCGGCCTTGCCGTTCAGGGTGTCGAGCGCCGAAAGCGGTTTCCAGAACTGGGTCGCCAGCCGGTTCGGCCGCTGCAGGGCGACGCGGACATTGTCGAGGACCGTCAGGTGCGGAAACACAGCCGAGATCTGGAACGACCGCACCAGGCCCATGCGGGCGACCTTGTCCGGCGCGGTGTTGGTGATGTCCTCGCCGAGCAGCGTGATGGTGCCGTCGGTCGGCTGCAGGAACTTTGTCAGCAGGTTGAAGACGGTGGTCTTGCCGGCCCCGTTCGGGCCGATCAGCGCATGCACGCGGGCATGATGAACGTCAAGGTCGACGTCCTTGACGGCGGTGAAGCCGCCGAAGTCGCGGCGGAGACCGCGGGCGGACAGAACCACCCGCGGCCTTCCATTCTCAAGAGGCGCGTCGACGCTCATCGCTCGGCGCCGGTCAGGATTTCACGAGGTCGCAGCCGCTCTGGGCCGGATCGATGAAGGCCTCCTTGCCGGGGATGGTCGCCAGAACCTTGAAGTAGTCCCAGGGCTCCTTGCTCTCGTCCGGCTTCTTGACCTCGAGCAGGTACATGTCGTGGATCATCCGACCGTTCGGCGCCACGGTGCCGTTCTGTGCGAAGACGTCGTTCACCGGCATTGCATGCAGTTCCTTGGCGACCGCGTCGGCATCGTCGCTGCCGGCCTTTTCGATCGCCTTCAGATATTGCGTCACGGCGGAATAGGTGCCGGCATGGACCATATTCGGCATCTTGCCGGTGCGCTCCATGAAGCGCTTGCCGAACTTGGCGCTTTCGGCGTCGCGGTTCCAATAGAAGCCCTCCGTGAGCGTCAACCCTTGCGCCGCCTCGAGCCCGAGGCCGTGGACCTCGGCAAGCGTGAAGAGCAGCGCCGCCAGGCGCTGACCGCCCTGGACGATGCCGAACTCGGCCGCCTGCTTGATGGCGTTCGAGGTGTCGAGACCGGCATTGGCAAGCCCGATCACCTTGGCACCGGAGGATTGCGCCTGCAGCAGGAAGGACGAGAAGTCGGTGGTGGCCAGCGGATGGCGCACCGCTCCGACGACCTTGCCGCCGTTTTCCTTGACGTAGTTGCCGGTGTTTTCCTCGAGCGAATAACCGAAGGCGTAGTCGGCGGTCAGGAAGAACCAGCTATCGCCGCCCTGCTTGACGAGCGCGCCGCCCGTGCCGACGGCCAGCGAGTGGGTGTCATAGGCCCAGTGGAAGCCATAGGGACTACATTGCTTGCCGGTAAGCTCCGTCGTCGCCGCGCCGGTGACGATGTCGATCTTCTTCTTCTCCTTCGAGATCGCCTGTACCGCGAGCGCCACCGATGAGGTGGTGAGTTCCATGATGCTGTCGACCTGCTCGGTGTCATACCATTGCCGGGCAATGTTGGAGGCGATATCGGGCTTGTTCTGGTGGTCGGCGGTCACGACTTCGATAGGGACGCCCAACACCTTGCCGCCGTAATCCTCGACCGCCATCAGCGCCGCCTCATAAGAAGATTTGCCACCGAAATCGGCATAGACGCCGGACTGGTCGTTCAGAATGCCGATCCTGACCTTGCCGTCGGACGCGTCGGCAAGAGCGGCGGTGCTGCTGGCGAGCAGCATTGCAAGCGTGGCGATCACTTTCTTGTTCATCTGTCCTCCTCCCGAGGATGTCCAGGGTGATGCTGGCCGTCATGCGCAAACACATAGGGCCCGGCGGTGACCTTTCGAGGCCCCGACCGTTTCTCGTATCGCTCTGTTCAAATTTGGCCAGACATGCTCCTCAACAGCTGGCCTCGAAGTTTAACATCCAGAAAATTCTACTTGGAAGCAAGCAGGTCAAACCGTAAATTGCAAACAGCATCTGTTCATTTTTGAACAGAAGGGAGGCGGAATGAATCCGAATTTCACCTGGGACGACCTGCAGTTCTTCCTTGCGGTGGCGCGCACCGGCCAGCTTTCGACCGCGGCGCGGCGTTTGAGAACCAGCCATGCGACGGTCTCGCGCCGTATCGACCGGCTGGAATTTGCCCTCAAGGTCAAGCTCTTTGAACGCAATCCGCGTGGCTACGTGCTGACCGGCATGGGCCAGCGCTTCGTCGAGACGGCCGAACGGATCGAGCGGGAAACGGAGCAGCTGCAGCTCGACATCAGCGACGGCATGACCGCCCAGCGCGGCGTCGTGCGGCTGAGCACGCTCGAGGGCTTCGGCAATTTCTTCCTTTCCGACCGGCTTGCCGACTTCGCCGGCCGCTATCCGAATATTTCGCTGGAGCTTGTGGCGATTCAGCAGATCATGTCCTTGTCGCGCAAGGAGGCCGATATTGCCGTGGCGCTCGCCGCGCCCAAGGCGGGCCCCTATCATTCCGAGGTGCTGACGCCCTATACGCTGCATGTCTATGGAGCGCGAAGCTATCTCGCCCGGCATCCGATGATCCGGACGCGCAATGACCTGAGTTCGCACCGCTTCGTCGGCTATATTGAGGATATGATCTTCACGCCCGGGCTCGACTATCTCGGCGAGATCCAGCCGGGCCTGCGCGCCCATTTCCAGAGCTCGAGCATCCTGACGCAGCTGAAGGCGGCGCGTCAGGGCCTCGGCCTCTGCGTCTTGCCCTATTTCATGGCCAAGAACGAAGCCAATCTCGAGATCGTGCTGCCGGACGAGATCGAGCTGAAACGCACCTATTGGCTGATCTGCCATCGCGACCTGATGGCGATGCCGCGGGTGAGGGCCGTACGCGATTTTCTGGTCGAAGCGGCGAGGGA